>JABMNT010000178.1 GCA_013203595.1 Rhodospirillales bacterium
ACTGAGCCGGCCCTGATTGGCCAGCACATTGCCCTGATTGTTTTGGGCCTCGGCGTAGCCGGGGTTGATGGCAATGGCCTGGCGCAGGCTGGCGGCGGCGGCGTCCCAGCGGCCCAGGGTATTGAAGGCAACGCCCAGATTGCTATGCGCCTCGGCCTTGTCGGGTCTGAGCGCGATGACCCGCTGGTAGCAGGCGACGGCGGCGTCGAGCGCGCCTGTCTGTTTGAACACGTTGCCCAGATTGCCATGGGCCTCGGCGTGATCGGGTTTGAGCTCGACGGCGCAGCGGTAACTGGCGATGGCCGCATCAAGCTCGCCCAGTTGGTGCAGCACGATGCCCAGATTGTAATGGGCCTCCACGTAGCCGGGCTTGAGGGCGATGGCGCTGCGGTAACTGGCGACGGCGTCGGACTGGCGCCCCATGGCATTGAGGGTAACCCCCAGATTGCCGTGCGCTTCCGCGTAATCGGGCTTGATCGCCAGCGCCTGGCTGATCAGATCAACGGCAATCTCGTTTTTCCCCGTCTGGTGGGCCAGCACCCCCAGGTACTGCAGGGCGACCGGGTGGCGGGGGTCGGCCTCAATAATCTGCTGATACAACTGCCCGGCCTCGGCCAGGCGGCCGGCGGCATGATGCTGCAGGGCCAGATCGAGGCGCTCCTGGCTGGCGGGCGATTGATGTCTGGGGGAGCGGCCGGCGGCCTTTTTGGCCAGCTTCTGCTGGCGACGTTTTTCAGCTCTGTTCATGGCCTGAATCTACTTCCCCCTGCCCCGGGAAACAACCCTCGGCAACGCCGGCTGCTTTTCACTGGTCGTCGATTGGCATTGGTATTAGAACCGGTCGTGCACTTAAAACTCTGACTCCGGCACCTGTCGGGATCCTTCGCGGCCCGGGCCGGAATTTTCTGCCTCTGTCGTCGTGATATAACAGCCCGTTCCATAGACCCATAGCCGGTGCTTCGGCAACAGATAGGTAAAGCAGGTCGCCACCGTGACACAACCGACACAGAGACATGTCTATCTGGCCACCGCATTGATGATCGGTGCCGCCGGTTTAAGTGCCGCCGACACGATCATGGTGCGTCTGCTGACACAGGATCTGCACCCGTTCCTGATTGTCTTTTTCCGGAGCGTGTTCGGACTGCTCTTCATCTCGCCCTGGATCCTGCGCAAGTCGTCCGTTCTGAAAAGCAATTATGCATGGCTGCATCTGCTCCGTGCGGCCCTGAAAATACTGTCCCTGGTCGCCTTCTTTCTGGCCATTGCCGAAGCGGCGCTGGCGGACGTCACCGCGATTGCCTTTACCACGCCGGTTTTTGTGACGCTCGGTGCCTGGGCAATTTTGAAGGAACAACCGGGGTTGCGCCGGGTGATTGCCGTGATCTTCGGTTTTGTCGGTGTGCTGGTGATCATTCGGCCCGGATCAGGTCCGGTTTCCCCGGCCCTGTTCTATGCGGTCGGCGGCGCCATGATCGCGGCTGTCATTCATCTGATGCTGAAACGCATGTCGGCCCGGGATTCCACGGAAACGCTGATCGCCTGGAATTTGATTGTCACCGTGCCGCTGGCGGCGATCCCCGTGTACTGGTTCTGGACCACGCCGTCCTGGCAGCAACTGGCTTTGCTGGCCCTGCAGGGGGGTGTCGGCGCCTTGAATATGGCGATGATCACCCGGGCCATGGCCCTTGCCGACGTCTCCCATATCGCCCCCATTGATTTCCTTCGCCTGCCCGCTGTGGCGTTGCTCGCTTATTTGCTTTTTGGTGAAGCGGTGACCGCCTCGACACTGCTCGGCGGTGGTGTGATTTTTGTCTCAACCCTGCTGATGGCAGCGGCGATCCGAAAATAGCCAAGGAACCGGCGGTATCGGGCCGGTGACTGCCGGACAGGGCCTGCCCCGTCAGGGCCGGTAAATAATAAGCTTGATATTTTACTGAAAAAACCTAATCTATCCAAATTATGACAAATATTTACCAATATGTGTGGAGAGGCGATTTTAGTCGGGAGCCGGCGCATATCCCGGCACCCCAGTTGCAGCCTGCCTGCACTTTTATGTTAGACTGAGCGAAGGCTGCCGAAATGGCCTGGCCGCATCCGCCGGATCAGTTCCCGGTTCGGGAAAGATGCGGGACGGGGCAAAAAGACCCCTCAGCGGTCTCCGCTTCGATAGGAATTCATCGATGGCAGCACAGCCATCCAATGAAGGGAGGGAAGTTTGCGCCTTGCAGACTTTCATTAATAAACCAAAACGGAGGAGTACGAAGATGAAATACTTAGCTTCCTGCTTGCTGGGTACGGCACTTGCTATATCAGCAATTACGCCGGCGATGGCTGCGGGCAAAACGGTTACGGTGGTTTTGTCCGAAGAGCCTGATGTCATTGACCCGTGTGAAGCCACACGGTCCAATGTGGGCCGGATTGTCAAACAGAACATTGTCGAAACGCTGATCGAAGTTGACCCCAAGGACGGATCGATCAAACCACGTCTGGCGACTGCCTGGAAACAGACAGACAAACTGACCTGGCAGTTTACCCTGCGCGAAGGCGTCAAGTTTCATGACGGATCCGATTTCAATGCGGCGACGGCGGTGATTGCCATCAACCGCAACCTCAATCCGACGCAGGACTGTGAAATTCGTCTAAAATTTTTCGGCAATATCAAAGTTTCGCCGAAAGCGATCGGTGATTATACGCTCGAGGTTAAAACCGATACCACCCAGCCGATTTTACCGGCGCTCATGAGCGTTATGGTGATGTCCGGCCCGAAAATGCAGCCGACAAAAGGCTCGCGTCAACCGGTTGGCACCGGCCCTTACGAGTTTGTCAGCTGGAACCCCGGCCAGGACGTTGTCCTGAAGCGTTTTGACGGCTATTGGGGCGCCAAGCCCGAGGCCGAAGGCGCGCGCTACATCTGGCGCAGCGAGTCAGCGGTTCGGGCGGCCATGATCAAGGCCAATGAAGCCGATATTGCTCCGAATATTGCGTTGCAGGATGCCACCGACAAGGCCCTGGATTTCAGCTATTTCAACTCTGAAACCTCACGCCTGCGTATCGATATGTCACAGCCGCCGCTGGATGATATCCGGGTTCGCAAAGCCATGAACTATGCCATCGATCTGGATGCACTGCGCGGAAGTATTTTCAGTGAAGGGGTTATGCCGATGACGCAGATTGTGGTCCCCAGCATCAACGGCCACAATCCGTCGCTCAAGCCATGGCCTTATGATCCGGCAAAAGCCAGAGCGCTTCTGGCCGAGGCCAAAGCTGATGGCGTCAAGGTCGACACCGAGATCCTGATGCGGGGTCGTCTGAACATGTATCCGAACGCCACAGAAGCCATGGAAGCCATGCATGCAATGCTCAGTGACGTCGGCTTCAACGTAAAGCTGAAGATGGTTGAAGTGGCCTCCTGGGTGGAAAGCTACACGCGGCCGTTTGCGGAAGACCGGGGTCCGGTTTTGCAGCAGGGCCAGCATGACAACAACAGCGGCGACGCTGTGTTCTCTGTCTACTTCAAGTACGCCTGTGAAGGTCCGCAGTCGACAACCTGTGACAAGCAGGTTGACGACGGAATAGCTGCGGCCAGTGCGGCAACCGGTGATGAGCGTCGCAAGTTGTGGCAGGAAGTGATGCGCCGGCTGCACGAAGACATCGTGCCGGACGTGCAGATGTTCCATATGGTTGGCTTTTCGCGAATCAATGCGCGTCTCGATTTCACGCCGTCGATTTCCATGAACAGTGAACTGCAGATTGCGCAGGTAAAGTTCAAATAGCGCATTGCTCGTTGAGCAGGTTGGGCCTCGATCACGCGTTTGTGTGATCGGGGTCCGGCTTTTTTCCAAGGCACCGGCAATCCATGCATAAATATTTAACCAAACGCGCCCTCCACAGCTTTCTGTCGCTCGCCGGACTGCTGGTTCTGGTGTTTTTCCTGGCCCGCCTGACCGGCGATCCCGGAAACCTCTACCTGCCCATAGACGCAACCCTGGAAGCGCGTCAGGAATTTACCGAAAAGCATGGCCTGAATGACCCCATATACGTCCAGTTCGGGCGTTACGTGGTTGACCTGGCCCATGGCGATCTGGGCGAGTCCATTCGCAAGCAACGCCCGGCCATCGATGTCGTGCTAGAAGCGATACCGGTTACCCTGTCACTGGCGGCGGTGGCCATGATTATCGCCCTGCTGTCATCCATCGTCATTGGCTCCCTGGCCGCCTATCGGCCCGGCGGGGTGTTTGACCGGGTCGCCAGCATTGCCTCGCTTGCCGGCGCCAGCGCCCCTGATTTCTGGGTCGCCATATCCGCCATCCTTTTGTTTTCGGTGACCCTGGGATGGCTGCCGACGTCCGGCATGGGAGGGCCGCTGACCTGGATCATGCCGATTGCCATCCTCATCATCCGCCCGTTCGGCCTGCTGGTGCAGGTGGTTCGCGGTTCCATGATCACGGTGCTCAGTTCCGCCTATGTCAAAACCGCCCGGGCCAAAGGTGTCAGGGAGCGCGCGGTGATATTCATTCATGCCCTGCGCAACGCCATGCTTCCGGTGATCACGGTGGCCGGCGACCAGGCCGCCGGCATCGCCAATGGTGCGGTCATTGTTGAGACGATTTTCGGCTGGCCCGGCATCGGAAAACTGATGATCGATTCAATCATTCAACGGGATTTCGCCGTCATCCAGACATCCATCCTGGTGACGGCAATCGTTATCCTGTCTATCAATATAGCCGTCGATATCGCCTATGCGATTCTCGATCCGCGCATCCGGCATAAATAAAATGGTCAACCAAACACCCGTCACCCCGGTTCTGCCCCCGTCGCCCCGTCGCGGGATGCATCTGCTGGGTCTTTTGTGGGGGGATAAATTTGCCTTCTTTTCCGCAGTTTTCCTGATTGTCATTATTGTCTTTGCGGTCATTGGCCCGTCGCTGCTTGGTGATACGGCAACAAAGCTGAACCTGCGCGCCCGTAACTTTCCGCCGTTTACCCTTGAACGCGGCTGGATGTATATTCTGGGCGCCGATGCGCTTGGCCGCAGCATGATTGCGCGCTTGATCGTGGCCAGTCAGAACACCATGGCCATTGCCGCCAGCGCGGTGTTGTTTTCGATGCTGGTCGGCGGCACCCTGGGTCTGATCTCGGGGTTTTCGCGCGGCTGGGTCGGCGGCTTTATCATGCGTATCGCCGATGTCATCATGAGCTTTCCATCCTTGCTGATCGCGGTCGTCATTCTCTATATGTTTGAGCCCAGTGTCATGAATTTGGTGTTTGTCCTGGGGATTACGCGGATGCCGATCTATATGCGTACCGCCCGGGCTGAAGTGCTTGAGATCAGGGAGCGGTTGTTTGTTTCGGCGGCCCATGTCATGGGCGCCAGTACCACGCGGATCATTGTTCGCCATATCACCCCGTTGATCCTGCCGACCCTGACGACCATCGCGACCCTCGATTTCGCCTTTGTCATGCTCGGCGAATCGGCGCTGAGCTTTCTGGGTATCGGCATTCAGCCGCCGGAAATCACCTGGGGACTGATGGTCGCCCAGGGCCGCAATTACCTGCAGTCGGCGTGGTGGCTGGCGTTCCTGCCGGGCCTGTTTATCATGTGCTCGACGCTATCTCTCAACCTGTTGTCCGGCTGGGTCCGGATTGCCCTTGATCCGGTGCAGCGCTGGCGCCTGGAAATTGCCGGAGATGGCCATGAGTGAACAACCGTCGCCCATTCTGTCGGTCAGGGACCTGGCCGTGGCGTTTCGCACCGGCGCCGGCGAGTTTGATGCGGTCAAGGGCATCAGCTTCGATTTGTACCGGGGCGAGACCCTGGCCATTCTCGGTGAAAGCGGTTCCGGGAAAAGTGTCAGCTCGGCTGCGATCATGGGCATACTCGACAGTCCGCCGGGCTTTATCCGCGGCGGCAGCGCCCATCTGGACGGGGTCAATCTGTTTGAACTTTCCGATTCCGCGCGCCGCGACCTGATGGGCGACAAGATCGCGATGATTTTTCAGGACACCCTGGCGCATCTCAATCCCGTCTACAGTGTTGGCTGGCAGATTGCCGAATGCTTTCAGGTGCATCGCGGCTTTGACAACAAGGAAGCCCGCAAGCGTGCGGTTGCCCTGCTCGAGCGGGTCCAGTTGCCCGACGCGGAACGCCGCGCCAACGATTACCCGCACCAGTTCTCCGGCGGTCAACGCCAGCGGATCATGATCGCCATGGCGCTGGCGCTGGAGCCGGAAATCCTGATCGCCGACGAGCCGACAACCGCCCTTGATGTAACCGTTCAGGCACAGATTCTCGACTTGCTGATTGAATTGCGCAACGAACAGAACATGGGCCTGATCCTGATCACCCATGATCTCGGTGTTGCCGCCGAAGTTGCCGACCGGCTGATCGTCATGCACCAGGGCGAGATTGTCGAAACAGGACCGGTGCATGAAATTTATGCCCATCCGCAGCATCCCTATACCAAACGCCTGATGGCGGCGATCCCCGGGCGCGGGCCGTACCGGCAGATTGCCGATCCCGACAAAGCGCCGAAGCCGGTCCTTCAAGTGCGTGACCTGACCAAGCATTTCGGGGTGACAAGCGGTCTGTTTTCGCGTGATACGGAACTGGTTGTCAAAGCCGTTGACGGGATCAGTTTCGATCTGTTTGCCGGCGAGACGCTGGGGATTGTTGGCGAGTCGGGTTCCGGTAAAACCACGGTCGCCAATATGCTGCTTAAACTGATCCCGCCAACCAGTGGCACCGCGACCCTGGACGGGGAAGATATTTTCAGTCTTTCCGGTGACCGCCTGCTGAAACTGCGGCGCAGGTTCCAGGCGGTTTTTCAGGATCCCTTTGCCTCGCTCAATCCAACCATGAGCGTTTTCGATATTGTATCGGAACCCTGGCGGATTCATCGGGATGTCATGGCAAAGGCCCGTTACCGGGCCCGGGTACTGGAACTGCTCGATGCCGTTGGCCTGGTTGCCGACCATGCGGACCGGTTCCCCCACGAATTTTCAGGTGGCCAGCGCCAGCGTATCGCCATTGCCCGGGCCCTCGCTCTGGAACCTGAAATCATCATC
>JABMNT010000179.1 GCA_013203595.1 Rhodospirillales bacterium
ATCATCAAAACTCCCTTTTTAGAAAATCTCAACTGCAAAAGGACGAATCGTATCGGCGCAAGATTATTTAGAGAGAAAAGTTACGCGGGAAAACAAGAATTTTGCAACTGGCTCATATTTACCAGAATTTCTTCCGGTCCCAGATGCATGGTGCGAAGCTCATTGACCCCCAAAATACCGTCATGTGCCTCGGCGATGGCCCGAATGCCCCGGACAACCGAACTTTTGGCACTTTCACCAAGCAAAAGTCCCTTGCATTCAATCGCCAATATCACCGAGACGCTGGCCAGGACAAGGCCAATCACCAGCGATGCAACACCATCCAATACGGGCATATCGAAGGCCTGGGAACAGGCGATGCCGACGAAGGCAATAAACAGACCGATGGTCGCCGCCGTATCTTCGAGCAGGACCGTAAACACGGCCGGATCCTTACTTTCCTTGAAGGCATCAAAGTAGCCGAGGCGGCCCTTGCGTGAGCGAAATTCCTTGAAGGCCATAAACCAGGCCACCCCTTCAAACACAAAGGCCAATGCCAGCACCAGATAATTGATGAAAACATTGCCGATAGCGTGCGGATTGTTGATTTTAATCACACCCTCATAAATCGACACCCCGGCGCCCACGGCAAACAGCAACACGGCGACCACAAAGGTCCAGAAATACAACTCCATGCCGTAGCCAAAGGGGTGCGTGTCATCGGCCGGCCGGCTGGCCCGGCCCAGGCCATAAAGAATGAGCGCCTGGTTGGAAGTGTCGACAAGGGAATGGACCGCCTCGCTGAACATGGCCGAACTGCCCGTATAGAAGGCAGCGGCAAATTTGGTAACCGCGATCAAGCCGTTACCCACCAGAGCCGCGATCACAACTTTCCGGGAACCACTTGCTGACATTTGAGACAACGCCTTTAAAATGAATTTCCGCAAGATTAGCGTCACCCGGCCACAATGCAAGCCAGCACCCCAAGCCCTTGAAATCTCCTCTTCGACGGAGGTTTGAAATAAGGTATTGTACGCTCATACATTCAGGATTACACGGACCCGCTATTTGCATCCATCGGAAATGAGGTTTGCGGATCGCCAATGGAGATTTGCAATGCTTCAAACACTCAAATCCGTCAGCTCTCTGATGGCAGGCCTGATTCTTTTGATGTTGGGCAGCGGGGCCTTGACGACCCTGCTCGGCCTGCGCATGGGCGATGCCGGTTTTTCATCCCAGACCGTCGGGTTTGTGATGGCGGCCTATTTTTTCGGCCTGGTTATCGGACCTGTTTATGCGCACAAACTGATTTCCACCATCGGCCATATTCGCGCCTATACAGCCTTGGGATCAATTTTGTCGGTCGCCGCTCTGGCGCATCCATTTTTCATTGACCCCTGGTTTTGGGGCGGCCTGCGGTTTATTCAAGGGTTCTGCATTGTCGGCATGTATATGTGCACGGAAAGTTGGCTTAACGCAAAATCAACCAACCAGATTCGCGGCCAGGTGTTTGCCATCTATCAGGTTGCCGTTTATCTGTTCCAGGGTGCAGCCCAGTTCCTTTTGAATATCCCCGATACGTCCGGCTACAGCCTGTATATCCTGACCTCGGTCCTGGTATCCCTGGCCGTCGTTCCCGTCGCCCTCATTCATGTGACCCCCCCTGAATTACCGAAACCCGTGCGCCTCAAACTCAGGCAGCTCTATGCAATTTCACCAACCGGCATGATCGGCTGCATGGCATCGGGTGCCCTGCTCGGTTCTTTCTACGGCATGGGGGCCTCCTATGCCCAGCTGGCCGGCCTGGATGTCGGTGAAACCACCCGTTTTATGGGCGCGGTGATTGTCGGCGGGCTGGTTCTGCAGTGGCCGTTCGGCAAATTGTCCGATGTCATCGACCGGCGGTTTGTCATTCTGGCAACGGCGATCGGAACATTGGCAACCTGCCTGCTGATGATGAACCAGACGGTCGTTGACAGCGTCGGAATTGTCGCCATCGGAATTCTGTTCGGCGGTGTTTCCTTTACCCTTTACCCCATTTGCGTCGCCTATACGAACGACTATGCGAAGTCCGATGATCTGGTTCCGGTCAGTGCCGGGTTGTTGATTGCCTATGGCCTGGGCGCCGTGGTCGGACCGATTGCCGCCTCCCAGTTTATGCAAGTTTTGGGAGCCGCTGGATTGTTTGTCTTCTGTGGCACCATATCCGCCGTTCTCGCCGTTTTCATCGGCTGGCGGATGTTGCAACGCCCGGCGACAATTCGTGTTGACGATCAGATGGGGTTCAAGCCCATGGGCCGGACAACGGCCGTTATCAGCGAACTGGACACACGCGCAGACGATGAGTTAACCGCCAAATAGCTTGGAAATTGAAACACCTGTTCATATGGGCGGACGGAAATTCGCCTATTTTTGCTTGCTGTCGATGCAGGAAGCCCGCTTAATAGTTTCGTGTCAGCAGACGGAGCCACTGAAGAGGCTTACAAAGGGTGGCGACAATGGGCGACGAAATTAAAAAGATTCTATACGTCGAAGACGAACCTGATATTCAGAAAGTTGCCAAGCTAGCGCTTGAGCACGTTGGTGGCTTTGAAGTCATGGTTTGCGGATCCGGCCCGGAAGCCATCAAAAACGGACCAGCGTTTGAGCCGGACATGATCCTGCTTGACGTTATGATGCCCGGCATGGATGGCCCGGCAACCCTTGAAGCACTTCGTAAAATCGACAGTCTGGTCAATACGCCGGCGGTCTTTCTGACCGCCAAAGTCCTGCCCACGGAAATTCAGAGATATAAGGAATTGGGCGCCCTCGACGTGATTGCCAAGCCGTTTGATCCCATGGCATTATCGGACCAGGTGCGTGCCGTTTGGGACAAGCGCTAACCGGCCACAGCGGAAACATATGTAGGGGCAGTCACATATGGCGACGGAAATTCGTTGTGTTTGGGATGAGAAAGCGGCTCTCGGTGAGGGTACACACTGGTCGCCAGGGCAACAGGCCCTGTACTGGGTCGACATCATCGGCAAACGCCTGTTTCGCTACACGCCTGAATCCCGAAGCAAAGAAAGCTGGTCGATGCCGGAAATGATTGGCTGGGTCGTTGAGCGCGACAGCGGCGGACTGGTCGCCGGCCTGAAAAACGGTATCGGCTTCCTTGACCCTACCTCCTTGGTTCCGGTCATGCAGCTGGACCCGGAGCCAAACCTTCCCGACAACCGCCTCAATGATGCAAAAGTTGACCCTGCAGGCCGCCTCTGGTTCGGCACAATGGACGATGCCCAATTGCGCTCATCAGGCTCGCTGTACAGACTTGATGGCGATATGAGCGTCAGTTGCTGGGACAGCGACTATGGGGTCACAAACGGCCCGGCCTTCAGCCCCGATGGCAAAACCCTCTATCATACCCAATCCAATGCCCGCACCGTTTACGCCTTTGACCTGGCCGCTGACGGCGCAATCTCCAACAAACGGGTGTTTGTTACTTTCAATGAAGCCGACGGCTACCCCGACGGAATGACAACGGATGCCGATGGCGGCCTGTGGATTGGCCATTGGGAAGGCTGGAAAATCAGCCGCTTCCATCCCGATGGCCGCCACGACCGCTCCATCGAAATGCCGGTGGCGCGCTGCTCGAACGTGACTTTTGGTGGTCCTGATCTGGACATTATCTATGTCTCGACGGCATCCGTCGGCATGGCTGATTCGGAATGGAAAGGCCAGCCACAGGCCGGCGGCCTGTTTGAAGTCAGAGCCGGGGTAAAGGGCATGACGCCCCACTATTTCAGGGGGTAGCTGGCACCCCGGGTTACCGGCACGGTGCCACTGCAAACAGCAGGATATCGCGATCAGGAAAATTCTGGAGCGCCTGAATCAGACCAATCCGGCGCTTGCTCGTTCACAAAGGCTTTGCCTAAAATAGCTACCTCGGCATGCCCGCAGCGCAACTGCGTAAATGGCGATCCGGTTGGCAAATGTGATGACGACCCGTCGTCGGTGGTTGGGTATTGCGCAAAGCCGGTTATAGTCAGGGATACCGTTGTCGTTTGCAAAGAGGAAGACCATGAACAGAGCCGAAAGACGCCGCCAGAAGAAGCTTAGCGACAAGGCCGTCAAAACTGCAAAAACCGGCGCATCCGCATCAGCTTTGTCCGGCCCACCGACGGTGGCCATCCAACAGGCCCTGAACCTTGCCATCCAGCATCTGCGCGACGCCAGCACGGCTGAAGCCAAAACAGCATTTCAGCAGGTTCTGGAGATCGACCCTGAGCAGCCGGTCGCCCTGCAGTTTCTGGGCGTGATCTCCCATCAACAGGGCGACAGCGACAGCGCCGTTGAGCTGATCAGAAGGGCCATTGCGGTTAAACCCGATTATGCAGACGCCCACAGCAATCTGGGGCTTGTGCTCAAGGCACGGGGCGACCTGGACGAAGCTGTCACCAGTTACCGCCAGGCCGTTGCCACAAAACCCGACCATGCGGATGCCCTGTTCAATCTGGGGAACCTGCTCAAGCTACAGGAAAAGCAGGACGAAGCTGTCGTCAGTTACCGCAGGGCGCTTGCCGTACGACCGGATCATGTGGATACCCACTACAATCTTGCTGCCACCCTTCATGAACTGGGCCAGCTGGAGGACGCAAAGGCCAGTTACCAAAAAGCCCTTGCCCTGAAACCCGACTTTGCCGATGCCCTCAGCAATCTTGGCAATGTGTTTCTGGACCAGGGACAGCTCGACAGGGCCGTTACCAGCTACCGCCAGGCACTTATGATAAATCCCGACTATGCGGACGCCCATAACAATCTTGGCAACGCACTCAAGCAATTGGACAAGCCTGACGAAGCCGCGATCCATTATCGCAAAGCCCTGTCCGTAAACCCTGATTATGCAGACGCCCACAGCAATCTCGGCGCCCTGCTGCAAAAATCGGGTATGCTTGATGAAGCTGCCGCCAGCTACCAGGCCGCCCTGGCGGTGATGCCCGATCATGTCGAAGCGAACAACAATTTGGGGAATGTACTAGCTGAGATGGGCAAAGGGGACGAGGCCATTGCAAGCTACAACAAGGCCATCGCGATCAAGCCCGATTATGCGGAAGCCCATAATAATCTGGGAAATGTGCTCAAGGCGCAGGGACGGCACGCGGAGGCTGTCGCCAGTTATCACAGGGCGATTTCCATAGATCCCGATGATGCCGATGCCCATAACAATCTCGGAAACGCACATCAGGAGATGGACGCGCTGGATGATGCTGTTGCCAGCTATCGGGCGGCCCTCGCCGTCAACCCGGACCACCTTGAAGCCCATTGCAACCTGGGCGCAGCACTTTACGAACTGGGGGAGCTTGATGCGGCCATCGCCGGTTATCGCCGGGCGCTGTCGATAAACCCTGATTATGCCGATGCCCACTATAATCTCGGCATAGTCCTGCAGGAACTCGGCCGCGAACTCGACGCCTTTGATTGCCATCGCCGGGCCGCTACGCTCAATCCGGAAAACACAAGTGCCTGGGCCGGCATGGCGCGCGCCTTACGGGCGATGGTCTTCAGTTCTGTGGATAACAACCTGCTGCAGGACCTCCTTCACGTTCTCGAACATCCGACGGTAAATCCCGGGCTTGTTGTAAATCCGATCCTCAGCGCTCTGCACTGCCTGCCCGGTTTTACCCGGCTTGTCGAACAGGCCGCTGCCGGTGATCGTGAAAGGCCATCCTTCACAGACTGCGCTGCCCGGTTGTCATCGATCCCGCTGTTCCTGCGACTCATAAGTTTATGCCCGGTCAATGATCTGGCAATTGAAGCCATGCTCACCCGCCTGCGTCATGACCTGCTGGAGATGGTGGCGGCGGACGATGCCGATGCCGGTGACAGCGGCGACGGAGCCGCCCTGCCGTTTGCCATGGCGCTCGCCCTGCACTGCTTCACCAACGAATATGTCTATGCGGAATCAGCGGAAGAAGCAGGCATGGTCGCCGCCCTGGCCCGGCGGATCACGGCCCGGGTCCGGCAAAACCAGGATATTCCTGCGCTCGCACTTGCCGCCCTGGCCGCGTTTCGGCCGCTCCATGGCCTGGACGGCGCCGAACAGCTACTTGCGCTGAAGGATCAGGACGCCGTCGGTGACCTGATCCGGCGACAGATCTCGGAACCCCTTGCTGAACGCACCCTGCGCCCGCAAATCCCTCGGCTCACCGCCATTGAAAACAGGATCTCGCAGTCGGTGCGCGCCCAATATGAAGAAAACCCCTACCCCCGCTGGGTCCATACCGGGCAATCGGGCAAGGCCCAGGTGATCGCAGATGCCCTGCAGAAGGCGCCGCTGCTGCTTGATCTGGGCGATTATCAGTCGCCGGCCAAACCGGAAATCCTGATCGCCGGCTGCGGCACCGGCCAGCTTTCCCTGAACACCCAGTCGCGGTTCAAGGATGCCGAAGTCCTGGCCATCGACCTGAGCCTGAGCAGCCTGAGCTATGCCAGCCGCAAGACCCGGGAAATGGGGATCACCGCGATCACCTACGGGCAGGCCGACATTATGGAACTGGGCGGTCTGGGGCGGCAGTTTGATATGATCGAAAGTGTCGGGGTCCTGCATCACCTGGGCGACCCCCTGGCCGGCTGGCAGGTACTTGTTGATCTGCTGCGCCCGGGCGGGTTGATGCGCATTGGCCTGTACAGTGAACTGGCCCGCAAGGCAGTTATCGATGGCCGTGCCCTGATTGCCGACAGGGGCTACACGACGTCACCGGATGACATCCGCCGCTGCCGCCAGGAGATCATCGGGCGGGTCGCCAGCGGCGACCGGGCCCTGGCCAAGGTGCTCAACATGCGGGATTTTTACAGCCTCAGCGAATGCCGGGACCTGTTGTTTCATGTCCACGAGCACAACTTCACCCTGCCGCAGATCGCCGATGCCCTGGCCCGCCTTGAGCTGACCTTCCTGGGCTTTGAAATCGAGAATCCACACCGTTTGCGGCTGTTCGAGGACAGCTACCCGGAGCAGACGCCAGCCACCGCGCTCGCCCTGTGGCATCAGTTTGAACAGGACAACCCCGATACCTTCCAGGGCATGTACCAGTTCTGGTGCCGGAAAACCTAAAGAATTCCAGACGGATCATGCCGCTGAATCCAAGAATGGCATTCAGCGGGGTGCGCAATTGATGGCTCATCGTGGCAAGAAATTCTGACTTTAGCAGGTTGGCGTATCCGGCATCGTTCAGGCCTTGCCCAAGGACTTTTCCATCTCCTTGTGGTGCGAAATATCTGCCAGAACTGTCAAACACCGCCCGAAAGCCAACATGGCAAAGGATACAATGATACCGCCCCCAACGCGGGCGCCGACTCCACCCAGATACAGCCGGTAAGCCCCGGCAAAAACCGTTGCTATGTCGGTGACAACCGGGCCTCCGAACAACCCGGCAACCGAAAGAACAACGGAACGCGAATCGAAGATGCCGCCGGACGCAAACCGGATCATTATTTGAGGAAATTGGAGCGTGTGAGGGGAATCGGACCCCCGTCTAAAGCTTGGGAAGCTTTCG
>JABMNT010000014.1 GCA_013203595.1 Rhodospirillales bacterium
CTCTTCTCATCCAGATTGTCGCGCTACAGCACTTACACCCTGCGTGTCGACCCCGAGCAGATCGCCCGTTTACGGCTGAGTCCGCCGAAGCAACGGCAAATCGTCATTGAAGGCGACGGCACCGTTCACAACGGGCTCGACATCGTTCTCGAATCCGACCACGCCAGCCGCAGTTTCCGGGTCCTGCTTACCTCCTTCAAAACCCGCGAAGAGGTGAACGAGGCATGGCGAATTCTCGAAGAGGAACACCCGGATCTGATTAAAGACCTGCAACCCATGATCCAGCTCAACGATACGGGTGGCGACCAGGGCGTCGTCTTTGATCTGTTTGTCGGGCCGCTTGAAAACAAGAACGCGGCCTCCGACCTGTGCGTAAACATTCGCCAGGTCAGAGGTGAAATCTGGTGTAATCCGCTGACGGTCCAGACCCGCTAGATAACGCCACCACTTCGCAGTTCATTGATGTCTGACGGGCTTAACCCCAGATTTTCCAACACTTCATTGGTATGTTGCCCCCGCTCTGGCGTCGGCACGCCCTTGCGTGATGTATGGCGGCTGAGGGCGATGGCCTGGCCCACCAGATTGATTTTACCCTGGGTCGGATGATCAACCGGATGCTCCATCGCCAGATGACGGACCTGCGGATCAGCAAACATTTGATCAATGGAATAGATCGGGCCGCACGGCACACCGGCCTTGGCCAGAACCTCGATCCATTCGCTGGATGTTTTTTTCAGGGTGTAGGATTCGATGGCGGAATTGACCGCATTGCGGTTGCTGGAGCGGGATTCCCCCGTTGAAAAATCAGGATTATCGTGCATTTCCGGGGCACCGAGGACATCGCAAAGCCGGTCCCACATGGCATCGCCGGCAGCGGCGATATTGATGTGCCCGTCAGCGGTCTTGAAGACACCGGTCGGAATGCTGGTCGGATGATTATTGCCGGCCTGCGGTGCCACCTCCTTGTTGACCAGCCATCGTGCCGCCTGAAAATCAAGCATGGCGATCTGCGACTGCAGCAGGGATGACTGAACCCACTGGCCTTCGCCGGTCTCATCGCGTTCCAGCAATGCAATCAAAATCCCCAGGGCGCAATAAATACCGGCTGTCAGGTCAGCAATCGGAATGCCGACCCGTACCGGGCCCTGGCCAGGTAATCCGGTAATCGACATCAACCCACCCATGCCCTGGGCAATTTGGTCAAAGCCCGGCCGGTTCTCGTAGGGACCGTCCTGGCCGAAACCGGAAATGCTGCCGAGAACGATCGCTTTGTTCACCGCCTTCAGGGATTCATAGTCAATGCCCAGGCGGTTTTTCACGTCCGGTCGGAAATTTTCCACCACCACATCGGCGGTGGCCACCATTTTCATAAACAGGGCAAGACCTTTCGGATCTTTCATGTTCAGGGTAATTCCGCGTTTATTGCGGTGCAGGTTCTGGAAATCCGAACCACTGCGCGCCCCGCCCATGCCCTTGGCAGCGTCAATGGCTTCCGGCGCTTCTATCTTGATAACGTTCGCCCCCCAGTCTGCCAACTGGCGTACACAGGTGGGGCCTGACCGAACCCGTGTTAAGTCCAGAACAGTAAAACGCGAAAGCGGACCGTGATATTCACTCATAAAATTTTCCTCATTATCAAAACCATAACGCCGCCGTAGACCGGCCAGGCACGGCACTTTATCACGGGCTTATCTGCGCCTCAAATTTGAAACGCCAAAATAACAAAAAAAAAGCCGGGGCGTGAAACGGCCCGGCTCAGGAGAGGTTGTGAATATAAGAAGCATCATCACAGATTGCGTCTCCATGCACAGTGATTGCCATCACAGAACAGTTAAGCCCTTCCAGCAGATGCAATTGAGCCCGATTGCTAATTTGCCGTTGGCTCAGGCCGCCATCTCCACGGCCGCTCCACATGACCCGCCCACAGGCCACGTTTGGCCTGTTGCGCCTCTTCCTGAATCCGATGAAACGCGATCTCGGCATCCGGCAGGGCCAGGGCCCATCCCGTGTACAGCATTTGCCGGGACAGATCGAAACCCTGCGGGTCCGTGCATAACGCGATGATCACACCGTCGACGGTTTTTCCCCGGGGCTGACAGGTCACCGAGGTCAGACCAGCCGTCAAATCCATCAACCCCGTTGCCGCCACCGCCCCACAGGGGTAAATCCGGGTTTTCCCCTCACAGGTTTGTTTCATCTCGGGCGCATCAATGGCGTAGAGCCGGACCAATGTATCACCAACCCTCAGCAAATCGCCTTCCAACACGCGGGGCGAACCGGTTATCGGCTTTTCCGTCTGGGCTTGGCCGGTGGAAATAAAACCAAACACCAGGGCGAGACCCGCCGCCCACCGGATGAATGGTTTACGCCGTCTTTTCGCAAGAATCATGGGGATATGCTTTCCAGATCATTCAACCGTCCCGGCAAGTGTATACCGATCCCACCGAGATAGAACCCCATCGCGTCGAGATCACGCTTATTTGAGCCAGATTTATTATCGCTTTCATTAAAGCCCGGTATCCTTGGCTCACTCATTTTAACTTAAAGGGGGGGCAGGCCGCGTTCTGTCCCGCACAGGAGGATCCAATATGCCAAACCTAAAACATCTGCTGTTATCAACAACCGTACTTCCCATGGCCGTCGGCTTCGGGGTTGCCGCAATATCACTAAACGCACCCGCGATTGCCAAATCGACCGGTATTCAAATTGCTGCCGCCTGCAATCCCTGTGCGGCGAAGAAAGCCTGCAATCCGTGCAATCCCTGCGCCGCGAAAAAAGTCAGTAACCCGTGCAACCCC
>JABMNT010000180.1 GCA_013203595.1 Rhodospirillales bacterium
CCCCTGCGATGTTGTTCTCAGCAATTTCATGCAGCTGTTCATCCTCAACGACGCCATGGCCAATTTCCTGACCCTGGACGATGCCGCCCATTGCTACGCACAGGTCATGGGCCTGTGGCAGTCCTATGGGCAGATCCCCGACCTGCCCTGGTACATGGTGCGCTACGAATCGCTGATTTCCGACCTGGAAAGCGAAGCCCGCGCCCTGCTCGACTTTTTAGGGCTGACCTGGAACCCGGCGGTGCTGGACCCGGCCGCCCACGCCAAATCGCGGGGCCGCATCAACACACCGAGCTACCAGTCGGTGACCGAACCCCTGTTCCAGCGGGCAAAATTTCGCTGGCAGCGTTACCCGGAGCAGATGGCGCCGCTGCTTGATCAACTCAAACCCTTTGTCGAGGACTTCGGCTATGACCTGTGATAAACCCGAGCCTGAAAACAAGTCCAGCAGGTTACCTTTTTGAACCCATACATTTATATCTGGAGAGCCCCATGTCTGCCTATCTGATCGTACAACTCAATGTGACCGACCCGGAAACCTTCGCCGAATACAAAAAACAGGTTGAGCCGACCATCGACGCCTTTGGCGGCGAATATGTCATTCGTGGTGGCACCCAGGAAGTGCTGGAAGGCGACTGGCCGTTCGCCCGCACCGTGGTCATCAAATTTCCCTCCATGGAGAAGGTCAAGGCCTGGCATGCCTCGGACATGTACAAGGGACCCATGGCGCTGCGCCAGTCAGCCTCGGTCGCCAATGCGTTGATTGTCGAGGGTCTGTGAGGGTCTGAGGCCGGACTGACAGGACGAGGTCGCGCGTTTAAGGGGCGCTGCCACCCCCGCAAGAGGATTTATCAGTTCCGGTGCAAGCTAACCAAAACACGCAACCCTGAGTGATAATTTATTGACACAATCCATCAGGGCGGCGAACCTTGTTTTGGAAGGTGTATATGGCTGAACCTGATAAACCCGAACCATACCCGCCGCTAAAAAGCGACAAAGCCCTCGCCCTCGCCGGGCAAGGCGTCGACGCCTGGAATGACTGGGCCGGAAAGCCGGAGAATGAAAACCGGGCCGTCGATTTTTCCGACATAACGATCCCCGAAACCCTTTCCTTCGCAGGAATCTAAATTTCCTGGACGGGTATCCTTTGTCTGCACTAAGTTCTCGGCCGGTGCCGACTTCCGGTTGGCCGCCTTTTCAGGCTTAGCCAACTTCAGTGACGCCGCCTTTTCAGGCGTTGCCGACTTCAGTGACGCCGCCTTTTCAGGCGATGCCTCCTTTTATGAGGCCGCCTTTTCAGGCGATGCCAACTTCTTTAAGACCGCCTTTTCAGGCGATGCCTACTTCCGTGAGGCCGCCTTTTCACGCAGTGCCGACTTCCGTGAGGCCGCCTTTTCAGGCGCTGCCTACTTCATTGAGGCCGCCTTTTCAGGCGGAGCCAACTTCTTTAAGACCGCCTTTTCAGGCTATACAAGCTTCGGCAATGCCCTTTTTCAGAAATCAACCCTGTTCGACAACGCCGTCTTCAGCGACACAGCCGATTTCACCGGGGTAAAGTTTGACGGACCCACGTCGCTGGAAGAAAGTCATTTCCTGAAACCGCCTGATTTCCGCCGCACGGAGTTTTCAAAACATCTGACCCTGCACGGCATCGATGTCACCCTGCCGCGTCAAAGCCAGCCGGAGGACGCCGACAAATTCCGCCGCCTCAAACAGCTGGCCGTTGAAGCCCGCGACCATGACCGCGAGCAGATGTTTTTTTGCCTGTGAGCTGATCGCCAAGCGCGGCCATGAGACCACAGGTTTGTCGCTTGTGGCGAGTTATCTTTATCAGGGGTTCAGCGATTTCGGACGCAGCGTCTCTCGCCCCCTGGTGACGCTGCTTTTGAGCTGGATTTTTTCAGCCATGTATTTAGCGCCCTGCCCCGCTGCCGGGCTTTGCGTCAAGGCCGGTGACGGCCTGATCAAAGCGGCGTCGTTTCTGTTTCCCTTTCTGGGTGCCGCCCGCAATGAACTGATGAAGGATATGCCGGTCGGGGATTTGATCGTTGGTTTTGGGCTCGGCGGTATCGGCGTATTGTGCCTGTTCCTGATCGGTCTGGCGCTTAGGAACCGCTTTCGTATTTAACGTCCCCCCAGTCATCCGGCACCACAAACAGCCGGTAGCTCTCGCTGACCTCGCCACCCTGGGTCGGCTCATACAGACAGAACATCGTGGGCCGGGCAATGTCCGCTGGTACCGGTGCAACCAACCGGCAGGCCTGCCGGTCATACTGCGGAGCCAGCCACTCCGGTTTTGCCAGCTTCTGCCAATGGGTTGCGGATGTCGCCTCAATGTCGCCAACCCGCGTCCACCAGCCGCGGGCGTGATCCTCAGCAACGCCATCGGGCATGATGGGGGTGTCCGCTGCGCGGTTTGTGATGGGATGGAAAAGCCTGCCAAGCACAAGGGCTTCGCTGGATATCCGGCCGATTTCCAAATGCCGGAGAGCAGCCTGCCCGGCATCCGTTTGGGCAAGTGGTAACTGGTGGCCTGACATTCTTTCCTGTTTGCGGCCCAGATTGTCACGCCGGGCCGGGCCGTGCCAGTTCTGGGCCTGGCTCAGATCACCGGTGCCCAGATAAAACTTGATGGCCATTTCCAGATGCTGCCAGCTGCCGCTGTGGCGGTATAAAAGATCGAACTCGCCCATCGTTGCCTTGCCGTCGCGCACCGGAACGTTGGTATGGAAGGCCTCGATTTCGGGGCTGATGGCGAACAGGGTGGCGACCAGGGTCTCGAAATAGCGGCCCAGCGGCCCGTGGCGCTGGCGGATAAGCGCATCCCATTGTTGGTCATCAAGCGCAAGTTCACCCGCTGCCACCGCCGCCGCGGTCCGGTGAATAAACACCAGACAGACCGGTGCCGGCGTGAGCAGGCTGGGGGTGGCGCTTAGCCAGGCATAATCAAATAGAACAGCGGATCTGGCGGCAGGCAGATCAGATCTCCTGCACGTCCAGGATACCGGGAATGGCACGGACCGCCTGATAGATGGCGGGCGAGATGGTGTAGGTGTCTTTCAATTCGATGGTTATGGTCTTGTAACCCGGTTGCCGGGGAATGATTTCGACCCGGCCCCGGCCCTTGCGCTCGTTGGCCAGAACTTCGCGCAGCGGCTCCAGCGGGGCCGCCGAATTGATATAGACCCGCAACCCGTCGACCGCGTTGGCGGCGGCGGCTTCCAGGGGCTGGAACCGGCTGGCCAGAAACTTGGCCTCGCCCTCATCGCCTTCAAACTGGGCGACGGCGTCAATCAGCAGGGAATTGCCGACCTCCAGCAACTCGCGGGCCGCGTTCAGCACTTCCGAGAAAATCGTCACCTCAAAAGAACCGGTGGCATCGGAAAACTGGACAAAGGCAAAGCGGTTGCCCTTGGCCGAGACCCGTTCCTTCTTGCCGATCAGGGTGCCGGCCAGCTTGACCACACCGGGTTGCCGCATGGCCGTGATATCGGCGATCCGCCTGACCTTCAGCTTCTCCAGGCTTTTCGTGAAGGAATCCAGCGGATGCGCCGACAGGTAATAGCCGAGTGCATCGAACTCCTCTTTCAGGCGGTCCATGGGCGCCCATTCGGCGACGTCGGGCAGCTCGATCCCCGGCACCGGTTCACTGTCGCCGCCAAACAGGCTGATCTGGTTGCTGTTGCGTTCGGCCCGCGCCAGGTTGGCGTGGCGCATGATCGCTTCGACCGACTGGAAAACCTGGCGGCGGTTGGGCACCAGACTCTCAAAGGCGCCGACCCGGGCCAGGTTCTCGATCTGGCGCTTGTTCACCTGCTGGCTGTCGAGACGGGCAACGAAGTCGTTGATATCGGCAAACGGTCCGTTCTCGGCGCGTTCGTCAACCAGGCCCTGCATGGCCGCTTCGCCGACGTTTTTAACCGCCGCCAGGGCGTAGCGGATGGCGCCCAGAGCATCGGCATCAGCGCCGGCCTGGCGTTCCACACAGAAGACCACGTCCGACTTGTTGATGTCGGGGATCAGCAGCGGCACACCCAGGCGGTCCAGTTCCTGCCTGAAGGTATTCAGCTTGTCCGTATTTCCCATGTCCAGCGTCATCGATGCGGCGAGAAATTCAACCGGATGATTGGCCTTCAGGTACGCGGTCTGATAGGCGACCAGGGCATAGGCGGCGGCATGGGATTTATTGAATCCATAACCGGCAAATTTGTTGACCTGATCGAAAATGTCGCTGGCCTGCTTGCTGTCGACACCCTTGGCCTGCGCGCCATCCACAAAGATCTGGCGCTGCTCATCCATTTCCGACTGGATTTTCTTGCCCATGGCCCGGCGCAGCAGATCGGCGCTGCCCAGCGAATAGCCCGACAGCACCTGGGCGATCTGCATGACCTGTTCCTGGTAGATGATGATGCCATGGGTTTCGGTCAGAATGCCTTCCAGGGTCGGATGCATGTAGTCGGGTTCTTCCTGACCGTGCTTGCGGCGGATATAGGCGGGAATGTTGTCCATGGGGCCCGGCCGGTACAGCGCCACGATAGCGATGATATCCTCGAAGCTGTCGGGTTTCATGGATTTGAGCACGTCGCGCATGCCGGCGCTTTCCAGCTGGAACACCCCGGTGGTTTCGCCGCGGCCCATCATCTCGAAGGATTTGGCATCATCCAGCGGGATCGTCAGCAGATCGATCTCGATCCCCTTTGCCCGCACCAGACGTTCGGCCATGGCCAGCACGGTCAGGGTTTTCAGGCCCAGAAAATCGAACTTAACCAGGCCTGCGGACTCAACATATTTCATGTTGAAGCCGGTCACCGGCAGCTCCGAGCGGGGGTCGCGATAGAGCGGAATCAATTCATCAAGCGGCCGGTCGCCGATGACCACGCCGGCGGCATGGGTCGAGGCATGGCGATAGAGGCCTTCCAGCTTTTTTCCCATATCGGTGAGCCGGCGCACATCCGGGTCCTCGTCGATCATCTGGCGCAGTTGCGGCTCGCTTTCGATAGCTTGCGGCAAGGTCATGGGGTTGGCCGGATTGCTGGGCACCAGTTTGCAGATTTTGTCGACCTGGCCATAGGGCATTTCCAGCACCCGGCCAACGTCGCGCAGCACGGCGCGGGCCTGCAGCTTTCCAAAGGTGATGATCTGGGCGACATGGTCGCGGCCGTATTTCTGCTGCACGTAACGGATAACCTCGTCGCGCCGGTCCTGGCAGAAGTCGATGTCGAAATCCGGCATCGATACCCGTTCCGGGTTGAGGAAGCGTTCGAACAGCAGGCCCCAGCGCAGCGGGTCCAGATCGGTAATCGACAATGACCAGGCGACCACCGAGCCGGCGCCGGAACCACGGCCCGGACCGACCGGAATCCCCTGCTCCTTCGACCAGCCGATAAAGTCGGCAACGATCAGAAAATAGCCGGGAAAGCCCATTTGGACGATCACGTTCAGCTCAAAGTCCAGGCGCTCGCGGTAGGGTTTAGCCACCACTTCCTTCTCGGCCTCGCTCATGCCGTCCTTATAAACATGGACCTCGAGCCGCTGGTCGAGCCCGTCCTTTGCCGTGCGCCGAAGCTCGTCCTCTTCGGTCAGGCCTTCGCCGCAGTCAAAGGGCGGCAGGATCGGATCGATCGATTCAACCAGATAGGCACAGCGTTTGGCGATAACCACCGTATTATCGATGGCTTCCGGCAGATCCTCGAAGATCCGCCGCATTTCCGCCGCCGTCTTGAAATAGTGCTCGGGCGTTAACCGGCGCCGGACGGCCTGTGACACATAGGATTTTTCCTCGATGCAGATCAGGGCATCGTGGGCTTCATACATTTTGCGGTCTGGAAAAAACGCTTCATTTGTCGCCACCAGCGGCACCGCATGGGCATAGGCCATATTCAGAAAGGCGGTCTCGGTGCGCCGTTCCTCTTCGGTGCCGTGGCGCATGATCTCCATGTACAACCGATCCGCAAATACCGATTGGAGGGTTTGCAGAAACCGGTTGGCGGCCGGGATCTGACTGTCAAGAATGAGCCGTCCCAGAGGGCCGCCGGGGCCGCCGGTCAGGGCGATGATATGGGCCGAGTTTTGCTCAAGAATGTCGAGCGGAATGCGCGGGTCGGTCACATCCTCGTTCTGCATATAGGCGTAGCTGAGGATTTTCAGGATGTTCCGGTAGCCGGCGTCGGACTGGGCCAGAAAAACCATAGGCGCCGCCGGTAATGGCTTGTCACCCCCGACCCGGTCCTGATCCACAGCGTCGCCGCCGGTATCATATTCGATGGCCAGTTGAATGCCGATGATCGGTTGTACACCGGCCTTGGCGGCAGTCCCTGAAAACTCGAGCGCGCCGAACAGATTGTTGGTATCGGTGACCGCCACCGCCGGCATGTTATGGGTCTGGCAGAGCTCGACCAGAGCCTTGACGGGGATCGCCCCTTCCGAGAGGGAATAGGCGGAATGAACGCGCAGGTGAATAAAGTCGGATACTGTCATAATGGCCTCAGGATTTCACAGACCGTGCGGTTTGTCACCGGAGGTTTTCCATCTGGCGGCACTTATCCACAATTAAAAGGCAGGATCGCCCGAAGACGGCTCAGGCCGGGACCAAAATCCCGTCCTGCATGCGCACCACCCGATCCATCTTGGCGGCCAGATCGGCATTGTGGGTGGCAATCAGTGCCGAAAGGTTCGAATCGCGGGCCAGTTTAAGAAGAATATCAAAAACTTCGTCCGCTGTATGGGGATCCAGATTGCCCGTCGGTTCATCGGCAATCAGCAGCTTTGGCGCCGTGGCAATGGCACGGGCAATGGCGACCCGCTGTTGCTCGCCACCCGACAGACGGGCCGGGCGATGTTTTTCGCGCGGTTGCAGACCCATCCAGGTCAACAACTGGCGGGCCCGGTCAGTGGCTTCCCGGCGTGAAAAGCCGGCAATGATCTGCGGGATCATGACGTTTTCAAGGGCTGAAAATTCCGGCAGCAAATGATGGTACTGATAGACAAAACCGAGGTGATTGCGGCGTGCGGCGGTTCGTTCGTTGTCATTCATCCGCGAACTGGCTTCCCCGCAGACATAGGTTTCGCCACTGTCGGCGGCTTCCAGAAGTCCTGCGATATGCAGCAATGTGGATTTTCCCGCACCCGACGGTCCGACCAGACCGACCACTTCGCCCGCTTTGATTTCCAGATCAACACCACGCAGCACATGCAAATCCTCGCGCC
Source organism: Rhodospirillales bacterium (assembly GCA_013203595.1). Taxonomy (GTDB): domain Bacteria; phylum Pseudomonadota; class Alphaproteobacteria; order Rhodospirillales; family Casp-alpha2; genus JABMNT01. The sequence goes on from JABMNT010000180.1 coordinate 7,207, forward strand.
CCTGATGAAAGGTTCTGACGATGCCCTGCAGGGCCAGCACCGGCACGTTGTCCGGGTCCGGCATCATCACATGTGGCTCATTCATAGCGCAGGGCCTCGGCCGGATCGAGACGGGCAGCCCGCCAGGCCGGATATATGGTGGCGATCATCGACAGACCAAAGCCCATACTGACAACCGCGATCACTTCACTGGTGTCGACGATGGCCGGCAGTTGCGAGAGGAAATAAATTTCGGCGGCAAAAAGTTCGCTACCGCTCAGAGACTGAATCCATTGCCGGATGGATTCAATATTGTCGGCGAAGGAAAGCCCCAGGACAAAGCCGCCGAGGGTTCCGATCACGCCAATACTGGCCCCGGCAATAAAGAAGATGCGCATGATCGTGCCGCGGGTTGCCCCCATGGTCCGCAGGATCGCGATATCCCGGCCCTTGTCTTTGACCAGCATGATCATCGAGGAGATGATATTGAAAGCGGCAACGACGATGATCAGGGTCAGAATCAGAAACATCACATTGCGTTCGACCTGGATGGCATTAAAGAAACTGGCGTTGGCCCGCTGCCAGTCATGCACCCGAATGCCCTTGCCCAGTGTCAGCATCACATTGCTGCTCATTTCCGGCGCCTCATCGGGATTTTCAATAAAGACTTCCAGATTGGTTACCGCGCCAGGCAGTTTGAAATACCCCTGGGCCAGTTCCAGGGGCATGAAGATGAACCCCGAATCATATTCATACATACCGATTTCAAAGGTTGCGGCCACCTGAAAGGCTTTCATCAGCGGCACAGTGCCAAACG
>JABMNT010000181.1 GCA_013203595.1 Rhodospirillales bacterium
ATCAGAAGGACCCGGACCCACGGAACGGTCGGATGCGTCAAGTCAGCTTAGGCTTTGCCGCTCAACAGGGATTTATAGCGCTCACCAATTTCCATAATGTCCTTGGTGTATTTTTCGCATTCGGCAATGCCGCCCGGATTCAGATACGCCATTTCGCCTTTGGCTTTTTTGAACGCGGTAATGAATTCCGGATCATCAAACACCTGTTTGAAGGTATCTTGCAGAATCTTGAACCGGTCCGGATAGGCATCAATCGCGGCCTGATGAATACCAAAGGCCCGTGCCGACAGCAGCGGCGGGGTTTTCATGCCGAAGTGATCGTTCAGGGTCGGCGCATTGTCGAGGCGTTCGCCCAGTTTGTTTTTGTCATCAAAAACCAGCAGCGTGCGCACCGACTTGTGGGCGGCAGCGACGGAACCCGAGGTCAAAACGGAGAAGTCGACTTCACCGGTAACCGCCCCGGCGATGGTTTTCTTGCCGCCGGACAGGGGGATCAGGTTAAACTCAATACCGACTTTTTCGCCGAGGGCCAGAATACCCACCGATGCCGGGTGCGCCATGCGGCTGGTGCCGACGGTCAGTTTGCATTTTTTGCCTTCGGCAACGATATCATCAATGGACTGGAACGGGCTGCGGTTGCCGACAAAAACGCATCCCGGGTCGGTATCCACCTGGCCGAAATAGACATAATCGCTGACCTTGAAGTTTTCCGGTGGCTTGACCACCCAGTTCAGCAATTCCGGTCCCATGTTGCCGAAAATCAGGTTATGGCAATCGGCTTCGCGCTTGCCCATGTAAACTTCGTAGCCGACCCGACCGGCGGCGCCGGGGAAATAACCGGGCTCGAAGTTGGTATTCAGATACTTTTTCCAGGTTCCTGAAAAGGCCCGGAAATTGCGATCAGCGCCGCCGCCTTCAGCGGTCGGGATGATCACATTGATGTTGCGCTCCGGAAAGCCGGCCGCCCGTGCCCCGGCAAAGGGTTGCACACCGATGGCACCGGCGCCGGCCACGGCGGCGGCTCCCATCAAAAAATCTCGTCGTGTTGGTTTCCACGTATAGGTCATCTGTTACCCTCCCAAGTCGTTGCTGACCGCTGACGCCGTATTAACGGCCGTCTGCTGGTTGTTTGTCTTACCGAGCAATCGTAACCAAAAACCAATTTGTCGGTCAATAACACCAATCATATAATTTTATCTTTTAATATCAGTTATTTACTATAAAATTGGTCAAACCATTATTAATAATTGGTTTGGTTGGACGGGCAATGACATCAGAAGGCGAACTGCGCACCCTTAATCATTTACGCAGAATCATCCAGTTGGGCCATTACCCCGAGGGCTCGCGACTGCCGACCGAACGTGAACTGGCGGCGGAACTGTCCCTGGGCAGGGGGCCCATTCGACGGGCCCTGGCGGCGCTTGAATCGGAAGGCCGGATCAGCCGGCATATCGGGCGCGGCACCTTCGTTGGCAGCCGTCCCGGGCCGACGCGGGGCGAGCCGTTTTCACAATTGACGGGTTCGGCAAGCCCCGGCGACATTATGGAGACCCGACTGACCATTGAGCCGCGCATCGCCGCTATGGCGGCGGTCCGGGCCTCTGAAGAGGATATCAACTATTTACGGATCTGCGTGACCAAGAGTGAACTGGCCGATACCTGGGCGGCCTGGGACCGCTGGGATGCGACGTTCCACCGGACAATCGCCATGGTCTCGCGCAATGCCATGCTGGCTGATTTGATTGAGCTGATCAACAAGGCCCGTCGTTCGCAATTTGGATCACGGGTCCGTAAAGCCCCGGCCGGGTCCGATTGGCGAACCCTTCTCATCCTTCAGCACCGTAAGATTGCCGAATCAATTGCCGCCCGGGATCCTCAGGCGGCGGCCATGGCCATGCGCAAGCATTTGAATAGTGTGGAAGAACGGATCTTTGGTGATCCAGACGAGTTGGCGAATTTTACCGAACAACTGTAGAAGTCATTTCGCCGATTTATATACTTATGGTTTATTAACCATTTGCATTATAAATATATTTCGTTAGGGATTAATTGAGGACTCCCCCGATGAGATCCATACTTGCGATTGTTCTGTTTTTAACTTGTGTGCCGATAAGTATAGCCCATGCGGAGACCCTGAAGATCGGCTACAGCCCCGACTGGGGCCCCTATTCTGTCGTCCAGGGAAAGGCCACCGTTGGCATCCTGCCGGCCCTGCTGGATGAAATCATCACCCGTCGACTGGGGGTTCCCCTCGAACATGTGGGCCTTCCCTGGAAACGCGCCCAGTCCATGGTTAAGGCCGGTTCGCTTGATGCGCTGCTCACCTATCCATCGGCGACGCGGTTGCAGTATGCGGAACGGTCCGGCCAGGTTGTCTACAACCTGGAATACAGGGCCTTTGTGCGCAAGGGCTCGAAAGCAGCCACGGCCCTGGCGGCAAACCCTGATGTGGAAACGCTTAAAAAATATTGCGGGTGTGTGGTTTTTGGTAATGACTGGGGGAAGACCTTTTATGCGACCCACAAGATTCCCTATCAGGATGCCGTCGACGTAAAAAACTGCTTGCGCCTGCTCAGCCGGGACCGTGTCGATTTTTTGATTCAGGCAACTGCCGTCGGCCTTGAAAACATTCGCCAAATGGATCTGCAGGAGGTGATTGTTCCCATGCCGCGGATATACGGCCAGGTGCCTTTTGTTCTGCTGATCTCCAAGAAATCAGCTTTCTCTTATGCATTCATGGCAAAGTTCGATGCGGTTGTGAAAAAAATGACAGATGACGGGTCGCTGCAGGCTCTGGTCCATGAACTGGACAATGCGCCGGGGTTGTAGTGCCTTTCCGAAAAAGACTGCGGCAAAAAGCAACGCTGTCGCCGATGGTCATGCGTTAAAAAAAACCGCTAATCGACACCGATAACGCAGATAAAATCGCCGGGATAGATGAGGCCGGGGAAATGCTTGCCCGCGAAAACGCCGCTGATGCGGGCGTGGTATTCGGTGGCGGTCCGGCCGCTGTGGGTGATGTCATGAATGCGGGCGACCACATCGCCTTCCTGCACCCGGTCGCCCAGATTCAGGCAGGGCTCAAACAAGCCGGCATGTTTGGCGGTGACGTAACAGCGCTGGTCGGGCATATCGAGGTCGACAGATGGTTCTGTTTCCGGGGTACCGGTCAGAATTCCGGCATGAATCAACAGGTTGCGCACGCCCTTTTTGGCGATTTTGGCAGTTGTCGCACTGAGCGTTCCGCCGCCGCCCAGTTCCGTTGATACGAAGATCTTACCCTGTTCCTCCGCGGCCGTATCATACATGCCGACGGCATCAATTTCCAAAAGCTTCAGGGAATAGGGCGCGTTGAAGGCCTTCATGGCCGCGATGCAACGGGCTTCCTGGGTCTTGTCCGTCAGTGGATGAATGCAGGCGAAGGGAATGAACTCAAGGGTTTTGCCGCCGGCGTGAATGTCGAGCACATAATCAGAAAGGGGTAACAGGCTGCGCTGGAAATAATCGGTGATTTTCTGGGTTACGGTGCCGTCCGGCTTGCCGGGAAAGGTCCGGTTCATGTTGCGCCCGTCTATCGGCGAGGTCCGGCTGGCGGCCTGAAAGGCCGGGTAATTCATGATCGGCACCACAATGATCCGCCCTGAAACATCCTCAAGCCGGATTGCGCTGGCCAGATCCAGCAGCGCTGCCGGTCCTTCATATTCATCACCGTGGTTGGCGCCGGTCAGCAGCGCCGTCGGGCCGGCGCCGTTCTTGATGACCGTCAGCGGTATAAGGATGGACCCCCAGGCGGAGCGGTCATGGGAATAGGGCAGGCTCAGATGGCCGTGCTGGATGCCATCCCGGGTGTAATCGACATCGGTGGTTAGCGGTGAATCACGCATGGTTAAACTATCCCTATGTCTTGATCATCAGCTGGCGCGGTGTGGTGGTCAGGCATTCAGAACCGGTTTCGGTGATCCGAATAGGCTCGGTGATTTCCAGACCGCCATCATCAAGCCACAGTGCCGGCATGAAATGTATGCACATGTCGGGCTGCAGGACCGTTTTATCGCCCCGGCGCAGGCTGATAGTTCGCTCGCCCCAGTCCGGTGGGTAGGACATGCCGATGGAATAACCGGTCCGGTTATCCTTCTCGAAGCCATGGCTGCGGAGCGTGGTAAAAAACGCTTCGGCAATATCTTCAGCCCGGTTTCCCGGTCTGGCCTTTTCCAGGCCCGCGTCAATTCCCGCCAGCACGGCCTTTTCCGCATCCAGATACTTTTGCGGTACTGGGCCCAGATAGACAGTTCGCGACTGCGGACAATGGTAACGGCGGTGGCAGCCGGCGATTTCAAAAAAGGTGGCTTCCCCGGTTTTCATCTCGCGGTCGTCCCAGGTCAGGTGCGCAGCGGTGGCATCCATGCCGCTGGGCAACATGGGAACAATGGCCGGATAATCGCCGCCATGGCCATCGGCACCGCTGATCCCGCAATGAAAGATTTCAGCCGCCAGCCGGTTTTTTTTCATGCCCGGTTCAATGATCTCGAAGATGCGCGCATGCATGGCTTCGACAATCCGTGCCGCCCGCTTCATGTAGATGATTTCCTGGGCTGACTTGACCGCCCGCTGCCAGTTGACCAGCCCGGTGGCATCGCGAAACCGGGCATTGGGCAAATGCCTGACCAGCGATGCATAGCACGCCGCAGAGAAGTAATAGTTATCCATCTCGACGCCGATATGCAGATTGCCCAGGCCCCGCGCCGTCAGCACTTCCGACAGGTAATCCATGGGATGGCGTTCCGTCGACTGCACGTAGTGATCGGCATAGGCGATGATGTGATCGTCATCGAGAAAGGTCGTGCGCCGGGCGCCGGCGGCATCGATGCCGCGGCCAAACCAGATCGGCTCGCCGCTGAGTGGCACCAGCACGCACTGGTGGGTATAAAACGACCAGCCGTCATAGCCGGTCAGCCAGCCCATATTGCTGGGATCGGTGGCGATCAGCAATTCAATGCCGGCCTCATTCATGGCGGTTCGGGTTTTGGCGATCCGCGCGGCATATTCCTGGCGGCTGAAATTGAGGGTGACGTCGGATCCGGTCATGGCAGGCAGCTCTTCATTTTGTTTCCGGCCTGTTTGCCCTTGCAGGCAGGCGTTCCGTTGCGGACCTGGCCATGGCCCGGCCCAACGGGGCTGGGGGCTGCGATGGCGGTCCCTTGATCGGCAAACAGTGGCACAGATAAAGCCCGGGTACAATCGCCCTTGAACCGGGACAGGGCGGCTTGCCGGATGTCTGGGGGGGACGGCTGTGCGGGCTCGGTGGAGGTCCTGTCGGGGCCGGCGATCCGGGTACCGATCAGCGGTGATCGGCACCCGTGATCATGGTGCCGGCACCACCGGGGGTGAAGAACTCCACCAGAATCGCGTGCGGGACCCGGCCATCGCTGATGACGGCGGCTTCAACCCCGTTATCGACCGCGTCGAGACAGGTTTCGACCTTGGGAATCATGCCGCCGGACACGGTCCCGTCGGCGATCGCGGCGCGCGCTTCATCCGCCGCCATTTCGCTGATCAGGTTGCCGGCCTTGTCGAGCACGCCGCTGACATCGGTCAGCATGATCAGGCGCTTGGCCTTGACCGCCGCGGCAATGGCACCGGCGGCGGTATCGGCGTTGATGTTCAGGGTCTCGCCATCGGGACCGAAGCCGATGGGGGCGATGACCGGGGTGATGTCGGAGTTCTTGAAGCAATCGAGAATATGCGGATCGATCTGATCGGGCTCGCCGACCAGGCCCAGATCAAGCACCCGTTCGATATTCGAGCCTTCATCGCGTTTGGTGCGTACCAGTTTCTTGGCCCTGATCAGATTGCAGTCCTTGCCGCAGAGCCCGGCCGCCCGTCCGCCGGCTTCGTTGATGGCGGCGACGATCTCCTTGTTGATGGATCCGGCGAGGACCATCTCAACGATGCGAACGGTTTCCTCATCGGTCACCCGCAGGCCGTCGATAAACTC
>JABMNT010000182.1 GCA_013203595.1 Rhodospirillales bacterium
AATGGTGCCCAGGAGAAGACTCGAACTTCCACGACCTTGCGGCCACAGGCACCTGAAGCCTGCGCGTCTACCAATTCCGCCACCTGGGCACGCGGTTTGCCGGATTCATCTTTTTCGCTCCGACGCCTAGTGATTATTGACGATTGCACTTATTGTCAACTGCAAACATCACTGATTAGGGGGCGGAGAGCAAAGTTCCTTGTGAATGGCTGTAAAAATCGCTTTCCCGGGGGCACTGCTATGAGGTTGACGGCTACCGGATTGCCATGTAATCCCAAGGCAGGAAAGTGTTGTTAGCAGTCAGGTTCAGTTGGTCCAAACCGCCTGTCCGGGAATTCAGAACCGGTCCCAACCAAGTGCAGGTGCGAGGAGATAGATGCAATGGCAAGAATTACCGTATTTGGTGGATCCGGATTTATCGGTCGTCATCTGGTCAGGCGTCTGGCTGCCAGTGGCTGGGAAATTCGGGTGGCCGTCCGCGACCTGGAAATGGCCCTGCCCCTGAAAACCGCCGGCAATGTCGGTCAGATCGTTCCCTGGGGCTGTGATATTACCCGGCCCGGGCATGTCGAGGCGGCTGTGGCCGGCGCTGATGCGGTGGTTAACCTAGTTGGAATCCTTTATGAGACCGGTCGAAACAGTTTCGAAAATGTCCACGCGACAGGAGCAAAAACCATCGCCGCGGCAGCCAGGGCAGCGAACGTCAGGCACTTTGTCCAGATCTCGGCTCTGGGGGCCGGCGCGCAGGCTGAATCACGTTACGCCCGTTCGAAAGCGGCGGGTGAAGAGGCGGTAAAGGCGGCTTTCCCAGATGCGGTCATCTTGCGCCCCAGCGTTCTGTTTGGTCCGGAAGACGGGTTTTTCAATCTGTTTGCCGGCCTGTCCCGCTTTCTGCCCTTTCTGCCGGTCTTCGGCTGCCCGCTGTTACCGAAACCCGGCCGCGACAGTGACGGCTTCAAGCTCGACTTCTATGGCGATGGCGGAACCCGCATGCAGCCGGTTTATGTGGGTGATGTCGCCGATGCGGTGATGGCTGCGCTGACATCTGCCGAGGCCTCCGGTCAAACCTTCGAGTTGGGCGGACCAACGGTCTACAGCTACAAACAACTGATGGAACTGGTGCTCCGTTACACCAACCGCAAACGCCTGCTGGTTCCGGTGCCGTTTTTTCTGGCCGAACTGAAAGCGGTGTTTCTGCAGATGCTGCCCCGGCCCCTGCTGACGCGTGATCAGGTTGTTCTGCTGAAAACGGATAATGTGGTGAGCGATGGCGCGAAAGGCCTCAGGGACCTGGGGATCAAGGCAACCACGGCGGAGTCGGTTCTGCCCACCTATCTCAGTCGTTTCCGGGTAAAAAGCCGCGCTGACCGCCTGAACGCTTAAACCGGCTCCGGCGATTTTCGGACCGCCGGAATGCCCTGAGCCGTTGCCGCGGTGGCAACGCCGGGATCGGGCATGAGCCCAGGCGGGCCGCAGTTGCCTTGGATCCAGGCGCTCAGGGAAGTTAGTAATTCTCAGTAGCGGTGGGCGACAAGGCTGTCGTGGGTGGCGGCTTCGTCCTTGCCGGCATTGACAATCAACTCGCCAAATTCCCGCAGAAAAACCGAGCCGCGAACGGTCCGTTGAATGAGTACGCTGCGTTTATCGGCAGGATCCGGTTTGCGGCGAACCAGTTGCAGTTCCGACAGGCGGTTGACGGCCCGGGTGATTGCCGGTTTGGAGATTCTCAGCAAACCGGCGAGTCCGCGCACCGTATGCGGCCCCGGTGTCAGGTAAACGCTCAACAGCAGCGACATCTGGCGGGCTGACAGGTCGGGCGCATCCAGCCGCACACTTTCGACAATTGCGCGACGCCAGATATCGAGGGCTTTCAGTTCGTCGAATTCAACGGCCATGTCGTGAATTCCTTCAGCGGTGATATTTCATTTCGGTATCGGAACTTTTACGGCACTGGCTGGTGCTTGGCAAATATATTTTGGCGGAGCGACCGCCAATCGCCCCAGCCGCTAGCCAAATCGCGTCGCCAGGCTTGCGAAAACCGCGCGCATACCCATGGCTTCGCCGCCTTCCGGGCGACCGGGGCTGGCCGACGGGTTCCAGGCCATCAAATCGATATGGGCCCAGGCAATATCCGCATCGACAAAGCGTTCCAGAAACAGGGCCGCCGTTATTGCGCCACCGAAACGTCCCGCCGGGGAATTGGTTATATCGGCGATTTTACCGCGAATGAGTTTTTGATAACCGGGCCACAAGGGCATCCGCCAGAGCGGGTCCTCAACCGCTTCCGAGGCCGCCAGAATCTCGGCGGCGAGTGTATCGTTATTGCAAAACAGGGCGGGGATGTCGGTGCCGAGCGCAGTTCGCGCCGCGCCGGTCAGGGTGGCGAAGTCAATAATCACTTCTGGCCTCTCGGACGCCGCCTCGGCCAGGGCGTCGGCCAGAATGACCCGCCCTTCGGCGTCGGTATTGCCAATTTCGATGGTCAGGCCCTTGCGGGTCTGCAGCACGTCGCCGGGGCGCATGGCATTGGCGGAGACGCTGTTTTCCACGGCCGGGATCAGGACCCGCAGACAGACCGGCAGTTTGGCTGCCATGATCATGCCGGCCAGTCCCAGCACATTGGCCGCCCCGCCCATGTCTTTTTTCATCAGTTCCATGCCGGACGCCGGCTTCAGGTCGAGGCCGCCTGTATCGAAGCAGACGCCTTTACCAACCAGGGTAAGCCTGCGCGCGCTGCTGTCGCCCCAGCGCATGTCAATCAGCCGTGGCGCCCGGTCGTGGGCCCGGCCGACGGCGTGAATGGCCGGGTAATTGTGTGTCAACAGGTCGTCACCGACAATCACCGTATAGGCCGCACCCTGTTCCAGGGCCAGTTCCTCCGCCGCTGCGGCCAATTCCTCCGGCCCCAGGTCGTTGGCCGGTGTGGTGATCAAATTGCGGACCCGATAGGTGTTAACAACGGTCGCTTCAACCCGGGCCCGGTTACAGCCTTTGGGGAAAACCAGACAGGGAGGAACCAGCTCCGCATGGCGATAGCGGTCAAACAGATAGGTCGCCAGCCCCCAGGCCAGTGCGGCCTTGTCAAGATTTTCGGCGCTCAGGCCGTCCTCGATGATCCGGTAGCTGCCGGACGGCAGGTTGCCCGGCAACTGGGCCCAGTCCCAAAGCGTCGCACCGTCGTCGACCAGAAACACGTAGCTGGCCACCGACCCGTCCGCTCCCGGCAGGGCGAAGGCCTGGCTGGATCCGGCGGCAAAACCATTGGTGCGTACCCAGGCGCGCTGGGCCGTTGACAGACCGGCGCTCCAGTCTTCAAATTTTGCCCGGGCGAGGATTGCAATGGGGATTGTGGTGACTTCAGGTTCGCCAATCAGATTGATACGCATGGGGGCTCCAGACCGAAAATTGCAGTCTGCGCAGGATGCCGGTAAAACGCGGACTTGAAAACCACCTTTCCATGGCTATTTTCAGGGCCACTCCCTACCCGCAGTCAAAAGGCGTCCAGCAATGGCAGAATTCACACTTGTTATCGGAACTAAGAACTATTCATCCTGGTCCCTGCGCAGCTGGCTGGCCCTGAAACGCTGCGCGGTCGCGTTTGATGAAACCCTGATCGACCTGGCGGCCGCCGACCGGCGAGGAAAAATTCTCGGTTATTCGAAAGCCGGTCTTGTCCCCGTGCTGATCCATGACCGCTTGATCATTTGGGAAACCATGGCGATCTGTGAATACCTGGCGGAACGATTTCCCGATGCGGGGTTGTGGCCGGGCGAGCCGGCAGCGCGTGCCGTCTGCCGCGCCGTTGCCAACGAAATGCACGCCGGCTTTGCCAGTCTCAGGACCCATATGCCCATGGATATCCGCAACAGCTATCCGGGCGTTGGTCTGGGGCGCGGGGTGCAGGCCGATATTGACCGCATCGTCGATATCTGGCACGACTGCCGCCAGCAGTATGGCCAGTCCGGCCCTTATCTGTTCGGCGGGTTTACCATCGCCGATGCCATGTTTGCACCGGTCGTCGCGCGTTTTAAAACCTATGGGGTTGACCTGCCCGAACAAGCCGTTAGCTATTGCAACCATGTCTGGGAATGCCCGGATATGATCGAATGGCGGGCAGCGGCGGCGGCTGAAACCTCGGTTGTCGCCTAGCGCCCGAATCTTTGAAAGGGACGAGATGTTTCGCTGGTTTACTGAATACCGGGCCGCTGCCGAAGCGCGGCAGCTAAATCGTGATGCACCGCTGGTCATCACCCATGCCCGGGGATCGTTCGGGGCGGAGACGATGGCCGACGTCAGCGCTCTGGTCCGCCAGCATATTGCCCGTTCCCATAAGGAATATGGAACCGAGGTGATCGATTTGAAGCGGGCGCATTTCGATTATAAACGGCTGCACAAGGAAGCCCGCCGCCGCGCCGAGCAACCCGTACTCAGCGCTCTGACCCTGACCATCATCTACCTGCGGGCCGAGATTGCCGGGGCTGCCGCCGATCCGGCCCGCCACGCCATCGACGCTCTGTTGATTGCGTTTCCGCCAATCGATGGCGGTCACTGAGCTGACCGCCAAAAGAGAGCCATGGCACAGCGTTGCCGGGCCGCGGGATCAGGTGACGTTGATGGTGATCGAGCCGACGCCCTCGACCGTGCCTTTCATGACATCGCCTCTGACGATCGCACCGACACCGGCGGGGGTGCCGGAATAGATCAGATCACCCGGGGCCAGGGTGAACAAACCCGACAGATAGGAAATCGTCTCCGGGATATTCCAGATCAACTGGTTGATGTTGCCGTCCTGGCGGGTAACGCCATTGACGTCCAGCCAGATGCGCGCGTCCGTCGGGTGGCCGACGGTGCTGGCAGGCACAATTTCTCCACAGGGGGCGCTGTTTTCAAAAGCCTTGCCGACTTCCCAGGGCCGTCCCATCTTCTTGGCCACGCCCTGCAGGTCACGGCGCGTCATATCGAGGCCGACGCCATAGCCGTAAACGCAGTCCATGGCGTCCGCTTCGGCAATATCCTTGCCACCCTTCGCTAAGGCGACGACCAGTTCCATTTCAAAGTGGACGTCTTCGGATTTATCCGGATAGGGGAAATTACCGCCGTCGGGGACGATGGTGTCGGGATTTTTCTGGAAAAAGAACGGCGGTTCGCGGTCCGGATCATGGCCCATTTCACGGGCATGGTCGGCATAGTTCCGACCCACACAATAGATCCGGTGAATGGGAAAGAGATCGTCGGTCCCGCGGACGGGAAGGCTTGGGATGGCGGGAGGTGTTATTACATATGTCATTTATTTTTCTCTTTTTTAATCGTCTGTGAAATCTTTAATCGTCTGTGAAATCTTTAATCGTCTGTGAAATTGTCGGTCCTTGAACCACAGGCAGCTTGAGCCCTGTTCACTCAGGCAGTAAAATCCATTCCGCGTCCACCTGCACGTCGGCGGAACGAAACAGATTCATAACCGGACAGCGGTATTCGACGTTTTTCGTCAATTTTGCAAATCTTTCTTCCGATTCGTTGCTATATACCCGGATTTTCAGTTTGACCCAGTTAAAATAGGGCCGCACCCCATGAACTCCGCGCGATCCCCGCTGATCAACCTCGCCCTGCGCTTCCAGATCGACCGTCCGGTAGCGAAAGCCCATGGCTTCGGCACAGCGGTTGATGATGACGCCTTCGCACCCCAGCAGGGAGGATAGACACATCTCGAGGGGCGTGGCGCCGGTGTTGGTTCCCTTTTCGTCGGTGACAAGCACATGCTCACGGACCATCATCACGGTCCGTGTTGACGCTTCATTATGGGCGGAAACGCGGCGGATTCCAATGGCCCTGGTTTTCGGGTCAACACTGGGTTCAAGGAGATCGTTATCAGGCATTTTGCCTTCCTTTTTTCAATTTCTGTGTTGCCGTGTCACAGGGACATTTCCAAAATATCGAGCCCGATATTTCGATCAAGCAGGTAAATCAATCCCTTTTCATCGACATCACAGTCGTTGGACTGGGGCGATGGTTCATTACCGACCGGCTCGGGCATGAAATGGGCGACTTCCTTTGGCCGCATGGGATCGGCCACATCGACGACCCTGAGTCCGCCGGAGAACCAGGTCAGGTAGATCAGGGTCGAATCCATTTTTTCGCGGAACTGATGGGCCCCGAAACGGCCCGGCGCACGGCTCCACGGGCTCTCCATTTCACTGACGTCGAAGGCGGAAATCGCCTTGATATCCTGCAGATCGGTGACATCGAAAACCCACATGAAGGCATGCAGGGAGCCCGGGTTGTGGTCATGTTCTTCATCAACCCCGACGGCGATCCGGCGGCCATCAATGAGGCCGGGCAGGGGCATCACGGTATGGGTCGGCTCGGGGAACGGCGGGTGATAGTCAAAGCTGCCAATGACTTCGGGCTGGCTGATGTCCGATGCATCGAGAACCCGAAACCCGGCATGCCAGCAGGCGGCCCACAACTCATCGCCGACCCGCATGGCATGATGCAGGCGGTTTCTGTAGCCGGCCCAGGTTGGCGTTTCGCCGCCAGCCAGATGCTGACCCGGCATCCACCAGCGCGAGACTTCGACCGGTGCTGTCGGATCGGATACATCATAGGTGACCAGGATATTGCCGATAAAGCCCTCCATCTCGGTCGAGATATAGGCGTAATTTTCATCAACATCGAAGCGATGAACGCCAAACCCAAAGGTTCGGGTATGGCTCAGCAGCCTGGGCCTGGTTTTATCGGAAATATCATAAATACGAAACCCGCCGTCGTGATAGCCGCGTTCCCGGGCGGCGTCCAGCTCGGCAATCTGCGCGGTTTTGGCACCCAGTTCCGCTGCCACTTCCGCATCCGTCGGCGACCGTCCGAGAGCGTTTTGCAGACGGCTGCGCAGTTCCGGCAGCTTGTCGCCCCGGCGTAAATGATGCCGGTTGTTCTGCTCGACGTTGGTATACATCAGATTGCCGACCACCCGGACCTTGTGGGTATGGGAATAGGAATCGGCGAGCTCGATTCTGGCCACGATTTTCGGATCGGTCGGGTCGGAAACATCGATAATGGAGGTGCCATGCGGTGGTTTCATGTGACCCACATAGGCGTAGCCGCCGTCGACGACGACCTGGCCGCCACCCGGTATATCAAGATGCCCGAGGCGCCTGATATTGCGGGCAAGTTCAAAGTCGATGGTTTTTTGCATGGGCCGGATCCGCTTGGTTAAAGGGCTGCGTCGGTTGGTTTGGGCTTGCGAAAGCGATCGATAAAAATCGGCAACAGGATCGAGGCGGCGAGCAGCGCCCACAGGATATTGCCCAGGTTCGATGAAAACAAAGTCATCAGATCACCCTCGGATTTTTTCAGGGCGCGCAGGAAATAGGTTTCCAGCAGTGGCCCCAGAATGACACCGATTAAAATCGCGGCAACATGGTAGCCGGTTTTACGGGCTATATATCCAATCACGCCGAAGGCCAGGCCGAGATACAGGTCAAACAGATACTCCCGGGGAACAAACGAGCCGACCAGGGTAAAGGCGATAATGACCGGGGCCATGTAAACCGTGCGCACCAGAGTAACACGCGACATATAGCGTGACAGGGGCAGGATGGTGAGAATCATCAGGGCATAGGTAACGGCCATCGCCATGAACACGCCGTAGGCCAGCTCGGGCTGCTGGAAAAACAGGCTGGGTCCGAAATCGACGCCATGGTACTGCAGGACCACCAGCATGATCGCCGCCGTGGCACCACCGGGAATGCCCAGGATGAGCAGGGGAATAAGGGTGCCGGAGGTAACCCCGTTGTTTGCCGATTCCGGGGCAATCAAGCCTTCCGGATGGCCGGTGCCATAAAGCTCCGGGGTTTTCGAAAAGGCCCGTGACTGCTGGTAGGCGACAAACGATGCAATCGATGCGCCGGCCCCCGGGATCACACCAATGATCAGGCCGATCAGCGATGTCCAGGTAATATGCCACCATTTGCTGAGGGCCAGGAAGGTGCCCTCCAGGGTTGCCCCCCAGCCCGGCTTTTGCATGGTTGCCCGGCCTTCTTCGGTGATGATCGACGATTTTTCGATAATGATGAAGGCTTCGGAAACGGCGAACAGACCAACCAGCGCCGGGATCAGGGGAATGCCGTCATAAAGCTCGAGAAAACCCATGGTGCCGCGCGGTGTGGCGTAGACGACGTCGGAGCCGATGGAGCCGATCATCAACCCGAGAAAGCCGGCGATCAGACCTTTCAGGGTATCTTTCGCGGCGATGGTTGCAATCAGGGAAATCCCGAACAGCATCACCACAATCATTTCAACGGCATGCATGTAATAGCCGACTTCCGCCAGCATCGGCATTGCCGCCAGGGCGATGATGGTGGTCAGCAAGCCGCCCAGGGTCGAGGCAACGAAGGACATGGCCAGAGCCTGCTGGCCGCGCCCCTGCTTGGTCATCGGATAGCCGTCGAGCGGCGTTGCCGCAGCCCCGGCGGTTCCCGGAATGTTAACCAGAATAGCCGGTATTCCGGCTCCCATGCGCGACGCACAATACAGCGCGATCATGAAAATCAGGCCGATCTCAACTTCCATGGCGAGGGTCAGCGGCAACAGGATGATGATCGTATTGGCGGCGCTGAACCCGGGGATCGCGCCAACAATCAGGCCCAGGAAGATGGTCGGGATGATCACCCACCAGAAAGACAGGGTGTGGGCCAGCAATTCGGCAAAAAACGCGAGATCAACTTCCATTGGACAGCACCAGTTCCATAAATGTCTCAAACGGTCCGCGCGGGAAATGTGTCTCGAAGGTGAAGATGAATAGCAGATAGCCGCCGAGCGACAGCACCGCCGACAGGGCGGCGATAAATCCCTTGCTGTTGCCCTTGTTAAGCACGGTCATGGCTAGGAACAAAAAGATGAAAGTGCTGATGGTGAACCCGCCCCATTCAATGAGAATGGCGTAGCTCAGGGTAATCACCAGCAGGGCCAGCCGGCCGGAGCTTATGTCGAGCCGGGAAAACAGGGTGTCAAAACTCAGCCTTGCCGTCCCGCGCCGGATGGCGAGCCCGGTTTTTATGAAAAAAACAAGGGACAGAGAGAGCAATACCGCGCCGATAAAAAACGCGCTGACCTGGGCCGTCCAGGGTGAATCGATAATTGTTGTAAAGTAATACAGCGTGAACAGTACGCCGAGTGCCGGCAGGACCAATTCGCCGCCGACCGATCGTTTGGGCTGGTTTTTGTCTAATTCGGTTTCATTCATTGTCAGTCAACACAGTTAGCGGGCAGAAACAACTGCACATAAACGGTTCCGGCACCCTGCCGCCCGGCCAGAAGCAGGCAGGCGGCAGGGTGCCGGAAGGCGTCGGATCAGATAAAAGCGGTCAGGCCTTGCCGCTCAACAGGGATTTGTAACGCTCGCCAATTTCAAGAATGTCCTTGGTGTATTTTTCACATTCTGCAATGCCGCCCGGATTCAGATAGGCCATTTCCCCCTTGGCTTTCTTGAAGGCGGTAATGAATTCCGGATCATCAAA
>JABMNT010000183.1 GCA_013203595.1 Rhodospirillales bacterium
ATTTGTCGCCGCCCTGGTGCAGCCAGGGCGAGGCGATGCCGTGCACCATGGCCCGGTATTTAAGCACCGGCAGATCAAAGCCGCGGCCGTTGTAGCTGACCAGGCGCGGCTTTAGGCGTTCGAAATATTTGAAAAAGCCGGTGAGCAGTTGCTTTTCGTCGAAATCCGCCTCGCCGCCGCTGCGCAGTTCCTTCAGGCTATAGATCTCGTGGCCGTCACCATGCTCGATTTCCGCTTCGAGAAAGCTGATGGCGACAATTTTGTGAAACGGTTGGCGCGGGAAGGCGTTGCGGCCATCGGTGATGTCAAGATGATAGCGGTCCAGTTCGCCGCGCCGGGCCTTGACGTCAGGATCATCGAAACCGGTCAGGTTGGGCACCGCATCGGTGTCGGGGACGGTTTCGATATCGAAGACAAACAGGTTTTGGTGCTGCATTACCGGACTTTCGATGTTATACAGCCCCAATGATACGTCCCCTTTGCTGCCAGTGAAAGAACCCACATGAAGAACTTTGCAAGTATGATGAAGCAGGCCCAGGAAATGCAGTCGAAAATGGCCGAGATGCAGGAAAACCTGCAGACCATTGAAGTGATTGGCCAGTCGGCGGCCGGCATGTGTCAGGTCACCCTGAACGGCAAGGGCGAAGCCAAGAAGATAAAGATTGACCCGAGCCTGGTTACCCCGGACGACGCCGGGGTTCTGGAAGATCTGATTCTGGCGGCGTTCAACGATGCCAAAGGCAAGGTCGAAGCCGAAATGAAAGAAAAAATGTCCGAACTGACGGGCGGCCTGGCGCTGCCGGAAGGTTTCAAACTGCCGTTCTAGGTGTTCCCCCATGGTCTCTGAAGATATCGAGCGCCTGATCACGCTGCTTGCCAAATTGCCGGGGCTTGGCCCCCGCTCGGCCCGGCGCGCCGCGCTTAACCTGATCAAGCGCAAGGAAACCCTGATGCAGCCGCTGGCGAAAGCCATGGCCGATGCGGCGGCGGCCACCAAAAGCTGCTCGACCTGCGGCAATCTGGATACCCGCGATCCCTGCAAGCTGTGCCATGACCCCCGGCGTGATGATACGATAATCTGTGTGGTCGAGGATGTGGCTGATCTGTGGGCGCTGGAGCGGACCTCGGCCTTTCGCGGGCGCTACCATGTGCTGGGCGGCACCCTGTCGGCGCTCGACGGGGTCAATCCCCAGGATCTGAAAATTCCCGAACTGGTGCAGCGGGTTCATGCCGGCGGCGTCAAAGAGGTGATCCTGGCCACCAACGCCACCGTCGATGGCCAGACCACGGCCCATTATATCGCCGACCGGCTGGAACCGCTGGGCGTCACTGTCAGTGGCCTGGCACACGGGGTGCCGGTCGGCGGCGAACTCGATTATCTGGACGACGGCACGCTCAGCGCCGCGCTGAAGGCCCGCGGACCGGTCTAGGGAAAGCCTTAATCGTTGACCTTCTTGATCACCAGGGACGCGCCTTTGCTGCCGACCACTTTTACCCGGCTTCCGGCCGGCATGTCGGGGCCATTGATTTTCCATTCGCCGTCGCCGACGGGCATTTTTCCGGTGCCGTTGGTGATCGGGCTGTCGAGGGTGAAAGTCTGGCCGATATATTGCGCACCGCGCTGGTTGAGCAGAGGATTGGCACTTTCCTGCGGGTGGCGTTTCAGCCACAGGCGCCCGCCAAATCCGGAAATCACCGACAGACAGGCGAAGCCGACCAGCTGCAAATTCCAGTCAAGGCCGGGAACCGCCAGCAAAACCGCGCCGACAGCCGCGGCACCGAGACCCAGCCACAGGAAAATCATGCCCGGTGCCAGGGTTTCCAGAATGACCATGGCGATGGCCAGAATCCACCAATGCCAGAACACCAGAGAATCGAGAAATGATACCATGAACGCCTACTCCTTTTTCCCCCAGGGTTGCACCGCACCGCCATCGCCGTCCTTGCTGAAGGCTTCCTTCGCCAGTTCGGCAATGCCGGCAACGCTTCCCAGGATGCCGGTGACTTCCATGGGCAGCATGATCACTTTCTGGTTGTTGGCCGCGGCAATCTTGCCCAGGGCGTCGACGTATTTTTGCGCAATGAAGTAGTTGATGGCCTGCACGTTGCCGCCGGATATGGCATCGGAAACCATGGTCGTGACTTTGGCCTCGGCTTCGCCTTCCCGCTCGCGGGCTTCGGCGTCCCGGTAGGCGGCCTCGCGGCGGCCTTCGGCTTCCAGAATGGCCGACTGCTTTTCCCCTTCGGCTTTCAGGATCTCGGCCTGGCGGAAGCCTTCGGCTTCGAGAATATTGGCCCGCTTGTCGCGTTCAGCCTTCATCTGGCGGGCCATGGAATCGACCAGATCTCGGGGCGGCGAAATATCCTTGATCTCGATCCGGGTGACCTTCACCCCCCAGGGGTCGGTGGCCTTGTCGACCACGTCAAGCAACTGGTTGTTGATGGTATCGCGCTGCGACAGCAATTCGTCGAGATCCATGGAGCCCATGACGGTGCGGATATTGGTCATCGTTAAATTGAGGATCGCCAGTTGCAGATTGTTCACCTCGTAGGCGGCCTGGGAGGCTTCAATAATCTGGAAAAACACCACACCATCGACCTGCACCATGGCATTGTCCTTGGTGATCACTTCCTGCGAAGGCACATCGAGCACCTGTTCGCGCATGTTCAGTTTGTAGCCGATGCGGTCAACGACCGGGATAATCAGATGCAGGCCCGGTCGCAGTGTCTTGGTGTAGCGGCCAAACCGCTCTACCGTATATTCCATGCCCTGGGAAACGGTTTTGATTCCCATTAAAACCAGCAGGATTCCTAAAAAGGCGAAAAAGAATGAAAAAATTTCGACGGCACCGATGCCCGATAAAAAGCCCATAATGTGTTCCTTCCCAAAAAGGGGTTCCAGCAAACCCGGTTGTTATTTCGCTGTTGTTTTATACCCTCTACTTACAGTTAGCGCGCCGGCCCGGCCCTGCAATGAGATTGCGATCGTAAACATAACATGAACGTTGCCGGTTTGCCTACGGTGCCGCCTCAGTCCTTGGATTCCGTCTGATTTGTCAATGCCGCCTGCTCCTGGACTTCCTCCGCATCGCCTTCAATCAGGTCGCCGCGTTCGTGTTCGGTGAAATCGAAGGTCGGTACATGACCGGGCAATCGTTTGTGGCGGTTGGACTGGACCCCGTAGGAAACCAGTTTCTGAACCCGCGGCAGCAGGCGTTTGTTAATGCTGCCGGTCAGGTCATTGTAGGATTTTGCCGCCGTCTTCAGGCCTTTGCCGACATTCACGGTTTTTTCGACAATGACGCCGATGCTTTCGACAATCATCTGCGCACCCTCGACAATGCGTTCCTGGTTTTCCGACTGGCGTTCCACATCAAGCTGCACCCGGGCCATGCCGATCAGGCAGTTAAGGGCGGCGGGCCCGGCCAGGGTGATCTGCAGTTTGCTGGCTTTTCTGTGAAACTGCGGATCGGCGATGGAGACCTTTTCGATGGCCCCTTCGTTGGGCAGATACATGATGCTGAACACCTGCGGTGTGCCCTGCATGCGTCCTGATTCCTTGTAACTGGCGACCACTTCGGCCTTGTAGTTCTTGTCGGCGAGGCCCTTCAAATGGCCGTTCATGGTTTTCGCCAGATTGGCATAGGCAATGGATTGTTGCTGTTCATCTTCGGCCTCGGCCAGATCGAGCAGAAATTTCGACGCCTTGCTGTCGATCACCAGAACCGTATTGCCGGGCAGGAACACCAGGGCGTCGGGCCGCAGGCGTTTCGAATCGAGCTGCTGCTGAACAACGAAGTCGCGGCCCTTGACCAGGCCAAACGAGGTCAGGGTGTTTTCCAGGCCGATCTCCGAATACTGGCCGGCCCCACCGGGGCTGGACAGGGCGCGCATCACCGTATCCATGGTATTGCGGTTGCTGGTCACGTCGGAATTGAGGGCGTGGATGTTCTTGTTCACTTCGGTGATCGAATGGACAAGATGCTCGGTGGTTTTGCGGACCTGTTCCTCGGACTGTTTCTTGGCCTCGTCCGACTGCCGTTTGTGATCGTCCAGTAGTTTCGATGACAATTCCCGGGCACTGGCCAGCGTTGCCGACTTGGCTGCCGTGATCGCCTCGATTTTCATGGTCTCGACAATCTGCATGCGTTCCGTATGGGCTTCGCGTTCCTTGTCCAGTTCCGTGCGCAGGATGGCGTTTTGCCGCTCGGCCTCGGTTTTCTGCTGGGCCAGCTCGGTTATGTGGATCAGTTGCGCCGCGTTATCCTGCTGCAATCGGTTCACCTGGTTTTCGAAATGGCGGTTTTGACTCTCCAGCTCGACCCGACCCAGTTGCAGTTGCTGCAGGTCCTTTTGCGCCGCATCGATTTCCCCTTCCAGGGTGATTTCCATCTGGCTGGCCAGCAGAGCGGCGGCCTGCGCCTGTTGTTTGCTGTTTTTGTGCGCGACCAGACTGACGATAAGTGCGGCCACAGCGGCGATCAGGCTGACGCCAAGAACCGAGATCAAAACGTCCGGATTTTCAATTACCATTGCATGTGCCACATTTAAGCCAAATCCTTGTCTCAGTCTGAGGATAGAAACTTGCCCCAAGGGGTTGAGAAACGCAAACGAGAGAACAGGATCGCCAGGAACCGATTATGAAAAACAGCTTTGCCTTGTCTATATGCATGTCCTGTCTGCTGGCCGCCAGCGGGGTTCGGGCCGATGTCGTGTCAATTGGAGAGGGCCAACGCAGTGGTCTTGGTGTGACCCTTTACAGCAACGGAACGGCGCTGATAGAAGATGCCCGGGTTGCCCAATTACCCTTGGGAAACAACATACTAGAGTTTTCATCCGTGAGCCCGCAGATGCTTGCCGAATCGGCCCAACTGATTGCGGACCCGGCATTTGCGGTCATCGAACAGGGGTTTTTGCCGGCAAATCTGAGTCAGACCGAGCTGTTGAAAGCCTATCTGGGCAAGTCCGTGAAGGTGGTTAAAACCCACCCGACGACCGGTGAGGACTCCGTCCATGACGCGCTGGTGATTGCCGCCGTGCCCCAGTTAATGCTGCGAATCGATGGCCAGATCGAAACCACGGTTCCCGGGCGCCTGGTTTTCCCGGTCATCCCGGCCAGTCTGCGGGCCAACCCGGTTTTTCGCGCCGTCGGTCAGGCCAATGCGGCGGCACGGACAACGCTGCGCCTGCAGTATCTGGCCGCTGGCCTGTCCTGGCAGGCCGATCATGTGGCCACCTTCGACGAGACGTCAGGGCGCCTGCAGCTGCAGACATGGGCGACCCTGGTCAATACCAGCGGGCTTGATTTGATCAGCAGCCGCATGCAACTGGTTGCCGGACAGGTCAATCAGCTGACCTCGCCATCCGCCCCAAGGCCGCTGCAACGCCTGTTGAAGGCGGAGTCCATGGCCATGGCAGATACGGCGGCACCGCCTTCGCGGCAAAGTCTCGAGGGCTATCATCTCTATTCACTGAACAGGCCCGTTGACCTGTTCGATAACCAGCGCAAGCAGATCCCCCTGTTGCCGCTCCAGCAGTTGCCGGCGAAACGCCAGCTTGTCGGCAGTTTTCAGCCCAATATGTATGGCCAGGATGCGTCCAGCCAGCCCAGCCATCCGCAGATTCAGATCACATTCACAAACGACGGGGCGGGCGGGGCAAAGCAGCCGCTTCCGGGCGGCATTATCCGGCTTTACGGAGCCGATCAACAGCAGGTCACGCAGTTTCTGGGTGAAGACCGGCTCGATAATCTGCCGGTTGGTGAACGTGCCGAGATCGCCGTCGGCCAGGCGTTCGATGTGACCATACGCCATAAGCAGGTTGATTTTAAACGCGAAGTGATGGGCCGCAACAGCTTCGAGGTGGCTTTCACCGTTGAGGTCCTGAATGGCAGTGAACGGACGGAGACGGTTAAGGTCAATGAGCTGATAACCGGCGACTGGAGCTTTGCCGAAGACAAGACGGCCTTTGTCCGCGACGGAAACCAGGCCGTCTGGGAGGTCGAGGTGCCGGCTGGCGGCACGGTGACAGCCGGCTACCGGGTTCGCCTTCGTCGCTGATTCTGGCTTGTTCCGCTTGACGCAAGGCACCTGTGACCTTATGTCGAGGGCGTTGTCAGGTAAGGAACAGAGTTTATGGCCCTATTGCCAATCATTGTCGCACCAGATCCGCGATTGAAAATCAAGGCGGAAGCCGTCGACCAGGTCGACGACGAGCTGCGTGCGTTCATGCACGATATGCTGGAGACCATGTATGCGGCGCCCGGTATTGGTCTTGCCGGGCCGCAGGTTGGCCTTGGTAAACGCGTGATCGTCGTTGATGTGCGTGAAAACGCCGAGGATGACGGCGCACCAAATCCCTATTGCATGGTCAACCCGCAGATTATTGAAGTCTCCAGGGAAGACCGCATTCATGATGAAGGCTGCCTGTCCCTGCCCGATCAATATGCCGAAGTGGAACGCCCCGATTCAATCCGGGTCCGCTATACCGACGAAAACAACACCGTCCAGGAACTGGATGCCGACGGCCTGCTGGCGACCTGCATCCAGCATGAGATTGACCATCTCGACGGAATTTTGTTTGTCGACCACATAACCGCACTCAAGCGCAAAATGATTTTACGCAAGCTGACGAAAATCAAGAAACTGGCCGAACGCGAATCGGCATAGATGTCGGCACTGCGGCTCATCTTCATGGGAACGCCGGATTTCTCGGTTCCCGTACTGGAACGGCTGATCGCCGCCGGACATGATATTGTCTGTGTCTATTCCCAACCCCCACGTCCGGCCGGTCGCGGCCAGAAACAGACCCCGACACCGGTTCATGCCTGTGCAGAGCGCCATGGCATTGAGGTGCGGACGCCGAAGTCCTTTGCCGCAGATGACGTGCGCCGGGATTTTCTCAGCCTGAACGCCGATGCCGCGGTTGTTGTCGCCTATGGATTAATTTTACCGAAACTCGTGCTGGCCGGCCCCCGGCTTGGCTGCATCAACATTCATGCGTCGCTGCTGCCGCGCTGGCGCGGTGCCGCACCGATCCAGCGGGCGATCATGGCCGGAGATACACAATCGGGAATAACCATCATGCAGATGGATGAAGGGCTGGATACCGGCGACATCCTGGCGATGGAAAAAATCGAATTGCCGCCAGACATCACCGCGACGGAATTGCACGATCAGTTGTCAACCATCGGTGCCGACCTGATCGTGGCAACGCTGGACGATGTGGCGGCAGAGCGGATTACGCCGCTCAGCCAGCCATCGGCAGGCGCCATCTATGCGGCCAAGATCGACAAGGCCGAAGGCCGCATTGACTGGCGCAAACCGGCGTCAGCGATTGACCGCCTGGTCCGGGCCCTGACGCCATGGCCCGGTGTCTGGTTTGTGCACGATGGCGAACGCATAAAAATATTCAACCTGTCCGTGGTCGATGACGGCTCCGGTGCAAAGCCCGGCACGGTTCTCGACAACCATCTGAAAATTGCCTGTGGCGACGGCGCCGTCGTTATCAATGAATTGCAGCGGCCGGGCAAAAAGCGGGCCGCGTCTGCCGAGGTATTGCGGGGCTATACGATTGCCGCCGGGACGCTTCTTGCCGGCTAGGCTATTCAAGCACCGATAACATGGGGGCCGCGTCGTCGATCTTGACGATGTTGTCGATCCCCTGTTTCATTTCCGACATGATAAACTCGGCCCGCCGCCCGGGGCCGCCCGAGTGCTTGTTGGGGAACAGGCGCGACCAGGCTTCCATTTTTACGCTCAGGGCACAGAGCACACCACCGATGGACAGGTGATAACTGGAAATCAGACTTTCGACCTTGCGGAAACGATCTGCCGATATCTTGTCCCACATGTGCTTGGTGCCGCGTTCAAAATTCTCGAACCGTCCGGTGACTGCCGCCATCCGTTCGTTGATAGTCGCCTCAATATGATTGATCGTCTGCATCAGGTTCTGGTCGGTCTTGAACTGGTAGTTGTCCCGTAATTCGTCCATGGCGTCGAGAAATTCGGTAATGATCGGTTCGATGGAATCCAGGCATTGCCGGTAGTAGGACAGGGATAAAAAGATATCTCCGTAATCTTCCATGAACTTGGGTATTTCGTCGGGTTTGATTTCCAGCATCTGCGACATTTGCTGGATTTTCCCGAGCGCCTTTTTCACGTCCGGATCGCGGAACAACTTAACAACGTCCTGGAAGCTGGAAATTTCCAGTTCATCGCTGCCATAGATGTGCTGGATCAGCGGCCGTGTGAAGTCGGTCATATAGGAAGTCAGCTCTTTGTTTTTTTCATCAGACAGTTTGAGATCACTGACATTCTCAATATTGATGCCCAAATCCCGCAGGCTAATGCGCAGGCTGTAAACATCGTAGCTGGGCAGCAAACCCAACTGGCGCATCATTACCAGATCGGCGGGGGGATCGGCGACATCCCAGTTGAACTCCTTCGACAGATCCTCAATTTCCAGCTGGCCGCTGCCTGAATCGGCATTGGTAAACAGCTCCACGACACTTTTGAGGCGGACATTTTTAATCAGCTTTGCGCGCCGTAAAGCGGGCGTCGCCAGCGGCAGAATCCGCAAGGGCAGAACGTGAAGGGAAT
Source organism: Rhodospirillales bacterium (assembly GCA_013203595.1). Taxonomy (GTDB): domain Bacteria; phylum Pseudomonadota; class Alphaproteobacteria; order Rhodospirillales; family Casp-alpha2; genus JABMNT01. The sequence goes on from JABMNT010000183.1 coordinate 8,601, forward strand.
CCCGATCAACATCCACAAGGTCGTCATCGTAGGACATAAAAATCACTTTTATTTGAAAAAACCAAAATATACCGGTTCAAAGTATCAGAATTCGGCGAGATACCAAGAAATCTGTCACAGAGGTATGTGACAATGTGTGAATAAAGACCTTTATGAAATAGGTGTCGATCCTTCTGCGCAGGCGGGCTAAAAGAAGCGATGGTGCGATATCATTTGAAAATTGAATACGATGGACGGCCTTTCGTGGGCTGGCAACGCCAGGAGAACGGTCCGTCCGTTCAGCAGTTCGTTGAAGAAGCCGTTACCCGTTTTACCGGCGCACCGGCCGTTCTGTTTGTTGCCGGGCGAACCGATAAGGGAGTGCATGCCTTAAATCAGTCGGCGCATGTCGATCTCGACAAGCAATGGTCACCCGATAGGGTGCGCGATGCCCTCAACGCGCAATTGCGTCCGCAGCCGATTGTTGTCCTGTCGGCGACAATCGTTGACGAGGAATTTCACGCCCGGTTTTCGGCAAAGGAACGGGTCTATATGTACCGGATTATCAACCGCCGCCCGCCCCTGACCGTTGACCGGGGGCTGAGTTGGTGGGTTCCCGGTGCGCTGGATCCGGCATTGATGAAAGATGCGGCTGAAGTGCTGTTGGGCAACCATGATTTTTCAACCTTCCGGGCAACCGCCTGCCAGGCCAAGTCACCGGTTAAAACCCTCGATCAGCTGGATGTGGAATGGGACGGCCATGAGATCCGGATTCATACCCGTGCCCGGTCGTTCTTGTATCATCAGGTGCGCAACATCGTTGGCTCGCTGAAATGGGTCGGCGAAGGGCGATGGACAAAAGATGACCTGAAGTCTGCCTTGCAGGCCAAAGACCGCCGGGCCGGTGGGCCGACGGTGCCGGCCGATGGCCTTTACCTGACCGATGTGGTCTATTAATCAACGGCCTCGGTTTGCCTTAACCACCCGCAAGTAACGGATTTATTCTTCATGCGCGCGAACATCGAACTCAGCCTTAAGCCGCAGAACAGGTCGACCCCGAACGGCAATTCCGAGCAAAATCAGGAACCGGAAGAGACACCGGTCATGGGCTGGTTTGCGGTGGCATTCGGGATCTTGGGTATTTTCACCTTTGGCGTCATCTTTGTCCCCCTCGGGCTGGTCTGCTCGGTTTTGGCCTTTCTGTTTGGTCAGGTCAGTTGGGCGATCAGCGGACTGGTGCTGGCAGTGATCGGGTTTGTCACCTCACCACATCTCTGGCTGATCGTCGGTCTGGCGGCGGCCTATCAGGGGCTCGGACTGCACGAACAGTTGCAGCCGTTTTTTGATATGATGGGGATCGAGCCGCCACCGGGTGTTGATGTCTAGTGATTCCATATGAACATGAACTGCACTAGCCGGTAATCAACTGATTGAGCAGCAAGCCCAGCAAGACATCCAGAAAGACGATGCCGGCGGTCGTCGACAACGGCACCAGGAGTGCGGTTTTAGCGATGTATCCGGAATAGACGAGGGTCCATATAAACAGGAGGGTGGTCAGGCCCTGCACGATACTTGTTGGAATCAGCCCGATCAGTCCAAGCACGATCACGCCGATGAAAAGCACATACTGGGGGACCATGGCCCAGTTGTAGGCGACAATAAATGGAATGTATCTGTCCCGGCATCCCAGTGTCCGGGTCAGCCATTCCATGACCACCGGAAAGACCAGCCAGGACAGGAAATAGGCCGATAGCTCCAGTGCCAGATAGCGCCCGAAGGGGAGATCGACCTGACCGGCATAGGCCTGTGCCGCCAGCAATAGCAGATAGAGCGGTGCCAGGATAAAGGCGGCCTGGAAGGAGCGCCAGAACCCGACGGTGGTTTTATCAAAAAAGTCATGCCCCTGGGAGTCAAAACGCGCTAGACGCCAGGCCCCGTAAAGCGCGCGGACGGCATCGGGCAGGGCGCTCATTCGGGCGGGCCGAAGTATCCAAGCAAAATCTGTTCGTAGATATCAGTCAACCGGGTTATGTCCTGCAAACTGACGTTTTCGTCGACCTTATGGGCCGTTGCGTTGCGCATCCCAAACTCAGAAACGGCACAGATATCCTTGATGAAGCGCGCATCTGATGTGCCGCCGGTGGTGCTCAGTTCTGTATCCAGGCCGGTGACGGTTTTGATCGCGGCGCTGATCAAATCGCTTAGTTTCCCGGGCGCTGTCAGAAAGGATTCTCCGGATATGGAAATCTCCATGTCGTGTTGGCCACCGATATTCTGGCGGTGCTTTTCCAGAAATGCGCTCAGGCTGGCTCCGGAATGCTGGTCGTTGAAGCGAATGTTAATCCGCGCCGTCGCTTTCGCAGGTATGAGGTTCGTGGTTTCGTTGCCGACATCCATGGTGGTGATCTCGAGATTGCTGGCCTGGAAATAATCGTTACCCGCATCGAGCACTGCCCCATCCACTTCCGACAGGAATTTCAGCAAGCGGGGGACCGGATTGTCGGCCAGGTGTGGATAGGCGACGTGGCCCTGTGTGCCATAAACGGTGATCGTCGCATTGAGGCTGCCCCGGCGGCCGATTTTAGCCATATCACCAACCTGGCTGACACTGGTTGGCTCGCCGACAAGGCAATGGTCAACGGTTTCATCCCGGCTGTTCAGCCATTCCAGCATTTTTCGGGTGCCGTTGATGGCAGGGCCTTCTTCGTCGCCGGTGATCAAAAAGCTGATGGAACCGGCAAGCGACGGGCCCTTTGCGGCGAGCAGGCGTGCCACTGCCGCGGTAAAGCAGGCAACGGCACATTTCATGTCGGAGGCGCCGCGGCCAAATAAATGGCCGTCTTTGATGGTTGCCACAAACGGATCAACAGACCAGTCATCCGGATTGCCGACCGGGACAACATCCGTATGACCGGCAAAACAAAAATGCGGACCGGTTGTGCCAATGCGGGCGTAAAGATTGTCGACGTCCGGGGTTCCATCCTCGGCAAATGGCAGGCGATGGCAGGTAAATCCCAGTTCCTGCAATGTGCCCTGCAGGACATCAAGGGCGCCCGCATCAACCGGCGTCACACTGGGGCAACGGATAAGCTCCTGGCTGAACTGGATGGGATCAATCACCATGATTTAATCGCGCAGCAAATCATTGATCGACGTCTTCGAGCGGGTTTGCGCGTCCACCCGCTTGACGATGACCGCACAATAGAGCGAAGGCCCCGGTGTTCCGTCGGGAAACGGCTTGCCGGGCAGGGAGCCGGGAACAACAACAGAGTAGGACGGCACCCGACCATAGAAAATTTCGCCGGTTGCACGGTCAACGATTTTCGTTGACGCACTGATGAACACGCCCATCGACAGAACCGAGCCTTCCTCCACAATAACACCCTCAACCACTTCGGAACGGGCACCGATGAAACAGTTGTCTTCAATGATGACCGGATCAGCCTGCAGGGGTTCCAGCACACCGCCAATACCAACACCGCCTGACAAATGAACGTTTTTGCCAATTTGCGCGCAGGAGCCGACGGTGACCCAGGTGTCGACCATGGTTCCGGTATCCACATAGGCACCCAAGTTGACAAAGCTGGGCATCAGAATGACGCCAGGCGCAATGTAGGCGGAACGCCGGACGATGCAATTGGGCACAGCGCGAAAACCGGCAGCACGGAAAGCCGCGTCGTCCATGCCTGCAAATTTAGACGGCACCTTGTCAAACCAGCCAGAGCCGTCCGGGCCACCCGAAATGACGCCCATATCGTTCAGACGAAAGGAAAGCAGGACGGCTTTCTTGAGCCACTGATTGACCTGCCAGCCGTCAGCGGTTTTTTCGGCAACGCGGGCTTTTCCTGAATCCAGCAACCCCAGGGCGGTGTCAACAGCGTCCCGGACCTCGCCCTTGGTGGTGATTGAAATTTCCGCCCGGGCTTCCCAGGCGTTGTCGATGGTTGCTTGCAGATCAGTAGTGCTCATGGTTTTTCGGTTCCTGTATTATGCTTCAGGCAAAGGCCTCAAAATGACCGCCGGAACATGCGCGAAGCGCCGGCGACTGTCAATATCCGGCACCCGGTTGTTGGCTGGTTTGTTCGATGCCGCAACTGCCAACAGGCAATGCCAATAAATGGCTTTATCGGTGCTATTGCACGGAAATTTGTTCAAGCCAGGCTGTCAAATCATCAACAATATGATGAATATGTTCGCCTTCAGAGCCTTCTGTCGCCCAGTCCGTGTCGGTGCGCACCCAAACCGTGGTCATCCCCAGAGCTGCGGCCGGGATCAGGTTTTTCGCCATGTCTTCAACCATTACCGATGTATTTGGATCAATCTTGAAGGCGGCGATCATTTTCTCATAGACGGCAAAATCCGGCTTTGGCGTAAACTGGCTGTCAACAATATCAAAAATACCGTCAAAATGCTGCAGGATGCCCAGTTTACGGGTCACATTTTCCGCGTGTTTGGTCGAGCCGTTGGTGAATATCACTTTGCGGCCGGGCAATCGGGCAAGTGCGGCATCCAATGCCGGCGCAAACGGAACCGGGCTCAAATCGATATCATGAACGTATTCCAGATATTCGTCAGGCGATGTGCCATGCATGGTCATCATGCCCCGCATGCTGGTGCCGTATTCCCGGAAAAACGATTTTTGTTTTTTATGGGCGTCGTCCCAGCCCAGACCCAGGGCCTGCATAATAAATTCCGTTATTTTTCGATCAACCTGATCAAACAGGCGCGATGACGCCGGATACAAGGTATTGTCCAGGTCAAAAACCCATGTTTCAGTGGATATAAACGGGTTGGATAGGGATGGTTTGTCTTGATTTTCTGTCATAGGCGTATTTGATTAAGGGGGGGCGTGGTTTGCAAGCTTATTTTAACACATATAAAGCATGATAGGCGAGTGCAGGCAGGCCGGGGCGTTGTATAAAATCGCTTGATTCCGCCTGTTAAGGGCACCGGGAGAGAGAAACCGATGCCGGAGCCCATGAATTAAACGGGCCGTATTTTGAGGGGCGAACGGGATTGATGGCAGAAAAGGTCGATTTGGAACCTGCAGAGGAAGCAAAGTCAGCAGCTCTTCTGAAATCAAAAGATGATGCGGAAATCCTGTTGGCCGGGTATCCGGGAGCCGCATTGCTGATTACCCGTGACTGCAGCGTTGAGCGTGCGAACGCCAAGGGCGAAGGGCTTGAAGCCCTGATCGTCCATGGGGCCATCCCTGAAATTCGCGATCTGGTAAATAAATCCGAAGGCGTCCATACGGTGACGGCGACAACGGTGACCCTGCCAAGTGCTAAAGGTGAAATCATTCTCGATTTGACCGTGGTCCCGGTCGAAAGCGGTCGGTTTCTGGTCCTGGCCCGCGATCAGACCATGGAGAAAAATTTGCGCAGCGCGCTTGTCGAGTCGCGACAGCGTTATAAGGATCTGGTTGAAATCTCCAGCGATTTTTGCTGGGAAACCTCGGTCGACGGGGAATTTCAGTTTGTTTCACCCAAAGGAGCGATCGGTTATACGGCGGACGAACTGGTCAATGCAAAAGCCGAAACCTTCATTGTCAATCCGGAGAACTTCACACCGCTGCCGTTTGCAAGCCGTCGCCCGCTGGATGAAGTTGAGATTTGGTTCAGCCACAAAAATGGTAGCCAGGCCTGCATGATGCTGTCCTGTGTGCCTCTGTATTCGGAGGCGGGCGGCACCGAAAGCTGGTGTGGGACGCGGGGGGTATGCCGGGATGTGACGATTGAGCGGGAGAATGAAACGGCGTTAACCCGGGCCCGCAATCGGGAGCAGATATTAAGCTATATCGTCAGCATGATCCGGGACGAACTGGAGCCGGAAAACATGTTGTCAGCAGCGGCAACCGCGTCGACACGGGCGCTGGAAGTGGCGGGTTGCCGGATCTATCGATTGGCCGGTCTTGAAAGCTTTGGCACAGCCGCCGAATACGGCAACACAGCGGATACCGGGGATCTGAATGATAATTTGGATGATCTGGGATCGAACGGGGAAGTCAAACAATTCAGGACCGGGAACTGGACCTATTTTGTGGTAGCCACGCATTATCGCAATGTCATAAACGGGGCAATCGGAATCTGGATTTCCGAGGTCAGTGACACGCGGGCCGATGACTTGAAAATTCTATTGGGTGATATTGCCAACCAGCTTGGTATTGCCAATGAACAAATAGCCAATCACGAACGGATTGTTGCGCTTTCCCGCACTGATGGCATGACCGGATTACTGAACCGCCGCGCCTTCTTTGAAGAGGAACTGCCGCGGCGCCTGTCGCGACTGGCCCGCAGCCGGGAGACCGCGGCGCTTTTTTATGTTGATATGGATAACTTTAAGAAGGTTAATGACGTGCACGGGCATCAGGCTGGTGATGACGCCATTTTGTTCTTGCGTGACCTGTTGATGGACTTCTCGCGCCCGGGTGATGTCATTGCCCGGTTGGGGGGAGACGAGTTTGCCATGTGGCTGGATGGGATTTCCCCGGAAGTAACCCAAAACCGGGCCGGCGCCTTGATCACGGCCAGCCAGGCCATGGCCCAGTATTCCGGTGATCCCGCCTATCCCCTGGGTATTTCCGTTGGCGTAGCGGTTTACGACCCAAAGGACGAAGAATCATTTGATGGTATGCTTGCGCGTGCAGATGAAGCTATGTATGCAGTTAAAAAAGCCGGAAAAGGTGGATTTATGATGGCACCGGCACCGAAGGCCGATTAGCCGTTTTGACGCGTGAATCCCGTTGCAGGCAGGAATTTTAGAAATATGAGTTTCGAAGGATCAGACAGCCGACTGGATTATGAAAAATCCAAGGAAATGGCCCGAAGCGCGGATCCCGCTGTTCGGGCCAGACTGGCTTCAAAAAAAGATCTGCCACCTGAAATCCTCTATTTCCTGGCGGAAGACAGCGACGCGGAAGTCCGTCGTCAGGTCGCTAACAATGAAGCGGCACCGGAACTGACCCACTCGATTCTGGCCAGGGACGAAGCGGAAGGGGTACGTTCCCAACTGGCTGTCAAAATTGCCAAGTCGCTCATAAACCCGGTGCGGAATCTGCCTGAAAAAAGCCGTCAGATGTCGCATGACGCCCTGAGCCAGTTGGCCGCGGATCAAATAACCGCTGTTCGCCGCGCTCTTGCCGAAGCCATTAAGGACGTACCCGGGGCACCCGCCGATCTTATTTTGCGCATGGCCGGCGATGCGGAAATTGTGGTCGCGGGGCCGGTGCTGGAACATTCACCGGTGCTTACGGACGAACATCTGCTGCGCATTGTCAAAGCGCCGGTAGCCGATGGCGCGCGTAATTTTATCTCGAAGCGCCGGGGCGTAAACGAAATCGTCTCCGAAGCGATTGTCGCAACAGATGACATTACGGCCATTGGCGAACTGCTGGGTAACAGCAGCGCCCATATTCAGGAAAAAACACTGGACAAGCTGGTCGATCGTGCGGAAGACATCGAGTTGTGGCAGGCGCCGTTGGTCAGCCGGACGAGCCTGCCGAAAACAGCAGCGACACGTCTGGCCCAGTTTGTGGCTGAAAACTTGCTGGAGGAGCTGCAAAAGCGTGACGATATCGATGCATCGACACTGGAAGACGTGAAGCGGGTGGTCCGTGCCCGCTTGGGCGGTGAAGAGTTCGCCCTGGAAGATGAAGACAATTTGCCGGCCGTTGCCCAGGATTTCCTGCAGATGGATCCTCCCGTCGCCATGGTGCAGCGATTGTTTGACAGCCGCAGACTGGACGGAGACATGGTTTCCCGGTCACTGGATGCAGCTGATTATTCCTTTGTGCTGGCGGCTTTGCTCGTCAATTCAAAAATTGACAGAAAAATTGTTCAGCTGATTTTCACCGACAAAAGCGCGAAAGGAATTGTTGCGATCTGCAAACTGTCCGGGATACCGGTTGGTTTGATCGTCAAAATCCAGCAACGCATGGGGCGTGTGCCGCCAAAGGAAATTCTGAAGCCGGTCGACGGCGCCTATCCTGTGACGCAGTCTGACGCCGAATGGCAAATTGAGTTCCATGCCAAACTCGTCGAACGCATGTCTTGAAAAGTTGAGGCCAGCCAATGAAAAGCATCATCGGAAAGCTGTTTGGTTCCGGCAAAGGCCGGGAAGTCACCTATGACCAGGCGAAGGAGCTTGCCAACCATAAGGATGACGAGATTCGCCGTGAACTGGCCAGCCAGCCGGAAATCCGCCCGGAGATTCTCTATTATCTGACGGATGACCCGTCACCGGTGGTTCGTGCAGAAGTCGCCAAAAACCAGGCCACACCCGCCCAGGCCGATTTGCTGCTGGCCAAGGACAGGGACGACGATGTCCGTGTTGATTTGGCGGCAAAGATATCCCGGCTGGCACCCGGCCTGAGCGCCAACGAACATGACCAGGTCAAGGTGATGGCCTACGAAGCGCTCGAGATCCTGGCCCGCGACCAGGTTGTTCGCGTTCGTCAGATCATTTCCGAGACCCTGAAGGATATTGCCGATGCGCCGCCTGAAATCATCCGCCAACTGGCCTGGGATGCCGAGGCGCTGGTGTCTGGCCCGATCCTCGAATATTCGCCGGTCCTGACCGACAACGATCTTCTTGAAATTATCAAGCAGAGCGGTTCCGGCAGTAATCTGAAGGCCATTTCAAAGCGCAGCAAAGTCTCTGAATCGGTTGTTGACGCCATTGTTGAAACCTCGGAAGAGGATGCCATTGGCTTCTTGCTGGCTAATAAAAGTGCGCAAATTCGTGAAGAAACCCTGGATAAAATCATTGCCGAGGCAATCAACGTCGAAAGCTGGCATGCCCCGCTGGTGGTTCGCCCCAGGCTGTCGGAAACGGCGGCGATGAACCTGGCCCGCTTTGTTGCCGAAAATTTATTGACAGCCTTGACGTCGCGAAAGGACTTCGCCCCGGAAGTCATCGCCGCCGTGCGCACGGTCGTCAACAAACGCCTGGAAAGTCAGGACGCGGCTTCGGTTGCAGACGAGGAAAGCACGGACACACCTTTGCAGGAGGCCCATGCACAGGCGAGCAAGCTCCATGGCGAAGGGGCGTTGACGGAAGCCGCGGTGCTCAAGGCCATGGACCGCAATCAGCGGACCTTTGTGGTTGCCGCCCTGTCGGTATTGACGGATCTGACCATCATCAAAATGGAAAAGGCCGTACGCCAGAAAGATCCAAAAGGGATGGTCGCCATCGCCTGGAAAGCCGGGTTAAGCACCAAGGTTATCGAGGCCCTGCAACGCGATATTTCCGGCATTGCCGAGGAAAAAATCATCAAACCTGCGGATAACGGGCTTTATCCCCTGAGCGATTCCGACCTGGAATGGCAGTTTGAAGTGATGACGGATATTGTCTAGCGATTCCATATTAACATGAAAGACACTCGTCAGTCGTCCTGTGTCCGGCCCTGTTCAAGCCGGTAGGGATGTGCCGGATAGGTGCCCAAAATCGTTACTTCGTGGGTAAAAAACCGCAGTTCGTCGAGGGCGTTTTTCAGGCCCGCCTGTTCCGGGTGCCCCTCCACATCCGCATAAAACTGCGCCGCAACAAAATCACCCCGCAAATAGCTTTCCAGTTTGGTCATGTTGACACCGTTGGTGGCAAAACCGCCCATCGCCTTGTACAGGGCGGCGGGCAGGTTGCGGACGCGAAAGACAAAGGTCGTCATCACATGTGGCATCGTCGGCGACGGCACCACCGGGTCTTTGGCCATGACGACAAATCGGGTGGTGTTGTGCTCGGTGTCTTCCAGATCCTTGGCCAATGTGGTCAGGCCATAGATTTCAGCAGCCAGCTTTGAGCTGATGGCGGCCTGGGTTTTGTCGCCCCATTTTGCAACATCCTTGGCCGCACCCGCGGTGTCGACATGGTCGATCGGCAGGATGTTATGGGTTTGATTGAACCTGCGACACTGATTGAGTGCGTGAATATGGCTGTGCGCGTGGGTTATATCCTGCAGGGTCGCGCCGGCGACGCCTAGTAAATGGTGATTCACCGGCTGGAAGTGTTCACCGACGATATGCAGGCCGGAGTCGGGCAGTAAATGATGGATATCGGCGACCCGTCCGGCCACCGTATTATCGATGGGTATCATTGCCAGTGCCGCGACGCCATCGCGGACCGCCTGAAAGGCATCCTCAAATGTCCGGCACGGTTGGGTTTTCATTTCCGGGTAAGCCGCCCGGCATGACATATCTGAATAGGCACCAAGGGAGCCCTGGAAAGCGATGGTTTGATCTGGGGTGGACATGAGGACTCCGCGTGGATTCGGTTAACGGGTTTGACCCGCAGCCGCAATCATTTCCCGGGCAACAACAAGGTCAGCCGGAGTATCGACACCGAAGGGAACCGTGTCAACGCATGCGCACACAATTTGCATGCCGGCTTCCAGCGCTCTTAACTGCTCCAGCTTTTCCCGTTGTTCCAAAACTCCCGGCGGCAGGGCGACAAAGCGGGCAAGGGCACTGCGGGTATAGGCGTAGAGCCCAATGTGATGATAAAGCGGTCCCGGTCCCGTCGGTACGGTGGCGCGACTGAAATAAAGGGCGCGCCCGACCGTTGTATCATCTTTCAGGGCCAAGACAGCCTTGATGACGTTCGGGTTGGTTTTTTCCTCTGCCTTGGTAATTTCCGCGACCAGGGTTGATATATCAGCGCCTTCCGTCTGCAGGGCCGTCAGGCAGATTCGAATAAGTGCCGGATCAATCGTCGGCAGGTCGCCTTGCAGGTTAATGATGCAGTCGTGCCGGGCATCAGGATCAACGCGCCCAAGCGCTTCAAAGATGCGGTCCGAGCCCGACGGGTGGTCAGCGGCGGTCATGACGGCGCGCCCGCCGACCTGTTTGATGGCGTCCTGGATCGCCACATCGCCACAAGCGACAACAACCGGACCAATATCCGCCTCCATGGCGCGGCGCCAGCAATGGACAATCATCGGTTCGCCCAGAATGTCGGCAAGCGGCTTGTCTGGCAGGCGAGTCGAGGCCAGTCGGGCGGGGATCAGGATGATCGGATGAGACGGTCTGTGCATGGCCTGAGCATATCGCCCCAATCCGGCATGGAAAAGCCCAAAGCAAATGTTTGAATCGAGGGATTGCACAGCCGGGAACTAGCGGTTAAATTCCGGACTTAAATTTGGAGGTGATGTCCATGCATTTTTCGTGTTGGGAAAAACTCGGTTTCGGTGTCTTGGTTGCGGCATGGGTCGCCTTTGGCAGCAATTTTATTGGTGACGCGTTGATTCACGCCGACCCGCTCGAACAATCGGCCTATCAGGTGGTCCTGTTGGAAGATACCAACACGGAAGCGCCGCAGGCTGACAGCGGGCCTGTGGAGGATGCCATGACCATGCTGGCTTCCGTCGATCTCGATCAGGGCGAAAAAGTCTTTGGCAAGTGCAAGAGCTGTCACTCGACCGATGAAGGTGGAAAAAACGGTATTGGCCCCAACCTGTGGGATATTGTCGAGCGCGCCAAGGGCGGTGCCGACGGATATAAATATTCCGATGCAATGCTGGAAAAAGGCGGCAATTGGTCCTACGCCGATCTGGATCACTTCCTGACCAAACCGAAAGATTTTGTGCCGAAAACAAAAATGAGCTTTCAAGGGCTTAAGAAAGCCTCGGACCGGGCTGCAGTTGTTTTGTATCTGCGGTCCCTGAGCGCTTCGCCGAAACCGTTACCCTGACGAACAGCAGTTGCGTACATCTCAAACGGATAGCTACCTCGCATTGGCCGAGGCAATGGCTGATGCGGTTCGTCCCGTCTCCATGGGATATTTCCGCTCGGGTCTGGGCATTGAAAGCAAGGCGGATGACAGTCCGGTAACCCTTGCCGACCGGGCTGCCGAAACGGTTATGCGCCGGATGCTCGAAGTGGCGGTTCCTGAACACGGGATTATCGGTGAAGAGCATGGCACTAAAGATGCCGATGCGGATTTTGTCTGGGTATTGGACCCGATTGACGGAACCCAGACCTTTGCCACCGGCAAACCCCTGTTTGGCACCCTGATTGCGCTGTTGCATCAGGGTGAACCGTTAATCGGGATCATAGACATGCCGGCCCTTGACGAGCGCTGGGTCGGCGTGCGTGGGCGGACCACCCTGTTCAAGGGCCAGCCGGCGGCGACGCGCCCCTGCAAGAACCTTAAAGACGCGTGGCTATATGCAACATCGCCGCAGATGTTTGTGCCCGCACGATTTCAAAATTTTGAAAACCTGAGAACCGCCTGCCGGCGCACGGTATACGGGGCCGAATGCCAGGCCTATGGCCTGCTCAGCAGCGGCTGGGTCGATGTGGTTTGCGAGGATACCCTGCAGCCCTATGACTATGCCGCATTGATTCCGGTCATCGAAGGGGCCGGCGGGGTGATAACCGACTGGCAGGGCAACGCCCTGACAACCGCATCGGCGGGTCACGTGATCGCCGTTGGTGACCCGGATCTGCATGAAAAAGCCATGGCGGCGCTTTCCTGACGGGTTTTAATCCGCCCGGTTTGTTAAAAACCGATGGTTCCGTTTTCTTCTATGGTGACAGCCTGTCCGTTCTGCAAGGCATCCGCGGCGACCTGCAGAATCGGTATGGTCGGATACCCCATTTCCCCGGCGACCAGGTCGCCTAATACCAGAATGGCGTCGATTTCGGTCATTAAAATGGCTTTCGGTCCGATCTTTTTATAAAGAAGCTCCAACAGCACCGCACTCGACGAGCTCGAACCGATCATTGCCGGTAGCAGCAAAATCCGCTGTGAAATGCAAATGCCACGGTTTGGATGATCATGCTGAATGATCTCTGCGGTTTGCGGACTGACGCCGCCCCAGAAACTGACGGCGGCATCGAGCCGCAGAACAACGCCCTGGGCGCGGCCTGCGACCAGGACCCGGGCTTTTACTGATCCTGCCATAATCCTGGATTCCGTGTAATTTTTCCACTGACGGCAGAATCAACACAATCTGCCAGCGAGCCGAAAACTGACTGATAGCCGGTGTTGCCCGGGCCATAATGGGCGAACTTGGCGGAATTGGTCATCATCACGCCGCCTTTTCCCCTGAGGATGGGGGCAACGGCAACGCAGGTATCGATGACCAGTTCAATGCCGGCCCGGGCCAGGGCTTCCAGCAAGCCTTCCTGCTCGAGTTTATGCAGCACGAAGCGATTGGTGCAGACATAAAACGGGACCCGCGATGATCTGCCGGCGAGCGTCGTCAATAAGGCGCGGGTTTCCGCATATGAAAAATGCGGACTGCCAAGGGCGACGCAGTCCAGCTGACTGCCGGTCTGCTGGCTCAGGCGGTCCCGCTCTCGGCGGAAGTCCTGGAGCGTGGGTTTCAGGGTTTCGGCGCAGGGATTTCCGCCCAGGGCATCGGCCAGGGTTGCGGCTTCCGGTGTCTGTCCGACAATATGAAACATGCCGACGGCCCCGGTTGAGGCCGCACCGGCGCCGAGGGCCTTGAGATGGTCTTCCGCAACCGGTGCCTCGAACCCGGTGAGGGCGGGGACCGATGCGCCGGCATGGCGGCCCAGCCAGGAACCCAGAACCGGGAAAAAACTTTCCGATGATTTGAGTGCTCCCGGCAGTCCGCTAAGATCAATGACCAGATTGGCATGGCGGTTCTCGGGCCTGTGCAGTCCGGTGTAGGGGGCTCGGCCACTCAATGCCAGGCAGATATCCAGTAAATCGCCGTAGCGATTGGTGCGCGCCCCAAGCACGGAATTGGCAAAGACAACCGCGTTACTCTCTCCCCATGCCACATTCTCGCCCAGCCCCGGGCGATGGCCCGTCTGGTAAGGCGCGCAGGTCCAGCTGGCCTGACAGCCGAGATCCAGATAGGCCTGCATTTGGCGTTTTGCCATGGATCTGTGGTGCGTACCGGCCTGTACCAGGTGCGGGTGAATGAGATCCAGCGCGCCCACATTCAAGGTCGCAGGGATGGCGACCCTGCCGCCCAGCTGAACCAGTTTTTCCGCAAAAAAGACACCGCTGTCGCCCAGATACAGACAGCCGTCAATATGCGCCGACGCGACCGCAATTAACCGCGATGCCCCTAAAATTTCTGCCGTGGCGACAAGGATTCGCATGGCCATTGCCAGGGCTGGTTGGCTTTCGTCAACCAGCACACGCTTTTCGGTTTCACTTAAGTGAAGCATGGATCAGTATAGACGCCAAAACCGAGCCATTGCACGTCCATCAATCATGGGTAAGCTGGCATCCGGTGTCAGAACAGAGAAAGGAATGGACAGATGGCGGTCGCATGGAGCGGAGTATTTCCGGCATTGATGACGGAATTTACCAGAGACGGAAGCCTCGATCTGGACGCCACCCAACGCCATATTCAGTCGTGCCTGGACGCGGGCATCGAAGGGTTGGTGATGTTGGGGACGCTCGGTGAAAACAGCTCGCTCAGTGCCGATGAAAAAGCCGCCGTGCTGAAAGCCGCGGTTGAAGTCTGTGCCGGGCGCATACCGGTGTTGTCCGGGGTTGCCGAGTATACGACCGAACTGGCAATTGCCCATGCGGCGCGGGCCCGCGAGGCGGGCTGTGAAGGTCTGATGGTTCTGCCAAGCATGGTCTACCAGCAGGACCAGCGCGAAGGCCGGGCCCATTTTGAAGCGATCGCCGCTGCCACGGATCTGTCGATTATGATTTACAACAATCCGGTTTCCTACAAGCTCGACATGACACCGGCCAGCTTCGTTGCCATGGCGGCTGCTGAAAATATCGTTGCGGTCAAGGAATCGTCCCATGACAGCCGTCGCATCACTGATATGATCAACGCTTGCGGAGACCGCTATCTGATGTTTTGCGGGGTTGATGATCTGGTCCTTGAAAATCTGATGTTTGGTGCCGTCGGCTGGGTGTCGGGTTTGGTTAATAGCTTCCCGAAGGAAGCGGTGGCGCTGTATGCTTACGCGAAAGCCGGAAAAATTGACCAGGCCCTGGCGCTCTATCGCTGGTTCATGCCCCTGCTGCATCTCGATGTGGATGTGAAGCTGGTGCAATATATCAAACTGGCCAACCAGATGACCGGCGAAGGTGCTGAATGGGTGCGCCGGCCGCGCATGGAATTGATTGGCGATGAACGGGCAAAGGTCATGAGCCTTGTTCAGACGGCGCTCGATACCCGGCCAGCTATTTAACATGGCTCCAACTAAAGGCGAAACACTGGTTATCGGTGGTGGGATCATCGGGTTGGCCTGTGCCTTTTTTCTGCACCGCCAGGGGCGGGCTGTCCGGGTTATACATGCGGTTGGCCTTGATGAAAGTACGTCGTGTGGCAATGCCGGCGGGATCGCGGCGGCGGAAGTGTTGCCGCTGTCCGGTCCCGGAGTTCTGTTGAATACGCCGAAATGGCTTATTGATCCGCTCGGGCCGCTGAGTATTCGCACCGCCCATATCCCCCGGCTGCTGCCCTGGTTCTGGCGGTTTATAGGCGCCTGCACCGTCGAGAAGCGCCGTTATCTGGCCCAGGCCATGGCCACTTTGCTGGGTACGGCGCTTGCAGATCACGAGGCGGTTCTGGACGCCACCAGGCTGTCTCATCTGGTCGCCAAAAAAGGTGCCTTGTTTGTCTACAAAAGCCGCTCGGGTCGCCACGCGAGCCAGCCGGACTGGGACCTGCGGCGCGACTGCGGGGTTCAGTTCGAGCCGCTGGAGCGGGCCGGCCTGCTGGAATTCGAGCCCGCCCTCGGGCCGCTGGCCGCCTGTGGCTACCGAACCGAAGACTGGGCCCATTACCGGGACCCGGCGGAACTGGTGGTCGAACTGGCGGCCTATCTGAAGGCCGCCGGGGTGCAGTTCGAGCAGGCCGAAGTCGATGAAATGCGCTGCCAGGAAGGCAACGCCCGGGGCGTTAAGCTGACAACCGGAAGAATTATTGATGCTGATCACATCGTTGTCGCCGCCGGCGCCTGGTCGGCCCGGCTGTCAAGGCAACTGGGCGATCCGGTTTCGCTTGAATCAGAGCGTGGATACAATACGACCCTTGCGCAGCCGCATATCGAAGTGCGTTCATTCGTCACCTTTTCCGAGGATTATTTTGTGATGACGCCCATGCGCATGGGGCTGCGGATCGGCGGCGCCGTCGAATTTGCTGGCTTGCAGGCTCCGCCCAACTACAACCGGGCCAGGGCCCTGCTGCGTCTGGCCAAAACCTACCTGCCGGATCTGCATACGGAAGGCGGCAGCGAGTGGATGGGGCACCGTCCGTCGACGCCGGACTCGGTACCGGTGATCAGCCCGGCGCAGCATTACAGCAATGTGTTTTACGCATTTGGGCACGGCCATCTGGGCCTGACCGGCAGCATGACGACCGGGCGGCTGATCGCCGATCTGGTGGCCGGCGTGCCCGTGGACGTGGATTTGAGCCCCTTTCATATTAAACGGTTTTCCTGAGACAGCGGACAGAGCCATGGCGCGACATACCTTTAGCTGCATCGATGCCCATACCTGCGGGAACCCGGTCCGGGTCGTCGCCGACGGCGGGCCAGTGCTTGCCGGTGCCACCATGATTGAACGGCGCCAGCATTTTCTGGCTGAATTTGACTGGGTGCGCAGGGCCCTGATGTTCGAGCCGCGTGGCCATGAGGTGATGTCCGGCAGTATTCTCTACCCGTCGACCCGCGATGACTGCGACATTGCGCTTTTATTCATTGAAGTCAGTGGCTGCCTGCCGATGTGCGGCCATGGCACCATCGGTACGGTTACCGTGGCCATCGAGCAGGGTCTGGTCACGCCAAAAACCCCGGGTCTTTTGCGTCTTGATACGCCAGCCGGCGTTGTTGAAGCCCACTACGTCATGGACGGCGCGCATGTTGACCGGGTGCGGATCCGCAATATCGCGTCCTATCTGCATGCGGCGGATGTGTCCGTTGAGGTGCCGGGATTAGGAGAAATCCGGGCCGACGTCGCCTATGGCGGCAATTTTTATGCGATCATCGAAGCGCAGGAGAATTTTCGCGATATGGCGGATCTGTCGCCGGGTGAAATCCAGCGCTTCAGTCCCCTGATCCGGGACCGCATAAACCAGGCCTACAGCTTCATCCATCCGCAGCACCCGGCCATTTGCGGCCTGTCTCATGTGATGTGGACGGGCCAGCCTCTGGCCGCCACAGCAACGGCACGCAATGCCGTGTTCTATGGTGATAAAGCCATTGACCGCTCCCCCTGCGGTACCGGCACCTCGGCCCGCATGGCCCAGTGGGCGGCCCGGGGTGATCTGGTCGAGGGCCAGGACTTCGTCCACGAAAGCATTATCGGAAGCCAGTTCTCCGGTCGCATTGAAGCCAGGTCCCGGGTCGGGGATTATGACGCGATTATTCCGTCCATCGAAGGCTGGGCCCGCATCCACGGCCTCAACACCATTTTCGTCGACGACCGCGACCCCTTTGCGCACGGGTTTCTGGTCACTTGATTGAAAAAAATTGCCGGTTCCCGGTGGGTCTGCTGACCTGGGTCAGGCCATTATTCACTGAATACCATTTTCAAACGGTTTATTTCATCACCTTCGGGGGGTTCAACATAGGGTTGGTTGAACCCGGAATTTGAAGGCAACTCGAAGAAATGGCAGCCGAAAATCTTGTCTACGGTTTCGCCGTTGTCGGACAGGGGAAGGCTGAGGCGATGGTAGAGCATATGGCCCCGGGTTTCCGTGGGCATTTGCGTTGTTGCCATACCGGCCTGACCGTTTCTTTGCGTCGTTCCAAAAAGGTCAGTCAATGTCTGCAACAGCTTTCCCTTACGGACTTCATCCATCATCCGACCTGTCAGCAATTCACCGATATGTTCTTCAATGGCGGTGCCGACAAACCGATAGCGAAACCGGGTCTGGTTAACCACATCCAGAATGAAGCAGCTGGGTACAAGCCTTGGTATGGCCATGAGATCAAGGTCAGCCTGTTTGGGGAACCGTTTGCCTCCATGTGCGGCCAACCACAAATCATAGACCTCTTGCGCCTGAGGCGGATAAATCTGCGTACGGAACGGGTCAGTCATGGTCAAAGATATCATGGCGGGCAGGCTATGGAAATACGCGAAGGAGGCGACCACGGAGCCGCAGGTGCCAACACATCCGATCAGGACCGAGCAGGCCACGTCATTGCCTGGCGTTCTTTCCGCGATCCGGGAAAACACGGCAAGAGATTGCTTGACAGGCTGATGATCAATGAATACATTAATGTATACGTTATTTAGGATGAGTTTCCATGACACCGCGCCCCATCCCGATCAACGATTTGGCATTCATCGGTACCGGCCTGACCCGTCCGGAATGTGTCCTGGCGGTACGCTCCGGCCACCTCTGTGTTGCCGACTTCCGCGGCGGTGTCTCGATCATCCATCCCGACGGCAGGACGGAAACAGTTCTGGCCAGGAATACGGACTTTGTCCCCAAGCCCAACGGCATTTGCATTCAGCACGATGGCTCCTTTTTGCTGGCCCACCTGGGTGCAGAAGACGGTGGTGTTTATCATTTGCACCGTGATGGCCGGCTGCACCCCTATCTCCTGGAAATTGACGGCGAAGCCGTGCCACCGACCAATTATGTCCATCGCGACGGCCAGGGCCGGGTATGGGTCACGGTCAGTACCCGGCTTATCCCGCGCGCGCTCGGTTATCGTCACGACAATGCCGACGGCTTTATCATTCTCGTCGATGACCGGGGTGCCCGGATTGTCGCCGATGGTCTGGGCTATACCAACGAATGTGTGGTCCATCCCGATGGCCGCCAGCTTTATGTCAATGAAACCTTTCAAAAACGCCTGTCAAAATTCAATATCGCCGATGACGGAAGCCTGAGTAACAAATCAACCGTGGCGGATTTTGGAGCGGGCACTTTCCCCGACGGCCTGACCTTTGATGTTGAAGGCGGGGTCTGGATCACCAGTATTGTCAGCAACCGGGTTATTCGCATTGCCCCCGACGGGGAACAGACACTGATCCTCGAAGATCACGATGCCGATCACACAGCCCAGGCAGAGGCTGCCTTTCAGGACGGGACCATGGGCCGGCCGCATCTCGATATTGCTTCCGGTCAGCGTCTGAAGAATATTTCCAGCCTGGCCTTTGGCGGGCAGGATTTGAAAACGGCCTATTTGGGCTGTTTGCTAGGTGATCAAATTGCAACCTTTTCATCGCCCATTGCCGGGCATCCGCCGAGCCATTGGGACGTCTCTTTTTAAATACAAATCCAAGGAACAGACTTATGAACAACCAGAAAATATTTTCCATCGCGGTGATGCCAGGCGACGGCATCGGTACGGAGATCATGTCCCCCTGCCTGGAAGTGATGGCGGCAGCCATGCAGCGAGTGGGCGGGATCGAGATGGATTTCACGACCATCGAAGCCGGTGCCGGCTGTTACACCAAACATGGCGATGCCTTTCCCGAGGAATCCCGGAAAACTGCCACATCGGCAGATGCCATTCTGCTGGGTGCCATGGGATTGCCCTCCGTGCGCTATCCCAACGGCACTGAAATTGCGCCGCAGTTGGACCTGCGGTTTGATCTGGGCCTGTATGCCGGGGTCCGTCCGTTCCGCGCGGTTCCCGGAATTCCCATGGTGCTTGCCGATCCCAGAGCCAAGGATATCGATTTCGTCCTGATCCGCGAATCGACGGAAGGGCTGTTTGCGTCGCATGGCAAGGGCACCGTCGAAAACGACGAGACGGCCAGGGAAACCCTGGTCATCACGCGCAATGTCTCGGAACGGCTTTTCGACTTTTCATTCGACCTTGCCCGCCAACGCAAGGCCAAAGGTGGAGAAGGCCGGGTCAGTTGCATCGACAAGGCCAACGTCTTCATGGCCTTCGCGTTCTTCCGCAAAATCTTTGACGAACGGGCGGCCCTGAACCCGGATATCGCTGCCGATCATGCCTATATCGATGCGACGGCGCTGAATATGGTTCGCAACCCGCTGGGCTTTGATGTGATGGTTACGGAGAACATGTTTGGCGATATCCTGTCCGATCTGGGGGCCGCCCTGATCGGCGGCATGGGGATGGCGCCGTCTGCCGACATCGGTGACGACCATGCGGTTTTCCAGCCCTGTCATGGCAGTGCCCCCGATATCATGGGCCAGGGCAAGGCCAATCCGACGGCCATGTTCATGTCGGGCGCGATGATGCTCGACTGGCTCGGCAACAGCCATGGGGTGGGCGAATGCAACAAGGCCGCCGCCCTGCTGAACGCGGCCATCGACCATGCCTTTGGCGCCGGCCGCCTGATGCCGTTTGAACTGGGTGGTCAATCGGGCACTTCGCCGATTACCGATGCGGTGCTGGCCGCCGTTGACCAGATTGACCTGGCTTCACTTTAACGATCTCCAGTAAAGGCAGAGACCATGCCCCGTCCCATCCGTGTTGCCGCCATCGGCATCGGTTTTTTCAGTCAGTTTCACCTGCAGGGATGGTCCGATATTGAAGATGCGGACCTGGTTGCCCTGAGTTCGCGTGATCCCGACGCCCTGAACAGGGCGGCCGATACCTATGGGGTCGCCGGTCGCTATGGGGACCTGGAGACCATGCTGGACCGGGAAAAGCCGGATCTGCTGGATATCATATCGCCGCCGTCAACCCATGCCGCCTTTATCCGCGCCGCCTTTGACCGGGATATTGCGGTTATCTGTCAAAAGCCGTTCACCACCAGCCTGGCTGAGGCGGAAGAAATGGCGGCTCTGTCCGAGGTCAGGCAACTGCCGCTTCTGGTGCATGAAAACTTCCGCTTTCAGCCCTGGTACCGGGAAATCAAGAACCGCCTGGATGCGGGTGAGCTGGGCGATCTCTACCAGATTACGTTTCGTTTGCGACCCGGCGACGGCCAGGGCCCTGGCGCCTATCTGGACCGCCAGCCCTATTTTCAGCAGATGGAGCGGTTTCTGGTGCATGAGACGGCGATCCATCAAATTGACGTGTTCCGCTACCTGTTCGGTGAAATTGACGGGGTCACAGCCCGGCTGGCAAAAATCAACCCGGTGATCGCCGGCGAGGATGCCGGACTGATCATCTTCGAATTTGCCAATGGCTGCCGGGGTTTGTTTGACGGCAACCGGTTGTCTGACCATATCGCTGACAACCGCCGCCTGACCATGGGTGAAGTGATCATCGAAGGCGCGAAGGGCACCCTTCGTCTTGACGGCAACGCTTGCCTGTATATGCGCAAGCATGGCGAAAACAGCGAGCGGCAGATCGCCTACCCATGGCGGGACCGGGGGTTTGGCGGCGATTGCGTGTATTTGTACGAAAAACACGTGATCGCGCATTTACAAAATGCCGCCCCGGTCATGAACACGGCGCGGGCGTATTTGAAAAACCTGGCGATTGAAGAAGCGGTTTATCAGTCACAGGCAGAAAACCGCCATATAAGGCTGCGCGCAGGCTCCATTACGTGAGCTGGAAGAACACTTAAGCCGCGAAGCGGATGGCAGAAAAGCAGATAGGTGTAAGCATCTGTCTTCTCTGCCTGCAGGATGCCGCCCGCCAGGGTGCCGGTTATGCGGCTATAATCTGCGGTCCTTTTTCAAACAACTCGGCTGCGGAATCCCAATTCACCAGGTGATCGACAAAGGCTTCCAGGTATTTCGGGCGGGCGTTGCGGTAATCGATGTAATAGGTATGTTCCCACACATCGCAGGTCAAAATCGCGGTTTTGCCATGGGTGAGGGGATTATCGGCATTGGCGGTTTTGAGAATTTCCAGCCTGCCTTCGCTATTCATCACCAGCCACGCCCAGCCGGAGCCGAACTGGGTAAGGCCCGCTTCAATGAACTTGCCGCGGAAATCGGCAAAGGAGCCGAAACTGGCGTTGATGGCCGTCGCTACGCTGCCGGGTACCGGGCCGCCGCCATTGGGTTTCATCGAGTTCCAGAAATGCGTGTGGTTCCAGTGCTGACCCGCATTGTTGAACAGGCCCGTATTGCCGGTCTTATGGGCGTTTAAAACGACCTGTTCGAGCGTATCGCCCATATGATCCAGCCCTTCGAGCAGTTCATTGCCCTTGGAGACATAGGCCTGATGGTGCTTGCCATGGTGGAATTCCAGGGTTTCGGCACTCATATACGGCGCAAGCGCATCGTGCGCATAAGGTAGTTCGGGAAGGTCAAATGCGGGCATCAAGGTTACTCCGGTTGAGATTGAAAAATACCCAGGCTTTGAATTGCCAAGGCGCAAACTCCATATTCTTTAATTGATCAGGCGGGCGTCCATGGCTGGTTATCTGCGGCTTTTTTGAACCACCAGTGCCTGGCATTGGGTCTTTAGACGTCGGGTCGGCCGCTGACCATGTCGTAGTCGCGAAAGACTTCTGCCACCCGGATCCGGTAATTCCTGAAGATTTTGTCACGTCCTTCGGTCTGGGCCAGGCTGTGATCGCTATGTGTGTACCAGCGTTCGACCGCTTCATGGTCCATCCAGAACGACAGCGACAGGAACTTTCCCTCATTCGTCACGCTTTGGAAGCGTTCAACAGAAACAAAGCCATCCGTGCGTTCCAGTTCATCACGCAAGGACGCGGCGACCTCAAAATACTGGTCGGCTTTTCCCTCAAGGGGTTCAACTTCAAAGATGACCGCGATCATCGAGTGCTCCTGATTGGCGTCTGAGGAATATATAGTGTCGTAAAAGGCCGGGCGAAGCGATAGCTTAACAGGGCATAAACTGTTTTTATTTACGGAAGCTCCCAACCAATGCCCTATAGCGTTTTCGAATTGTTTAAGGTGGGGATCGGCCCCTCCAGCTCGCATACGGTCGGGCCCATGGTCGCGGCGCGCCGCTTTGTCGAAGAACTGGTGGATCAGGACGCGCTGGTGACGGTTGGGCGCGTCGAATCCCGGTTGTACGGATCGCTGGCCTTCACCGGCGTCGGCCATGGCTCTGACCACGCGATCATGTTGGGGCTGTCGGGGGAAAACCCCCATGATATCGATCCGAACGCCGTGCCCGTTATTATCGAGCGTATTGACCGCTCCCAATCGATAAACCTGGGTGGCCGCCACAGCGTTCCCTTTGACCGCGAAACCGACCTGATATTTGACTACGGACCGCCCCTGGCAGACCACGCCAACGGGATGATTTTCGCGGCCTATGACCGGTCCGGCGAGGTCGTTTCCCGCAAAACTTTTTATTCGGTGGGTGGCGGTTTTATCGCAACTGATACGGAACTGCAGAACAAGCAGGACAGCCGCGAGACGATGCCCGGCGCGCCCTTTGATTTTGACTCGTCGCGGGCGCTGTTGACGATGGGCGACACCTCAGGCCTGTCGATTGCGCAAATGATGCTGGCTAACGAAGTTTCACAAAAGCCGGAAGCCGAGGTGATGGCCGGAATTGATCATATCTGGCAGGTCATGCACGCCTGTATGGAGCGCGGCCTGCTCGCCAAGGGCAACCTGCCGGGTGGCCTGAATGTGCGTCGCCGGGCCAGGCATATCCATCAGGAACTGATTAAGGATCGCGGCCTCAACTCCAGTCTGCCCCACGAATGCATGGACTGGATCAGTCTGTTTGCCATTGCCGTCAATGAAGAGAATGCATCGGGCGGGCGGATCGTGACCGCGCCAACCAATGGTGCGGCGGGCGTGATTCCTGCGGTGATCCGTTATTATCTGGAGTTTTGTCCGGGCGCCGACATGACCGGGGTCAGGACCTTTATGCTGACGGCGGCGGCTGTTGGATCGTTGATCAAGGCGAACGCGTCGATTTCCGGAGCCGAGGCCGGCTGCCAGGGAGAAGT
This sequence comes from Rhodospirillales bacterium, assembly GCA_013203595.1. Taxonomy (GTDB): domain Bacteria; phylum Pseudomonadota; class Alphaproteobacteria; order Rhodospirillales; family Casp-alpha2; genus JABMNT01. Next base: position 32,298 of record JABMNT010000183.1, read on the forward strand.
CGGTTCGGCATCGGCAATGGCGGCGGCCGGGTTATGTGCGGCCCTGAATGGCAGCAACGGGCAAATTGAAAACGCGGCGGAAATTGCCCTGGAGCACCATCTGGGAATGACCTGTGATCCCGTTGGCGGGCTGGTCCAGGTGCCCTGTATCGAGCGTAATGCCATGGGTGCCGTGAAAGCGATCAATGCAGCCTCGCTGGCCTTGAGAGGCGACGGTCAGCATTTTGTGTCGCTGGACGCGGTGATCGAAACCATGCGTCAAACCGGCGAGGATATGCAATCGAAATACAAGGAAACCAGCCAGGGGGGACTGGCTGTAAATGTGGTTGCCTGCTGATAAACCGGATGTCGCCCGGTCAATTCCGCTTATGTGATGGCCTGTCCTGAATGGGTTGGCGCGCCGACCGTGCGCTCGGCGGGAAATGCAATTTGGACGACGGTCCCCGCGTTCAGTTTGCTGTTCAAGGTCAGGGTTCCGCCGTGTAATTCCGTTAGGGTCTGTGTCAGATAGAGGCCAAGGCCCGTGCCCTCGTGGCTCAACTGGAATCCCTGGCGGGCCTGCTCAAAGGGCTTCATTACCCGCGCGATATCGTCTTCGGCAATACCAATTCCCGTATCTGCAACTTCCCAGGACATGGCCCCGTCAGGGGCCATGGACGCGGACAGAGAGACCCGACCGCCGGGTCGGGTAAATTTGACCGAATTTGACAAAAGGTTGAGCAGAATCTGGCGCATGCGCAATTCATCGCCGCGGAATAACGGCAGGTCCCTGGGCAGTTTCAGGGTCAGGGTAATATCAGCGGCATCGGCGCGCGAGCGCATCATCTTGATGGACGAGGCCATTAACTGGCCGACGTCGATCTGGTCGTTGTCCAGTTCGATTTCCCCGGCCTCAATTTTTGAAATATCCAGGATGTCACTGATCACGTTCAACAGGTGGTTTCCTGCCGCATAGATATCCTTGGCGTAATCATCGTAGTTAGCGTGGCCCAATTCGCCGAAGGTATGCTCCATCATCAGCTGCGAAAATCCGATAACGGCATTTAACGGAGTCCGCAATTCGTGGCTCATATGGGCCAGGAATTCGCTTTTCGCGCGATTGGCAAATTCCGCCGCTTCCTTTGCCGTGCGCAGATGTTGTTCAACGGTTTTGCGATCGGTCAAATCGGTGCCGATTGTGCCGATCCCGGCGATGTTGCCGTCGCGGTCCAGAACCGGAAACTTAATCCATTCCAGAAACCGGTTTACCCCATCCTCGCATTGTCGCCATTCCTCGCGGCGGACGATTTTCCGGGAATTTAGAACTTCCGCTTCCTGGGCATTGCGCGAGTCCACACGATCGACCGGATCCGTGAACAATTCGTCGGTTGTCCGGCCTAAAACCTGCTCCTGCGTAAGCGCCCGCCATAGCCGCTGTTGTTTGTTGGCAACCAGATAGCGGCCATCCAGGTCCTTCACGTTGACGCTGATCGGCAGGTTGTCGAGGACGGATGTATAGAGGTCTGTCTTGAGTTCGAGTTCTTCCTTGGCCCGGTAATGGTCCGACGTATCGGTCAGGAATCCACTGACTCCGATGACCTCGCCATCGGCGCCGATGACCGGAAAACGGATGGCCATGACCGATCGTTCAACACCATCGGGGAAAACCGTGCGCGATTCGACATTACTGCTTTTACGTTCCTCGAGGGCCAGCCGGTCCTGCTCGGCAATAGGTGCCGCGTCCTCCGGCGGTAAATGGTTGTAAATGGATGACCCGATAATGTCCTCATTATTGACATTCTGCCACTCCCGGTAGGTTTCGTTGACGTAGATGAAATTGGCGTTTTTGTCCTTCAGGAATACGGCTGCGGGTGAATTTTCGATGAAGGCCTTCAGGTAGGCTTCGCTTTCCTCGCGCGCCTGATCCGCCTTCTTCTGATCCGTAATATCCGTTGAAAAAAGCAGGATGCTGCCGTCGTCGGTTTTCTGCTCATGAACGGACTCCCAGGAGCCATCGGAGCGGCTTATTTCCGATATCCCGCTTTGCCTCCTGTGGGTTTGCAGGCGGCCAGCTATCCACGCTTCCGGGTCCGCCTGGGCTTGCGGAATCACCCCGTTTTGGATGCTGATACGGAGGATTTCCTCAAACGTGATACCCTGGCTTAACAGGGATTTGTCGGCGATATAACGCCCATATTTGGCATTGCAGTAGGTCAGGCGGTCGTCCTTGTCGAACAGCGCAATGGCCGATGAAATCTGGTTCAGGGCATTAACCAACTGAGCCTGGGACTTGTGAAAATCAGGACGCAGGCTGTCGTTGGGCGTTTCGGGCGTGTCATTGCGTTCGACGCCCAGGCTTAGGGTTTGACAGACGGCGGTTTCACCCGCCCAGTCAACCCGATGAAACCGGGATTTTAAATGCAGGGGGGATCTGTCTTTTGTCAGACCGGTAAAAAAAAGCGGTTGGGTAAAGGCTTGTCCGTCCATGCAGGTGGCACAGGCCTTGCGCAAATGTGACCGGTCCTCCGGTGCCAGCAGCAGGAGCATGGCGTTTTGGTCGCTAAATTCAGAGGCCGCGGAATATCCGAAAAGCCGGACAAAGGCCGGATTCATATACAGGGGGTGAAAGTCGCGATGAATGACAATGCCATCGGCGGCATTTTCGACAATCTGAAGAAATGCGGCATTTTCCGCAGTCATGATGGTGCCTCTCCCCCGGAATCTATATCCAGATTGTTCATATGGCCAATCATCCTAAAGCCGTGAATTAGAGTGTCCTGCCATCATACACCATTAAGCGGCGTTGTTTGCGGCTATCATATTCCTTAAACCTCATTGTTATCAATAGTTTATCGCCCTTCGGCCTGGGCGACGCCGGTTTCGATTGATTTCAACACATGCGAATTGCACAGGTTCCGGATTGGCGGACTGGTTTGGTAACTTTCAGCTAAAGTATTCCGGCAGCGCTGTCGCCAGATTGCCGGCAATGCGATCACGAACTGACCGATCCAGAGCCGGCTTTTTGAAGGTTTGTCCCGTGACCTGTTCGTATAAGCGTATGTATTTTTCGCTGAACTCGTTCAGTGTTTCTGCGGGAATCTCAGGAATCGGGTCCTTATAGGGGTCACAGCGGGCGGAGATCCACAGCCGCAGAAACTCCTTGTCCAGGCTTTCCGGATCCTGGCCTTTGGCAAGCCGGTCCTCATACGACGCGCCGATCCAGAAGCGGCTCGAGTCCGTGGTATGGATTTCATCGGCAA
>JABMNT010000184.1 GCA_013203595.1 Rhodospirillales bacterium
ACGTCAATCCCTAACGCCTCTAAAAATTAACCTCTAAAAAACGCCGTCGACCCGGCTGACGCCCTGTGCTCCGATTAAATCCGACGGTAGTCATGAATAATGTGGGATAGGTTTCCGTTTCGATCTGGGACTGGGTTCAAATGATCCAATGAATAACCCCACAAATATTCAGGCTCGATTCTGACGAGTACCCTGACGCGGTCAATTTCAGACTGCAACTGGCTACTTTGATACCAAAAAATTACATCAATTCACAACTATTGGTTTTTATCATTGCGATGAATATGGATACAACCCCTGGGCAATGCCCTGTTCATCGGCTTTGCCCAGGTGCTGGCCCTGATTCCCGGCACCTCGCGCTCCGGCATCGGCATGACGGCGGCCCGCTTTCTCGGCATGGAACGCTCTGATGCGGCGCGGGTCTCCATGCTGCTGTCAATTCCGCTGATCCTCGGCGCCGGCCTGATCGGCTTTTCCTATGGCTGGATCAACTGAGCGACAGAGCCGGTGGTAACACACACCCATTAATCTCTGATTTGCAGGGGTCGGCTCGGCTATCGGTCACGCGGCCAGCGTATTGACGTTGCCTGTTTTCTCAACCAGGGCCGCGTGCAGGACGCGCACCGCATCATCGTAGCCGCCGTCGGCCACGACAAACTGGACATCAACCCCGCGCGCCGGGGCATGCACGGCGAACAGTTCAATGGCATGATCACACAGGGCGGCCGTCGCATCAGCGATCAGTGTCGGGCTTTTGATATTGGCGCCGATGACCGAGACGATATCCACCTTGCGGGTCTGAATCTCGGCTTCAGGCTGCGATTTCTGGATCATTTCAAAGACCCGGCGGACCTGCTTGAGTGGCGCCTCCACATAAAAGGTTGTGGTATTGGCGTTCATGCTCCAGCTCACAATCGGAAGCTTGAAGCGACGGAAGGCGGCGAGTGTCTCTTCACCGGCCCCTGGCAGACCCACCATATCCTGGTCAAACACCTCAACCTCGACGGCGTTCTCGAGGCCCGTGATAATTTCAACACGCGAGTCCTCCGGCGCCCAGACATCGTCAATGACCGTGCCCGGATGGTCCGGCTCGAAGGTGTTTTTGATGCGCAGCGGAACTCCGTTCTTGCGCAGTCCCTTCGCCGCACGCGGATGAATAGCTTCCATCCCCATATTCGACAACTGGTCGGCAACATCGTAGTTGGTGTGTCCGATGGGCTGCACTTTATCCACACCGACAATACGCGGGTCGGCGCTGGACAGGTGAAACTCCTTATGGATCACCGCCTCGGCGGCGCCGATAATGCGCGCCACAGCCGAGAACGTAACCTCGGAATAGCCACGCCCGTAAATACCCATCAAACCGTCCGCCGCCTGCGAATAGCCGGTCACGATCGGCAGTACTTTCAACAGATCAATACCGGCGAAGGCGGCGCTGATACGCGCGTCCAATGACATCTGCTCGTTCTCGCGCCAGCCGGACAGATCGACGAACGCCGCCTCGATACCCCGGCGGCGCAGCAACAGCGTGGTATTGTGCGCGCTATGGGCCTCGCCGGTGGCGCTGATCATTTCGCGCACCGTCAACAGATGCTCCTGCAGCTGAAAATGACCAAAGCTGCAAATCCGCTGAAGATCGATCAGACAACTGTGGACGCCTTTAATGCGTTCCTGCACGAAACGGTCGGCGATCTGGCGATCCATCTCGTCATTGAAGATTTCGGTATTAATGGCGATCATACGGGCCTGCACTTTTGTCAGTGCATCGCCCCACGCCTGATCGTTGTCGGATCCCGCATAAAGCGCAAAAACGCCGGGCTCACCGGTCTTTTTGTTTTCCAACAACAAATCGGTAATGCCGCCGTAGGCAGAAACTACGAAGACCCGGTTGTACAGATCCCTGCCGCTGCGCTTGCCAACGATGACGTTGGCCATCACCGCGTCAACCTTTGACATCGATGTGCCACCGATCTTGTGAACGGTTGGGCCCAGGCGTTTGGCTGCCTCGCCAGGGGCGAGGTTGTCAATTTGGATCGTCATGTCTGCACGTCCTTGTCAGGCCTGATTAAGCGTCTTGCAATGGCGTCTCGTTCAACTGATAGGCGCCATCGGCGTCGTGCACCTCACGGCCGTTCAGCGGCGGATTGAAGACACAAGCCAGTTGCATGTCTTCACTGCCGCCCCGCAGCAGGTGATTGTCATGCTGGTCGAGAATATAAACGGTGCCCGGCTCAATCGGATACACTTTGCCGTCGGACACGGTCTCGACTTCACCGTTGCCGGACATGCAGTACACGGTCTCCAGGTGGTTCTTGTACCAGATCGGGGTCTCGCTACCGGCATAGATCGTGGTGATATGGAACGAATAGCCCATGTTGTCGTCAGCGAGCGACAGGCGCACGCTCTTCCAGGTTTCGGTCGATACCGAGCGGTCGGAATTTTCACAGTCTTTAAGGGTGCGGACGATCATAATTGTTCCTCTGTGTCTAAGCTCAATGGAGCGGTCCGGCCTTATTGCCGGCAGCCGCTTATTTAAATGATTCGCAGTAACGGGCGCATCGCGGGTGGCGTTGGGTCGACCAGTCGCCAGCCCGGGGATATCAGATTGTTTTTTTGCGGGTTAGCCCGTGATGGGATTCTGATACACCTATTTGATACACCTAGGCGACGCTGGCCAGGGCCGGCAGGATATCGGCGCGGCGGAACGGCCCGATTTTCCAAAGCATTTCGGTCTTCGCGTCACCATCGAAATGCGCCTCTTCGTCAAACATGACCTCAGTGTCGAACTCGGTATTGAGACTGCGCGCAACGGAGGTGAAGACCCCGTGTGACGCCTTGTTATCCGGCGTGATCGTGGTGTGCAGATTGCGCACGTTCTTGGCAAACGGGCGATGCAGAATATCCAGGATCATCCGCTTGCCAAGCTTCAGACCGCGCGCCTGCGGTGCCACGGCAACCTGCCACACGAACAGGCTGTCCGGGCTTTCCGGTACAATGTAACCAGATACAAAACCCGCGACTTCGCCATCAACTTCTGCCAGGGCGCTGGTTTCGGCGAAATGTGAGCATTGCAGTAAATTACAATAAACGGAGTTTTCATCGAGCGGCTTGCATTTCTCAATCAGGTTGTTCACGCCCGCGCCATCTTCGGCAGAGGGGCGACGCAACGTCAGATCAATGCCTGGAACGTCCACCAGCTGTGCGTTCGGCCTGTTCATAAGATTAACATCTCCATATTCAATCGATAAACTATGTAATTAAGTTGCGCTGAACATAGAGAACCATGACGACAACGTCAACAGAACGGTCGAGTATAATTCATTTTCAGGGATTTATTGTGCTGTGCGGTATTTTTTATCGACAGAGAGACTTCCTGCTGTCATGAAACTTATATAGAATATCGATTAAATTAAACATAAGCCTTGGGCATCGACGGAAATCGCTAATATACAAGGGTTCCCAGGCACTGGCGCAGCCATGAACCGGCAACTGCGCGCACGCTTTACCCCCTGCAAAGGGACCCGAAGATATGCCGCATATGGACGCACTGCACGACGCCCTGATTTCCATTCGCCGCATTCTCCGCGCCCCCGAGATTCACGACAAGGCGCTGCGGGCCGCAACCAACCTCAAGACATCGCAGTTGATGGTGCTGCAGACCCTCGAAGACGATGAAGATATGACCTTCGGCGCGATCACCGGTCAGGTGCGCATGGCACAGGCCTCGGTCACCGCCATCGTCGTCAAACTGGAACAAATGGGCTTGGTGATCCGCGAGCGCGGCACCACGGATAAACGCAAAGTCTATGTGTGCCTGACCGACCTTGGCCACAATGTGCTTGATGAAGCGCCCGAAGCCCTGCACCGCCGCTTTGCCGAACAGTTCGAGCCGCTGCAGGCCTGGGAGCAAACGATGATCGTCTCGGCCCTGCAAAGAGTGGCGACGATGATGAACGCGCCGACACTGGATTCGCCACCGGTTTTCGAATTCGAACACCTCGGTCATCCGGATCAGGGCGAAGAGCCTTAAATCCGGCGCGATGTGCCCCTCAATACCCCCTGGCCAGATCGATCAGATTGAGCGGCGTTTCACCGCGCTCGATGCGTTCGATATTGGCGGCCACCGAATCAGCGCCTGAGCGGGGCGAGGTCAGGGCCGCGATATGCGGGGTGACGGTGACTTTTTCGTGGGCCCAGAACGGATGCTCGGCGGCCAGCGGCTCGTTGTAAAAGACATCAAGCACGGCAGCTGACAAATGACCGCTATCGAGGGCGGCCAGCAGATCGGCATCGACCAGATGACGGCCACGGGCCAGATTGATCACAATCGCCCCCCGGGGCAGGGCGGCGAGCAGGGCGGCATCGATGATGCCCTCGGTTTCAGGGGTCAGCGGCAGCAGGCAGATCAGCATGTCACTGCGCCCGAGAAACCCCGGAAGCGCCTCAGCGCCTGCATAACTGGTGATGCCTGCGATCTGTTTCGGGCTGCGCGACCAGCCGGCGACGTCGAAGTGCTGTGCGGCCAGTGCACTGCCCACCGCCTGGCCCAGTTCACCAAAGCCCAGAATGCCGACCCGGCAGGCATCCACCTCGGCCTGCGGCAACTGACGCCAGGTGCGGGCCTCAGCGAATTTCTGGTAGGTGCCCATCTGGCGATGGAAATGCAGCACCCAGTAAAGCGCGAACTGAACCATGCCCTGGGTCAACGAGCGGTCGACCAGATGCACCAGCGGCTTATCGATGGGCAGTTCCGGATCACAGGTGATGCCGTCGATGCCCGCACCCAGCGACAGGATCGCCTTCAGGTTGGGAAACCTTTTGATGATTCCGGGGGCCGGTTTCCAGGCCAGCACATAATCGATGGTTGCCGGATCAACCGCCTGATCATCGGGCCAGACATAAAAATTCAGATCCGGCAACAGGGCGGTCAGGTTGTCGCGCCACTGATCGGCCCGGTCTTCGTTGGAAATAAACATCAAATTCACGGCTTGCTCTCCGGCCTGGTTAAGCGATCAGGAGGATTTATAGACGGGCGGCGCAGGGGCGGGCAACACCGGCCCGGTGCATCAGACCGGAAACGTCTCGGTGAACCGCTGGTCGCCTGTGCGGGTGAAGGTAACAATCCGGCTGTCCGGCTGGCGGCGCGCCCATTTCAGCGCGAACAGACGGCCGAGCAGTGCCGTACCCAATGTGCCGGCCATATGCGAACGCCGGGCCGACCAGTCGAGGCAGGATTTACACAGCGGCCGGCGGGGTTTGCTGATATCGGCCAGGGCAATGCCAAAACCGGCTAAAAACTGCGTCCCCGCTGCGGTGACATGCAGCTGTTCGCCATCGCCCGCCACAAACTGGCGGGCCAGCAGGCTGTCGAACAGCTGCACGCCCCTTTCTCCGGCCAGATGGTTATAACAGACCCGCGCCTGGCGCAGCGCCGGGTCGCGCGGCCCGGTGCGGGTCGCCTGGTGGCCTTGCCTGGCGGCGAGACCGGCGATCTGTTCAAGCACGCTGGCGACATCTTCACCGGCCAGAGAAAAATAGTGGTGGCGGCCCTGCCTGCGCCGGCTGATCAGACCACCGGCCTCCATTTTGGCAAGGTGTGAACTGGTGGTCTGCAGGGTGACACCGGCCACCGACGCCAGTTCGCTGGCGGTTAGCGCCTTGCCGCTGAGCAGGGCCGTCAGCATATTGGCGCGGGCCGGATCACCGATCAGGGAGCCCAGCAGGGCGATGTTCGGACCTTCGTTCATAGTTCGATCATAAACGAAGCATTTAAACCGTGCAATAGGCTATGCTCGGTTTTTCTGGCCCTTGTCCCCAGTTTCGGAGCCTCGCCATGGACCCTGTTGCAAATTATCTGCCGGGCATTCTGCTCGCTTACACTGCGTTTTTACTATCGATCATGAGTCCGGGGCCGAATATTCTGGCGGTGATCGGCACGTCCATGGCGGTCAACCGCCGCTCCGGCATCGCCCTGGCGCTGGGTGTCGCCAGCGGCTCTTTCTGCTGGGCGTTTCTGACGGTTGTCGGTTTGTCGGCCCTGCTGGCGGCCTATGCATCGGCCCTGGTCTTCATCAAGATCGCGGGTGGCCTCTATCTGTTGTGGCTGGCCTGTAAATCCCTGCGTGCCGCCGCTGCTGCCAGCGACCTCGAGGCCCGCAGGCTGGCCGGGGGCCAGCGCAGCCTGAGCGGCTATTATCTGCGTGGTCTGGTTGTCCAGATGACCAACCCGAAAGCCGCCCTGGCCTGGATCGCGATCATCTCGCTGGGCCTGCACAATGATGCCCCCCATTGGGTCGGCGTGGTCATCGCCCTTGGCACCGCCATCATGTCGGTAATTATTCATTGTCTGTACGCCGTTGCCTTTTCAACCCCCTACATGGTCCGCTTGTACAGCAAAGCCCGGCGCTGGATCCAGGCGGCCCTGGGGGTGTTTTTTGCCCTTGCCGGCATCAGGCTGCTGAGCAGCCGGCTGTAGGCGAAGGCCGGAAAAGCCGCACATATTTCTGTATTCCGCAGCCCTTTCGGTTTAAGAGCTTAGGCGCACCCCCGCCACCGCCGTGGAATTCCTTTCTATGTGGACCACCATCAAATCCATTTCCTCACTGCTGCTCAGCTACGGCTTGTTGCTGCTGGGCAACGGCATGATGGGCACCCTGCTCGGCCTGCGTAGCCAACTGGAGGGGTTTTCCACGGAAATAACCGGCTTTATCATGTCGGGATTTTTTGTCGGCATGCTGCTGGGCGCGCTGTTTTCGGTGCGGGTGGTGGCGGCGGTCGGCCATATCCGCGCCTTTGCCGCCTTTGCCTCGATCATGTCAGTGGCCGTGCTGGCACATGTCTTGCACGTCGACCCGGCGACCTGGTTCGTCCTCAGGCTGATCGCCGGGTTCTGCATGGCCGGCATGATCATGGTGGTCGAAAGCTGGGTCAATGAACGGGCCACCAACCAGACTCGCGGCCAGGTATTGTCGCTCTATATGATCACCAACTACCTGGGCCAGGCGCTGGGCCAGTTCATGATGCTGATCGGTGATCCGGCCCAGTTCCAGTTGTTCATCATCGCCTCCATGGTCTATTCCTTCGCCCTGGTACCGCTGTTGCTGTCGACCGCCCATGCGCCGCGGCCGGCATCGCCGCAGCGTATGAAATTTCGCGCCCTGATCGCGATCTCGCCGGTGGGTGTGGCCGGCACCATCAGCGCCGGTCTGGCCAATTCTTCGCTCAACGGCATGGGTGCGGTGTTTGCCAAGGCGGTCGGCCTCAGCGTTGCCGAGGTTTCCTCGTTCATGGCCTCGGCGATTATCGGCGGCATGCTGATCCAGTTTCCCATTGGCCGCCTGTCCGACCGGTTTGATCGGCGCACCGTGCTGATGGTTACCTCGCTGGGCTCGGCGCTGACCGCGATTGCCCTGATCTGGGCCATCGACCAGAGCGTGCTGGTGTTTATTCTGATCGCCGCCGTCTATGGCGGCTTCAGTTTCACGGTTTATCCGCTGTCCGCGTCTCAGGTCAACGACCTGTCGGATCCGGGCCAGCGGGTCCAGATCGCCGCGGCCCTGCTGATCGCCTATGGCCTGGGGGCCAGTCTGGGTCCGACCGTATCGGCACAGGCGATGGCCTTCTATGGGCCGCCCGGGTTCCTGTATTTCATCATTCTGGTCAATGGCGCGCTGCTGGCCATTACCGCCGTTCGCATGATCCAGCGCCGGCGCTCAAGCAAAGCCAAAACCGCTTTTCTGCCGCTGGGAAGTGTCAGCAGCACCAGCAAGCAGCTCTATACGGCCGCCCTTGAGAGCGACCGCAAGGCACCCTGAGCGGGTCCGCCCGACGGCCATGACAGCAATTGCCCGTTGCATCCTTTATCGCCCTTGGGCAGAATGATCGGCGTTCCTGCCTGACCATGAAAGCAGCCGGAGAATGGAAATGCGGATCAAACTGTTTCCCTCCAACCTGATCGCCAGCCGGCATCGGTTGCGGACGTCCGCGGTTTTCGAGCTTGCAGACCCGGCGGATCGGGCGGTGCCGGGCATTTCCTTGCCATGAGGCGGTATGATAGGACGCTGCGAACAATCCGCCGGCTCGGGTTCAGCCTTGTTTTGCTGGTTATCGCCAGCGCCGGCGCCCATGCCGCCAACGAGGAAATCCTGAATTTCGAAAGCCGTATGACCGTGCATGCGGACGCCACCCTGACGGTGACCGAAACCATCGACGTGGTCGCCGCCGGCGATCAGATCAAACGCGGCATCTATCGGGATTTCCCGACTGCCTATACCGACCGTAACGGCAACACCATCAATGCCGGGTTCACGGTGCTCGGTGTCCGCCGCAACGGCCAGACCAGTGATTTCTGGGTCGAGAAAAAAGCCGGCAGCCAGCGGGTCTATATGGGCAACCGCGAGGTGCTGATCAATCCCGGGAACCATACCTTCGAGCTGATCTACAAAACCGACCGCCAGCTCGGCTACTTCGAGACCTTCGACGAAATCTACTGGAACGTCACCGGCGACAGCTGGGCGTTTCCGATCCGCCGGGCCGAAGCCATTGTCCGCCTGCCGACCGGCGCCCGCGTTGTCCGGCAGGCCGCCTACACCGGCCCGCCGGGATCAACCGCACAGAATTTCACCACATCCACCGAAGCCGACGGCAGTCCGCGCTTTACCACCACCCGGACCCTTGCCCCGGGTGAAGGCCTGACCATTGCGGTCGCCTGGCCGAAGGGTTTTGTCAATGAACCGGCGGCCGAGGAAAAGGCCGCCTGGGTGGTCCGGCAAAACCTGCATCTGGTGGCCGCCATCGTCGGCTTTTTGCTGATTTTTGCCTATTATCTGTTCGCCTGGAACCGGGTCGGCCGCGACCCGGTCGGCGGGCCAGTGATCCCCCTGTTCAAGCCGCCCGCCGGATTTTCACCGGCGATGGCGAACTACGCCCAGACCATGGGCTTCACCGACACCGCCTTTTCCGCGGCTATCGTCAATCTGGCGGTCAGGGGGGCACTGAAGATCGAGGACAGTTCAGGCACCTTTACCCTGATCCGCCAGCCCTGGGCACCTTCCGCTCTATCCGCTGGAGAAAAAGCCGTGCTGTCGGCCCTGTTCCGGAACGGAAATTCCATCATCCTTGAACAGGAAAATCACGCCATCATCGGCACCGCGCGATCACTGCTCAGACAGAAAATCGACAGCGAACTGGCCGGCACCCTGTTCAGGAACAACAGGGTTTTTCTCATTCCCGGGATCGGCCTGTCGCTGGTCACGGTAATCGCCGTGCTCAGCCTGGGCACGTTTACCGGCGAAATGCTGTTCATGGCCGTCTGGCTGGGGGGCTGGACCCTCGGCTGCGCCGGCCTGATTTTCCGGGCCGTTACTGCCTGGCAGGCCGTCGTCAGGGATGGCCGCGCCCTTGTCAAGGCGCTGTTCGCAACCCTGTTCGTCGTGCCTTTCCTGGCCGGCGAGGTGTTCGGGATTCTGGAAATGACGAGCCTTGCCTCGCTGCCTGTCGCCCTCATGATGGCACTGATTTTCGTGCAAACGCCGCTGTTTCTCTGGCTGCTGAAAGCACCGACGCTCAAGGGACGGCAGTTAATGGACCAGATTGAAGGGTTTAAGCTGTATTTGTCCGTCGCCGAAAAACATCTCCTCGACGTCAAACATCCGCCCGATGAAACACCGGAACTGTTCGAAGCCTATCTGCCCTATGCCCTGGCCCTCGGCGTTGGTCACCAGTGGAGCGAGCGCTTTGCCGGTACGCTGGCCCGCGCCGCCACAGCTGCCGGTACCCGCTACCAGCCAACCTGGTATTCCGGATCATCCTGGGAGACGGGCGGCCTTGGCGGGCTCGGCGATAATCTCAACAACGCCTTTTCCAGCGCCGTTACCTCATCCTCCAACGCGCCGCGCAGCAGTGGCAGCGGTGGTGGCGGGTCCTCGGGTGGTGGTGGCGGTGGCGGTGGCGGCGGCGGCGGCGGCTTTTAGTGCCTTTCCTGTTGATTTGCGATTTCAGCTGTTTCCATATCAACAGGAAAGGCACTAGGTGCTGACCACGCCCGTCTCGTCGGCCTGCAGCTTGAAGGCGGCGGCCATCAGGGCCTTGGTGTAGGGCTCGCTTGGATGGTCCATGACCTGGGCCGTGGTCCCGCTTTCGACCACACGGCCGGCCTTCATGACAATAATATCGTGGCTGACGGCGCGCACCACTTTCAGATCGTGGCTGATGAACAGATAGGCCAGATTGTGTTTTTTCTGCAGATCACGGAGCAGATCAACAATCTGCGCCTGCACTGACATGTCGAGTGCGCTGGTCGGCTCGTCGAGGACAATGAACTTGGGACGCAGGACAAGGGCGCGGGCGATGGCGATGCGCTGGCGCTG
>JABMNT010000185.1 GCA_013203595.1 Rhodospirillales bacterium
GGGTTGCTTTGCAGCCAACGGTATGGGGCCATGATTCCATATTCCCACGTTTTTTCCCCCCCCCCCCCGGGGTTTCGCTGAAAACTGGTTTTCCAGTTTCCTGAGGTGGTGCTCTCTGCACCGGTGAGCGCCATCTCCACCCCCTCGATGACTGCCCCCATCGGGAACCCCGAAGCGCTGCCCCTGGAGTCACTCTGGTCCCGCTCGGCAGATTCTGACTCGACGCGGCCCCCGGGCCCGAACCCTGAACCGAAAACTTCACCGCCACCCATAAACTCAATGAAAGGAAAACCGATGATTACCAAACTGACCGAAACCATAGTCAATCAACTTACCTGCCCAGATGGCAAAAGCCGGATGGAATGTTGCGACCTATCGCTGCCGGGTCTTTATGTTCTGGTCCGCGCCGAGAGTGATATCAAAACGTATTACCTGCGTTACAAGAACTCTCTCGGTAAGACCGCACATCAGAAGATTGGACGCACTACCGATATCGCCCTTGCCGCAGCCCGTAAGAAAGCCAAAGCGTTAAAGGCCGATATTTTGGCCAACGGCCTCGATCCAAAAGCAGTGGCAAAGGCGGACACCAATGCTTTGACCCTGGATGATTTTTGGAAGGATCATTACCTGCCGTTTGCGACGCCACGAAAACGGTCCATCAAAAGGGATGAGCAGATCTACCGTATTCAGATCCAACCCACGTTTGGGCAGTCCCGCTTGAACCAGATCACCCGGCAGCAAATCTTGTCGTTGGCTGCGTCAGTTAAGGACAGTGGCCTGTCAGCTGCTAGTGCAGATCATGTGTCAAAGCTGATCCGGCGACTTCTGACCTTGGCCGTTGAGTGGGAATTCTTAGAAAAGAACCCGGCGTCTCGCATTCAGTTGTTCAACGAAGCGAACGAGGTCGAGCACTACCTGGATGATGAGCAACTGCAGCGATTGTTGAAGGTCTTACAAACCGACGCCAATCGAACTGTTTGTCTGATCTGTCAATTCCTGCTGGCCACTGGGTGTCGTCTGAATGAGGCCCTGACGGCGCAGTGGTCATTGATCGATCGGGAGAACGGGACGTGGCGGGTGTCTGCGATCAACTCCAAGTCAGGAAAATCTCGAGCGGTACCATTGACGGCTGCTGCCCTGAATGTACTTGATCAAATTGGCACTGAAGGTGCGTTCGATTATGTGTTCGTCAATGCCAAGACCGGGAAGCATTATACCCACATCCGGCATACATGGATCCGGTTACGGAAAAAATCCGGGTTGCCCTGGCTGAGGCTCCACGACCTACGGCACACGTATGCATCGATGCTGGTGAACTCGGGGCAGTCGCTCTACGCCGTACAGCAGTGTCTCGGTCATGCCGATAGCCGGGTTACGCAACGGTACGCTCATCTGTCGACCAAGACGCTTCAGGACGCGGCTAATTGTGCTTCCGATAAGATCATGGGAGCCATGCGGGCGGCGGAGTAGGGGCGCTATAAAGGCCATCAGGGACGGGCATCTCTGGTGGCCTGCCTCCGTGTATTTTTTGAATGATTTCAGATAAATATAGATAAATCTTTTGATTATCCATGGTGGTATTGATTCTCGACTTATGTTTAATATGGTTGATACAAAACTTATTTATGCAGATGTAATAAAATTTGGACAAATTATATGGATGCAAACACTCGCAAACTAGAACGAATTTTTGATCAGACAATAACCTACCAGGTGCCGTTGTTTCAGAGACCTTATGTTTGGACCCAAGATGCGAACTGGATGCCACTCTGGGAGGATATTCAGGAACTCTTAGATAAACATCTGCGGGGTGAACCGGCTCATCCTCATTTCCTTGGGGCAGTAGTCCTAGAGCAGTTAGCGAATTCAACAGGTTCTATTGAAAGTCGCCAAGTCATTGATGGGCAGCAGCGTTTCACAACCCTTCAATTGTTTTTGATGGCTGCACGTGACTTAGCGACCGATAAAAGTAGCACAAAATATATTGAGCGTTTTACTGATCTCGTTGCAAATCGCCGTAGTAAAATAGATTTTGATGATGAGGTCTTTAAGGTTTGGCCGACAAATAGTAATAGGGCGGCTTACCGTTTAATTCATGAATCTGGTTCCCCAGAGAAAGTCGACAAGAAAGTAAAGTTACATCCAACGCAGTATGATGCTTCTGGTAATATCATCGATGCATACAAATTTTTCCATGTTCAACTTCTTAGTTGGATGGAGGCAAAACTTGATGACGACGAAGACGCGGACATTCTTGATGCTAAGAACATTGAAGATCGGTTTGATTCTCTATGGCACGTTGTTAGGGACTGCCTCCAGGTTGTTGTAATCGATTTGGATAGCAATGACGAGACGCAGGTTATTTTTGAAACGCTAAACGCAAGGGGAGAAGATCTTCTGCCCGCAGATCTAATCAAGAACTACATTTTTCGTCGTGCGGTGCAAGATCTCCTAGATGTTGAGGAACTTTATGCTGATCATTGGCAGCGGTTGGAAACGCCTTGGTGGCGAGATGCGGTAAAACAGGGACGGATTACTCGACCTAGAGTTGATGTGTTCATCAATTATTATCTTGCGATGATGACTTTAGATGATGTGAAGTCATCGCATTTATTCAATGCATTTAAAATGTTCTTCGAGAAACCGGAAACAGCAATTGGTTCTATGCCAGCTGCAACCGAAGAACCAGTTATTCGCTCCCTTATTGTAGTCCCTAAGAATGCATCTGAACACATTGCACAGTTATCTCGGTACGCTAATGTTTTTGAGGCTTTCTATAAAACTAATAATCATCCGCGCTTAGAAATTTTCTTGCGGCGATTAGAAGCTATAGATACAACAACTGTCTTTCCATTTATGCTTTATGCTCATGCAGAGCTAATGCCTGAAAACCAAATCGAATTTGATAAAATATTAGTTCTCATTGAGTCTTACTTGATACGGCGCATGGTATGTGGCCTGACAGGGAAGAACTATAACCGTTACTTTATTGATATGATGCGTGCATTGGATAAGAAGGGGGTTCTCTCAGCTGCTGGTGTTGCTGAGTATATGGAGAAAAGCACAAGCGATAGCACACTTTATCCCGATGATCTGATTTTTAAGGAATCAATTTTTAATTTGCCGCTTTACGGGCGATTAGCACAGTATAAGGTACGATCAATTCTAGAAGCACTGAACGTATATTCTCGCTCTTCTAAGAGTGAAGAACAGCCATTGCCCGATGGTTTGACGATTGAGCATGTGATGCCTCAGAAATGGCAGGCACATTGGCCACTCAATGAGGAGCTTGTTATTGACTCTGAGAGTGGGAAAATAGACCCTATCCAGGAGCAGAAGGCTATTCAGAAGCGGGAGCGCATAATCAATACACTTGGTAATCTTACTCTAATAACTAGCAGTCTGAATCCTGCATTATCAAACTCATCGTGGACAGCAAAACGCCCTGAGTTATTGAAGGAAGCACCACCCCATGCCGCAACGTGCCATTGGCGATATCTCCATCGCCCGCATTCTGGAGATGAGTACCGCGTTCGAGCGGTCCGCGTTTTATCCGGAGACCACAGCCGAGGACTGGGCCCCGCATCTGGCCTGGCTGATGGACGAGGGGGCGCTTGACCGGAGCTCTGGCGATCTGATTTTCCCGATCCAGAGCTATGTTGTGCGCACCTCGCATCATACCATTCTGGTCGATACCTGCGTCGGCAATGACAAGGACCGTCCGCACCGGCCCGCCTGGCACGAAAAATCCGACACCAGTTACATGACGGCCCTTGCCCGCGAAGGTCTGGTACCGGCTGATATCGACTATGTCATGTGCACCCACCTGCACCTGGATCATGTCGGCTGGAACACCCGGCTGATTGACGGCCGCTGGGTGCCAACCTTTCCCAACGCTAAATACATCATGTCGAAGAAAGAGGTCGACATCTGGAAGGTCGAGGACCACCCGTCCTCGCGCCTGTCGATGATAGACAGCGTGCTGCCGGTGATTGAAGCGGGCCAGGCGCAACTGGTGAGCAGCGATTTTGCCCTCGACGACGAGGTCTGGCTCGAACCTTCGCCCGGTCACACGCCGGATCATTTTTCGGTCAGACTGGCCTCACAGGGCAGCACAGCTGTGCTGGGCGGCGATCTCATGCATTGCCCGGTGCAATGCCTGCACCCGGAATGGGTGGCCCGTCCCGACTGGGACAGAAACCTGGCCATAGCCACCCGCCGCCGCTTCATGGAGAGCTGCAGCGAGACCAATGATCTGGTCTGCATGACGCACTTTCCGCTGCCCTCCGTTGGCCGGATCGTGGCCGAAGGCGATGCCTTCCGGTTCGCCTATGATGAGGGTGAATGGGTTTAGGGCACTAGCCAGCGCGGCCATTGACACAACCTCAATAAAGCCCATTTTAGGTTTGACCTGGATCAAGGTTGTCGGGACCCGGCTGTGTTTCTATGAAATGTGGCAGGCATGGGCGCAAACGACCGGCCTTCCTTGATTGAGACGAGTATCACCAACAGATAGTCAGACGACATGATGAAAAACTCCGACCCCTACGCCCTGCTGGGCGTTGCGAAAGACGCGACGACAAAGCAGATTCGTAAAGCCTATACGGATCTGGCCAAGAAGCTGCATCCGGATATAAACCCCAATAACCCCGCTGCGGAAGCCCGCTTCAAGGAGGTTTCGGCGGCCCATGCGCTGTTGGCGGATCCGGAAATGCGTGCCAAATTTGACCGGGGAGAGATCGACGCCGAAGGCCACGAGAAGGCGGCGGAGCGCCCGTACTATCGGGATTTCGCGGATCAGCCTGCCGGTGGCAAGTATGCGGAGCAGGAGGGGTTTGCCAACGAAGAGGATTTGCAGGCGTTCATGGCCGACCTGTTTGCCAGGCGGAGCGGTGGCCACAACATCAAGGCAAAGGGCGGTGATTTGAACTACAGGCTCGATGTTACATTCCTCGAGGCGGCAAAGGGTGATAAGAAAACGGTGACCATGCCCGACGGGCGCACCCTGAAAATCAATATCCCGGCCGGCCTGCGCCATCAGCAATCCCTGCGCCTGCGCGGCCAGGGCCTTGCCGGTTACAACGGCGGACCGCCGGGTGATGCTTACGTAGAGGTGCATGTCAAAGCCGATCCGGTGTTTTCGCGTAAAGATGATGATATTCATGTGGAAGTGCCGATCAGCCTCAATGAAGCGATCCTGGGCGGGAAAATCGACGTGCCGACCATCGATGGGCCGGTGACCATGACCATCCCAAAATATGCCAATTCGGGGACCCGGCTGCGGCTGCGCGACAAAGGACTGCCGGCAGCGAAAGGCAAGCAGCGGGGCCATCAGTTCGTCACCCTGAAGGTCGTGTTGCCGAGCGAATCCGATGGCGAGCTGGCGACGTTTATTGAAGACTGGGCAAAAAGCCATCCCTATAACCCCCGCAAGGCGACAAAATCGGGAGCAAAAGCATGATTGGTTTCGACGAGGCATTGCGCGCCGTTGGTTCCCTGGACGCGGAAGAACTGACCCTGTGGATCGAGCAAAACTGGGTTGTTCCGACAAAACAGGCAGATGACTATCTGTTCAGCGATATCGATATCGCGCGTCTTCATCTGGTCTACGATATCCGCTACACCTTTCAGGTCGCGCCGGATACGGTATCGCTCGTGCTGTCGTTGCTTGACCAGGTTTATACCGGTCGACGGCAAATGCGGAAACTTGCCGAGGCCATAGCCAGCCAGCCCGAAGATGTTCAGCAATCCATCTACGCCGGGGTGAAGGCCCCTGATAAAGGCTGAGTCCCCCGGTAAAACAGGCGCATCCCCTGTAATCAGGCAGGCGGATCAGTCGGGATTGATATCAAGCACGTCACGCAGGCGCGCAGCCGTTGCGTCTGCCTGGTCGGAGGCATCAACCGTTTGCCAATCGATCGGCCCGGTGGTGTAGGACAATTGTTGACGGACAACATGTTCAGTGGCGTCCGAGATATCATTGGTTCGGTCTGCGACCCGTTGCATCAACTGGGATTCCGGCGCAGTCAGCCATATGCCGATAAATGGCAGCCCCAGGTCCTTTGCCATCCTCTCGACTTTCCGGCGTTCTTCCGATCTGGAAAATACCCCGTCACAAATTACCGAATGGCCACCGCTCAACGCGGTCTCCGCCTCGTCGTAGAGGGCCGCATAGGTTTTTTCGGTCATCTCCGGTGAATAACTTTTCTGCGGCAGGCGATCAAAGAGGCCGACGCCGGCAAGGCGTTTGCGCAGGGCGTCGGTGCGGACCACCCGGGCGCCGGGCGCGGCGCCGATTTGCGGTGCGATTTCCCGTGCCAGGGTGGATTTTCCTGTGCCGGACAGGCCGCCGATTGCGATCAGTTGCGGCGATGGCGGCGACAAATAGTCGGTTGCCATCTGGAACAGGATTTTTGCATCGATGACGAGGTCGCGACTGATTTTTGCCTGTCCCGTTATCTGAGCAAGGCTCACATGCGCGCGAACCGCGGCCCGCATGGATAAAAAGAGCGGCAACAGGGCCATCCCCTCGACATCGCCCGTGATATCCAGATAGCGGTTAAGAACCAGGTTGGCCAGACCCTGCAGGCCCCGGTGATCCAGGTCCATCAACAGGAAGGCCAGGTCGTAAAAGACATCGATTTCGGCAAAGGAGAGGTTGAATTCCAGGGCATCAAAAAGCGTTGGCTTGCCTTCAAACAGGCAGATGTTGGCTAAATGGAGGTCGCCGTGGCAGTGGCGCAATTGACCTTCCCGTTCGCGTTTTTCCAGCAATGCTGTGCACCTGTCCAGCCAATCGAGAGAGCGTTCTGTCAGATCCCGGGCCTGTTCCTGATCAATGAATGTGCTTCCCTGTTTCAGAAAGCTCGCCAGATTAACATCCAGAACAGAGCGGGTGCGGGCCGGTTCGAAGTGACCGCTGATCCGCGCACAGGTTCCGTGAAAGTCAGCGATTGTATGGGCCAGGGTTTCCATTGTCGCCTGTGTAAGGCTGTGGCTTTCAGCTAACTGGCTGAACAGGTTGGTTTCATCAAATTTGACCATTTTCACGAGCCAGTCCACGGGCCGGCCGGTGCCGTTCAGGGCAAGGATGCCATCGCGCTGACGGGTAACGGGGATCACGCCCAGATACATATCCGGTGCCGTGCGCCGGTTGATGCGAAACTCTGTCCGACAGGTTTGCCGGCGCCTGGTAATGGTTGAAAAATCCAGATAGGGCATGACAACGCAGCGCTTCAGTTTGTAGGCATACGGGCCAGCAATAAATACATGCGATATATGGGTATCAATGCGCTCCACATGGGTGACGCCATCGCCGTAAGTCCCGGGTAACGACAAAAACGCAATGACTTCGTGCTGGTCACTTGTTTTTACGTCGTCTGCGTGAATGGCTGGGGGCATATTTCCTGCCTTTAAATCGATGATGAAGGGACCTCATTATTGTGCCGCATCAGGAGTGACGCATTGATCTGGATTAATTGGCACAGGCGGCGGATAACGAAAACAGGTGCCAATTCAATAGAAATCCGCCTGTTTATTCTCGGGCTTCGACAATTTCTCAACCAGCTCTTTCAAAAAAGTAACACGAAACAACCTTAATCCCACCACGGTTCAGACATAATTTCACGCGATATCAGTTGTGATTACAAAAGGGCAGATGGCCTTTCATTTGTCCTTTCCAAACAACCCATACCGGTCTCGGGCGATAAACTGCGACGGGTATTAAATCAGGATGATTATGGATATGAGAACGTCCCCCTTATATAGAATCGCAATTCCCAGGGTTCCTGCCCTGGCCTTTGTCTCGATGGTTTTGTTTGCATTGGCGGCAGGTACAATGCCAGCTGATGCGCGTTCCGGACCAGACGGTTTTGCCGACCTGGCGGAGAAACTGCTGCCATCCGTTGTCAATATTTCGAGCACGCAGATCGTGAAGGAAAATACTGGCGCAGGAAGACCCCAATTTCAGCCGGGTTCGCCTTTTGAGGAGTTCTTCAGGAACTTTTCGGATCGCGACCGGCCTCAGCAAGATGCCAGGCGTGCGACCTCATTGGGCTCCGGCTTCATTATCAGTGCCGACGGCTATATCGTTACCAACAACCACGTCATTGAGGATGCCGACGAGATCACGGTAATTCTGTCCGATGACCAGCGCCTGAAGGCAAAGCTGGTTGGTCGCGATCCGAAAACGGATCTGGCGCTGCTGAAAGTTAACCCGGAAAAACCGTTAACGGCGGTTGCCTTCGGTGATTCGGACAAGGCGCGGGTTGGCGACTGGGTTGTCGCCATCGGCAATCCGTTCGGCCTCGGCGGCACGGTGACGACCGGCATTATTTCCGCCCGGGGGCGCGATATTCATGCCGGGCCCTATGATGACTTTATTCAGACCGATGCCTCGATCAA
>JABMNT010000186.1 GCA_013203595.1 Rhodospirillales bacterium
CAATTTTCGGGGAACTTGATGTACGGCATGTGGTCGTACCAGACCGGATCATGCAGGCAAAGCGACCGGTAGCGGTTGCGCCAACTGTCGCCGGCCCGGGGATTGCTCTCGATAATGAGGGTCGGGATTCCCAGGCGCCGTAACCGCGCACCCAGACCGATGCCGCCCTGGCCGCCACCGACGACCACACAATAGGGCTGATCTTCATAGCCGAGCCGGGCTTCCCGTTCGGTCTTCAGTTCAAGCCAGGATTTGCGGCCGCGCACGGTCCCGTGGATGGCGCCTTTCTCGCGTCGCCGGCCTTTCTTTTCCTCATGGCCTTTCAACTCCGTCATGGTTGTCAGCAGGGTCCAGCATTTGTCACCTTTCAGGCGCACATGCCCGCGCCCGCGGGCAACAGCAGTGTCGAAGGTTATCCAGCCTTCGCAAACGCCGTTGGCCTCGGTTGCCTCGCCGTCCAGGGCCCAGTTGTGCGGGGCGACCGCGGTAACAACGGCATCGACCATGGCGGCAATTTCGGTCGGGCTCTCGAAGGTCTTGATATTCCAGGTGAAGGAAACCAGGTCCCGCCAAAAACAGTCATCGGTAAAATGCCGGGCGACCGCATTTCCGGCGCCCGCCGATAAGGCCCCGGCGAACCCGTCGAGCCAGCCTTTTAATCGCTCCGTCGGCGTTGAATTCGTCATCTGTTCTCTCCCGCTGAATACTGATCTGTGATTTTATTGTCGGAATTATGGCGCGGCCAAGTTTTGGCTACAAGAGTGCGTTACGGTCCCCGGGGCTGTGGGATCGATGGCGGGCGGTCAGCCGACATGACCGTCGACGGCAATGTCGAGCAGATTGGGTCCGTCATGGGCAAACGCCGCCGCCAGGGCCGGGGCCAGGGCGTCGGCTTCGGTGATGCGTTCGGCGGTCAACCCCATGCCCTGGGCAATGGCGGTGAAATCGAGGGGCGGATCTGAAAAATCCATGCCGACGAAATGGCTGTTTTTGTGGAAAGCCAGCAGCCGCTGTTTGATGATGCGATAGCTGGCGTTATTGGTGATGATATAGGTCATCGGCAGCTTCAGATGCGCCGCTGTCCACAGCGCCTGAATGGAATACATGGCACTGCCGTCACCAATGATGGCACAGACCGGGCGGCTCAGGTCGGCGAGCTGGATGCCGATGGCAGCGGGCAGGGCCCAGCCGATTCCTCCACTGGCCAGGGCATGGTAGTCGTAGCGGTCACGGTACGGGCGCAGGGCGTTCAACTGCCGGGTCGATGTCAGAGCCTCGTTGACGACCACGGCATTTTCCGGAAGCGCATTGATGATCTGCAGGCTTACCCAGTCCGGATCCAGCGGCTTATGGCTGGACAATCCTTCCAGGCGGGCAACCAGCGGGCCGCGCCGCGCGCTCCAGTTCTTAGCTGTATAACCCGCACGCCGTGATTTTGCGCGGTCCGTCAGGGCGGCGCCCCCGCGCTCGCGAAGGACCGGCAGCAGGGCATCAAGGGTTGATTTGAGGTCGCTGCGGATCGCCAGCTCGGCGGGATAGTTCTTGCCCATGTCCCAGTCATTAAGGCCCATATGAATGATCTTCATGTGGGCGGGCAGGGGCGAGATTTCACTCCACACCGACATCCGCAGGGGATCGGCACCCAGCACAATCATCAGGTCATAGGGTGCCAGGACCGACTGCACGTCGGCCTGGTCGCGACTGAGTGTGCCCATGAAACAGGGATGTTCGGAAAGAAAATGCGCCCCATAGGCGACCGTCTGTTGGTAGGCGGCGGCACCCAGCACCTCAGCCAGTTGCGCGGCTTCGGCCAGGGCATTGGATTTGACCAGTTCGTCACCGGCAATGATGACCGGACGTTCGGCGGCCAGCATGCGGTCGACGACTGTTGCCAGAACCGCCGGCGTCGGCTGGTTGCGGGTCTCAACCCGGGTCGATGCCCCCAGGTCAATGCCGGCCTCGTCATTCAGGATATCGCCGGGCAGCGACAGAAATACCGGCCCGGTCGGCGGTGTTGTGGCAATTTTGGCGGCGCGCCGGACAATTCGCGGCAGGTCTTCCAGGCGGCTGACTTCGGTCGCCCATTTGACGACCGGTGTGGCCATGGGCACCAGCGGGTCATAGAGCAGCGGTTCGGTCAGGCCGTGCCCCTGTTCCTGCTGGCCGGCGGTAATGATCATCGGTGTTCCGGTGAATTTTGCGTTGTAGATGGCGCCGATGGCGTTGCCCAGACCGGGCGCCACATGCACGTTGCAGGCGCTGAGTTTGCCCGACGCGCGCGAGAAACCGTCCGCCATGGCAACAACGATGGCTTCCTGCAGCCCGAGGACATAGGTGAGGTCCTGATGGTCGCGCAGGGCATGCATGATCGGCAACTCCGTTGTCCCCGGATTGCCAAACAGGTGGGTGATCCCCTCGTCTTTCAACAAGGTCAGAAAGGCGGATCCGCCGGTTAATTTATTTGTTGTCATCGTGAACTGAATTCCCCTGACAGTTTGGCTTTTGAGTGACGCGCATTTACGCGATTAATTCACCCTAACGGGTTGTGGATACCAATTCATTATTTAAATGCAGGGGCCTGTCGTGGTAGCAAGGAGGTACATATAAAAATAAAAGGGAATCAAATGAGCACTCACGCTGGAAAAAAGCCGGAACAGCATATCGAAAGACTGTCGAAAATAAAATTGCTGTCACTCGACGTTGACGGTGTTCTGACGGATGGTGGCATTTATTATACCGACAGCGGTGATTCCTTTCGCAAGTTTAATGCCAAGGATGGTATGGGAATTGTGCATTTGCAGGCTGTCGGTATACCTGTTTGTCTTATATCCATGGGACTGCCCGGGGCGATCGATTTTCGGGCCAAGCGCCTGGGCATCAAACATGTCTATACGGATGTAGCCGACAAGGCGGGCACAATGCGCGAAATTGCGGCTGAGCTGGGCATCAGCCTCGCCGACATCGCCCATATGGGGGATGATATCAATGATCTGAAATTGTTTGATCTGGTCGGGCTGCGGATTTCCGTGGCCGATGGCATGGACGAGGTCAAGCAGGCGGCAGATATTATCTCGACGAAAGTAGGCGGGGCCGGAGCGGTTCGTGAAATTACCGATATCATCCGCAAGGCACAGGGCAGCAACGTATCAACCGCCATCCCAACGTTTAATTAAATCATGGCTAATGCCCAGCTGATCAAGGGCCCGCCCGACACTGTGGCGGACGATGTCACGGATCGACTGCGGTTTTGTATAAAAGGCTGGTAGCGGCGGGTGAATGATCGCGCCGATGTCGGCCGCGCGCGTCATCAATTCCAGATGACCCTTGTGTAAGGGCGTCTCGCGCACCATCAACACCAGCGGCCGGCGTTCCTTGAGCACCACATCGGCGGCCCGGATCATCAGGTTAGCCGAATTGCTGTAGGCGATGCCGGAAAGGGTTTTGATCGAACAGGGGGCGACGATCATGCCGCGGGTGATGTGCGAGCCGCTGGAGATCGCTGCGCCCAGGTCCTTGTTGTTATAGACAGCTTCGGCGAGCGGGCTCAGATCTTCAAGGCTCAGGTCGGTTTCAATCTTGAGGGTGCGCAACCCCAGTTCACTGATGACCAGATGGGTTGGTATGGAAATCTCCTGCAGCATGCGCAGGGCTTCAACGCCGTATATGGCACCGCTGGCACCAGAAATTCCGACCAGTACGGGAAGGGACATGCATGATCCTTTTTTCATATTAAGGCGAAAGTTACCCTGATCGCCTGGCCTGTGCACGGTATAAATGGATGCCTGTTGCCTTTCCTATTAACAGGAAAGGCGCTAGCGAAGGCGCTCCGGAATGGCAATCGCTGTCGTGCTTTTAACCTCTTCCATTACCACATAGGTATGGGTTTCGCGCACATTTGGCAACTCGACCAGAGATTTGCCCAAAAACGTACGGTAATCAGCCATATCCTTTACCCGGGCCTTGATCAGATAGTCAAAACCGCCGGAAACCATATGACATTCCTGAATCTGCGGGACAGCAATGACGGCCTCGCGGAACAGCTCGAAGACGTCTTCGGTTGTCCGGTCGAGGACAATTTCAACGAACACCAGCATGGCTGCATCCAGCGCGTCGGGTGCAACAAATGCCGCATAGCCGCTGATAACCCCCTGCCGTTCCATCCGTTTCACCCGCGCCAGGCACGGGGTCGCACTCAGGTTGACCCGCTTCGCTAATTCGAGATTTGATATGCGGCCATTGATCTGCAGTTCGCGTAAAATCCGCAAATCGACGGCATCCAGGTCGGTGACAGGCAGACGTTTGTGTATGTTCATGGGTTGGGACTGCACCTCATACAACAGCATAAAATACTAATTATTACAGTATTTTAGATTTTAAAGCCAAATTATAAATAACATTGGACATTTATTCACTTCATAATGTGATAAAAAGAAAAATACAATCTATCAGGAGATGGTTCATGTCTATTTCACCTGCCGATACCGGTCTTTCCGCTATGCGAAAAGCCCTGGACGCGGCTTTTCGTGCCGACGAGCAGACCGTCGTCGAGGGTCTGCTGGCGGAAGCCACTTTCGGTGAAGCCAGTCGTGCCCGCATCAGGCAGCGTGCCAGGAATCTGGTAGCAGGGGTTCGCAAATCGGATGTGGCTGATGGGGGACTTGATGCGTTCTTACAGGAATACGAGCTTTCCAATGCGGAAGGGGTGACGCTGATGTGTCTGGCCGAGGCGTTACTTCGCGTACCTGACGCCGAGACCGCCAATCGGCTGATAAAGGACAAGATCGGTGAGGCTGACTGGGAAAAACATCTGGGTCACAGCCGGTCACTTTTTGTCAATGCGTCGACCTGGGCGCTGATGCTGACGGGCCGTGTGGTTCATCTGCAGGATGACAGAAAAAGAGATATGGGAGGAGCGATTCGCCGCATGGTCACGAAAAGCGGCGAGCCGGTCATTCGTCAGGCGATGATGCAGGCCATGAAAATTCTTGGCCGGCAGTTTGTTTTGGGGCGAACCATCGAGGAAGCCCTCGGCCGGGCTAAATCGGATACATCGGCGGGGGCGCGCTATTCCTTTGACATGCTGGGCGAAGGGGCCCTGACCCAGGCCGACGCAGATATGTACTGCGCTGCCTATGCGGATGCCATTCATAAAATAGGCGCCGCAGCCAAAGGGGCGGGAATCATCGAGGGACCGGGGGTATCGGTAAAATTGTCTGCCCTGCATCCACGGTATGAATTTTTGCAGCGCCACCGGGTTCAGGCGGAACTGGTTCCGAAGGTCGTTGAGTTGGCGCGACTGGCTAAGCAGTATGATATTGGTTTTTGCATTGATGCCGAGGAAGCTGACCGTCTGGATCTGTCTTTGGATGTGATTGAGGCGGTTTCAGGCGACCCGGCCCTGGCCCACTGGAACGGCCTGGGCCTGGCCCTGCAGGCCTATCAGAAACGCGCACCCTATGTCATTGACTGGCTGGCTCAGGTTGCCAAATCGCATGGCCGGCGGTTTATGGTGCGGCTGGTGAAGGGGGCCTATTGGGACACGGAAATTAAAAGGAGTCAGGAAGAGGGGCAGGTTGATTTCCCGGTTTTCACCAGGAAGGCGTCAACCGATGTATCCTACCTGGCCTGCGCCAAAAAAATAATGGGTAATCCGGCCGCCTTTTATCCGCAGTTCGCAACCCATAACGCGCATACCATCGCCGCCGTTCAGGAGCTGGCCGGTACGGACAGGGACTTCGAGTTCCAGCGACTGCATGGCATGGGTGAACCGCTGTATACGCAGGTTGTCGCCGACGGCACGGCCTGCCGGATTTATGCGCCTGTCGGAACCCACGAGGACCTGCTCGCCTATTTGGTCCGGCGCCTGCTGGAAAATGGTGCCAATACTTCATTTGTAAATCGAATTGTCGATGAAGACGCGCCCATTGAAGAGATCATTGCCGACCCCTGTGAAACGGTGCGCCGGTTCACCACGATACGCCATCCGAATATTTCTCTGCCCCTGCATCTGTACGGGGACAACCGGTTAAATGCCCGGGGTGTCGACATGAGCAGTCCGGCAACCGTGAGTGCCCTGTATGGCGGGGTTGCGGAGCACAGCGGACCGTGGACGGCAGGCGTCAACAGGGGACAGCCGGCGACGATAATTGTCGAACCAAGGAACCTGCAAAAGGCGGTGGGAACGGTTTACGAGACGACACCTGAGCAATTGGAAACGGCGCTCGAGCTGGCCCGGAAAGCCGCCCCCGGCTGGAATGCCGTGCCCGCCGAAGAGCGTGCGCTGCGGCTCGAAAAAGCCGCTGACCTGCTGGAGGAAAATCGCGACGAACTGATTGCGCTCTGTGTCCGCGAAGCCGGCAAGACGCTGGCTGACAGCATCCCGGAATTGCGCGAGGCTGTTGATTTTCTGCGTTATTATGCCCAGCGGGCGCGGGCGGATTTCGGATCTCCCGAGGTGATGCCCGGGCCAACGGGGGAAACCAACACGGTCAGTTTGCACGGTCGGGGCGTGTTCGCCTGCATCAGTCCCTGGAACTTTCCCCTGGCCATATTTATAGGTCAGGTGTCGGCGGCCCTGGTGGCCGGCAATGCGGTTATCGCCAAACCGGCGGAGCAGACGCCGCTGATCGCCGCGAAAGCCGTCGACATTCTCTATCAGGCCGGAATTCCCCGTGACGTCATCCAATTGGTCATTGGTGACGGGCCAACGATTGGTGCCCCGTTGGTTGCCGACGCGCGGATCAACGGGGTGGTATTCACCGGCTCAACGGCGACGGCACGCCTGATAAATCTGTCCCTGGCCGGCCGTGCCGGGGCTTTTGTTCCGTTCATTGCGGAAACCGGCGGCCAGAACGTGATGATTGTCGACAGTACCGCCTTGCCGGAGCAGGTGGTGAAAGATGCGGTCTTTTCCGCCTTTCGCAGCGCCGGTCAGCGCTGTTCGGCTCTGCGGGTGATGTTTGTGCAGGATGATATTGCAGATCGGGTCATTGACATGCTGTCCGGTGCTGCCCGTGAACTGTCGGTCGGCGACCCTGAATTGCCACAAACCGATGTCGGGCCGGTGATCGATGCCGATGCCCTGCAAAGGCTCAAAACCCATTGTCAGGAAATGGACAACTCCGGGCATTTGATCTGCCGGTCTGTGATCGGCAGTGATACGGCCAATGGCAGTTATTTTGCACCCTGCGCCTATGAAATCAGCGATCTGGGCCTGCTCAAGGAAGAAATCTTTGGCCCGGTCCTGCATGTCATCCGATTTCCAAATGATGGCCTGGACCAAGTGCTCGAGGCGGTCCGCAATACCGGTTTTGGCCTGACCATGGGTATCCACAGCCGGATTGAGGCGACCCACCACTACATTCAGGCTAACAGCCGGGTTGGAAATACCTATGTGAACCGCAATATGATCGGCGCGGTCGTTGGTGTTCAACCCTTCGGTGGGGAAGGGTTGTCCGGTACAGGTCCCAAGGCCGGCGGGCCCCGCTATTTGCATCGGTTTGCCGTTGAGCGAACCCTCACCGTTAACACAACGGCGGCCGGCGGTAACGCGGCCCTGATGACTTTAAGTGAATAAGCGGCGGGCTTTGTAAAGCGCGAGACAAATATTGTCCATGCGTGGTAATGGCGGTATATATTTCTGATGAAATATCAGAAACTTATAAACCGCCTGTCAGTTGGTATTGTCGTGCTCATGGTGGCAGCATGCGAGGCCCCACCGCCCTATGTATTGAACGCAGGTGAATTTAACCGGGATTCAGGTGCGTTTAAAAATGGTGTGACAAACCGCGAAGAGGTCAAAGTGTGTTATGCAAAAGATGGCACCACGGCCCGTGCAGTTACGGAAATGGCACAGCAGGAGTGTGCATTGTATTCCAAAAAAGCTGTTTTCCGCACGCAGAGTTATCAGGATTGTCCTTTGGTCACGCCCATTGCTGCGGTCTATGATTGTGTGGGTAACGGTACCCGAGATGGCTTTTACAGAACGACGAACTAAACCCCTGGGAGAATGCTCATGAAGTCCAAACTCGCTTTTTGTGTATCCGTGCTTGTTCTGACAAGTGCCTGTGAAAAGCCCGAAATGTCAATGGAACTGGCAGGTGCTGTGGCCGGAGCGGCAATCGGCGGCTATGTGGGCGCGCAATTTGGGGGCGGGCTCGGGCAATGGGCCTCTATCGCCGGGGGCGCCCTGGTCGGCGGTGGCGTCGGCTACGAGACCGGTCGCATATTGAAGGAATCCGATATGGTTCTGTATCGCGGTACCGCAGAAAAAGCCCTGGCCCGTTCAAGCAATGGTACGGCGTTGGACTGGAGTAATCCGGAAACCGGAAATTCCGGCGTTTTTCGTCCGACCCAGACCTTTCAGGCGTTGAATGGGCAAACCTGCCGTCATTTCAGATCGACCGTGGCCTTTTCCGATGCCGTCAAATCCGGTGAGGGCACCGCCTGTCACGGGGCGGATGGAAACTGGCAAATCATCTCCAATTATTTTGGATAAACGGATGTGCACGGGATCTTACAGCGGATCATGATCTATGCGGGAGTGATCGTTGCCCTGTACGTTTTTGTAGTTGCCATGATGTATCTGGGGCAGCGCAAACTTCTGTATCATCCAAGCAGGACTCTCGGCACCCCGGCCGCCCATGGCATCGCCGAAGTCGTGCCCATCAAACTGAAATCGACGGACGGGCTGACTATCACCTCGTGGTTTCGGGCGGCTGGAACCAACAAACCGATTCTGGTGTATTTTCATGGCAATGCGGGAAATGTCGGGGATCGTGCGAGCAAGGTGCGGCCCTTTCTGGATGCCGGTTACGGCATTTTACTGGTCGGCTATCGCGGCTACGGCTTGAATTCGGGCAGTCCCACCGAGGCCGGCTTATATGCGGATGCCGCCACCGCCCTCGATTTCTTGATGCGGACCGAAATCGCTCCTGATCACTGGATTTTGTACGGAGAATCCCTTGGCACCGCGGTTGCCGTTGAAATGGCGGTACGGTTTGCCAAATCGACGCCGGTTGGCGCCGTGGTCCTTGAAGCGCCGTTTACATCAATGATCGATGCCGCAAAGTCCCATTACCCTTATATCCCCGTCAACCTTCTGCTGCTTGACCGTTTTGAGACGATTGCAAAAATTCGCCATATCGACAGTCCCTTGTTCATTTTTCATGGCAGCGCTGACGCAACGGTTCCCCAGACCCTAGGGAAACGGCTGTTCGACGAGGCCGCTGATCCGAAATCCGCAAAATGGATTGATGGTGCAGGCCACAGCAATCTTTACGAATATGGCGCCGATAAGGATGTCCTGGATTTTATAAAGCGCAAGCGGTCAAAGGGCGTCGGCAAGGTGAAAAATTAGCATCATTTCCCACAGGCCCGGTTCATCCCTCTAGATTTGCTGTTCAAATTGCGGTAACATAATGGTTATTAGCGTATGGCTTTTACACAGGAGGACAGCCCCTATGAGTTTGCAGGATAGGATTGAATCTTTGAAGGTGAAACATGCAACTATCGAGCACGCACTGGAAACAAAAAGCAGCCGCCCCCACCCTGATGATGTCGAACTGGCGGAACTTAAAAAGAAAAAATTGGCAATCAAAGACGAGATTGTTTCAATAAGTACGCATTAAGCATAAGTTCCAGAATTTCTGAATTTTTGAAGCGGGAGCCGGCACCGGTTTTTTGCTTGTAAGTAAAAGACTTCGATTCGTTGGAAATTGAAGGTGATGTCGTTTACCTTGAATTCCAGATTTCTTCGAAACGTCATGCGCCGGGGCAAAATGCCAGATTCCAATTCTCAGATTTCCATTGATCCTTTGACACCGCATATTGGTGCGGAGGTATCAAACTTTCAAATCGCCGAGCCCATGGATCAGTCCCGGTTCGGGCAAATCCATGCGGCACTGATGACCCATCAGGTCCTGTTTTTTCGCAATCAGGAAATGACCCTGGATCAGCAAAAGGATTTTGCGAGACAATTTGGCGAACTGCATATCCACCCGGGAATCCCCGGACCGGAAGGTCATCCGGAAGTGATTGCCATCCATACCGATGAAAACTCGACACGGATCGCCGGCGAAGACTGGCATACGGATGTGTCCTGCGACGCGGCACCGCCGCTGGGAAGTATTCTGCATATGCACACCGTTCCGAAAACCGGTGGCGATACCCTGTTTGCCAGCATGTACGCCGCCTATGAGGCCTTGTCGGAACCAATGCAGACGATGCTGGGTGGCCTGACCGCAAGACATAGCGGTGAAATGGCCTATCGGGGGCGGTATGCCTATCGGGGTGTCGACGATGCCGATTTGGTTTACCCCAACAACGATCACCCGGTGGTGCGCACGCACCCGGTTACCAAACGCAAGAGCCTTTACGTCAATCGTATTTTTACGGAAGCCATCAATGGCCTGACGCCTACGGAAAGCGATGCTCTGCTGCAGTTCCTGTATCTGCATATTTCAAAACCCGAGTTTCAGGTTCGCTTTCGCTGGCAGCCGGGCAGTGTTGCCTTTTGGGACAACCGGGCCGTCCAGCATTACGCCATCTGGGATTATTTCCCCCAGACCCGATCCGGCTACCGGGTCACTGTCGCCGGTGATCCTCCCTATTGACAAGGCCGTGACCGGCGGCTGAGCCTAGCGGAATGCCGGTTCGTCAAAGCTCCGGAGTTTGCGCGAATGCAGGGACTGATGGGCAACCCCCTCGCGCATGGCTTCGATGGCATCGAGGCAGATCTTCAGGTGCTGGCTGACCCGCTCTTCATAAAAGGCATTGGCCATTCCCGGCAGTTTGATTTCGCCATGCATGGGCTTGTCCGATACGCACAGCAAGGTGCCATAGGGAACCCGCAGGCGGAAGCCGTTGGCGGCGATGGTGGCGGATTCCATGTCGACGGCAATGGCGCGGGACTGATTGAAGAATGTGGACAGTTCGTCGTAGCGCAGTTCCCAGTCCCGATCATCGGTGGTCACCACGGTACCGGTGCGAATCCGCTGTTTCATTTCCCGGCCACTTAAACCGGTGGCGTTTTCGACCGCATTGGTCAATGCCACCTGGACTTCAGCGATCGCCGGGATCGGAATTTCAAGCGGCAGATCATTGTCGAGCACGTGATCGAGGCGGGCATAGGCGTGGGCGAGAACATAGTCGCCAAGCCGTTGGGTATGGCGCAGGCCACCACAATGGCCAACCATGACCCAGCAATGGGGCCGGAGCACGGCGATGTGGTCGGTGATTGTCTTGGCGTTGGAAGGGCCGACGCCGATGTTGACCAGGGTCACACCCATATGACCATCGCGGACCAGATGATAGGCCGGCATCTGCGGTAATTTGACGGCGGCTTCGCCTGACGACGGCCTGTCGGTCAGCTTCGCATTGCACAGGATTTCATCGCCCGGCCGAACAAAGGCCTGGAATGAGGTGCCGTCGCTGATCTCGGACAGGCCGTACTGAATAAACTCATCCACGTAGCGCTGGTAATTGGTGAACAGCACGAACTGCTGGAAATGTTCCGGTGAGGTACCTGAATAGTGGCGCAGCCGCGAAAGCGAATAGTCAACCCGTTCGGCGCTGAACAGCGACAGCGGTTTGGGATCGCCCGGATGGGTGTAATGCAGGCCATTGGCAACATTGTCGTCGATATCAGACAGATTGGGCAGATGAAAATTGAGCGTCAGGTCCCGGATCTGCTGCTGGCTGAGATTGACGGTCATGGTTTCCAGGGCAAAGGTCAGGGGAATCTGCCGGTTCGATATACCGACCCAGACGGGCACATTGTGATTGGCGATCAGCAATTCGAGCTGTTCAACCAGATAGTCGCGGAACAATTCGGGATGGGTGATGGTCGTCCCGTAAGCACCTATTTCGGCGGCGGTGCCATAGGAAAGCATGCGTCCGTCGCGACGCCCGGCCGTTGGAATGTCGATCCAGATATAGGGATAGCGGGCATCGGGCTTGTCAATATTCGGCTCGCCGGCCGCATATTTCTGAAAATGATCGGCCAGCAGCGATTTGCCGGCGTTATAGATCTGGCAAAGGCGGTCGACGGCCGCCTCGGGATTATCAAAGGACTGCGCGTCCGTGATAATATGGTCGGGAGGTGGTGCCATCATGGAGGTTACTCCCTTATCTGCTGGCGCAGGATGAATTTCTGAATTTTTCCGGTTGATGTTTTTGGCAGGGGGCCAAAGACCACATGGCGGGGGCATTTGTAATGGGCCAGGTTATCGCGGCAAAAGGCGATGATTTCCTGCTCCGTGACGGGTGCCGCATTGG
>JABMNT010000187.1 GCA_013203595.1 Rhodospirillales bacterium
GATATGGGATAGTGTCATTCATGGTGAGCCGTAGGTTTTCCTGGTGAAATGGTTTTGGGATAGACACCATAAAACTACTATATTTCAACAGGTTAGTCTACGCTCACCGCTTAATTTAAGACGTGCCGTGAATAATTCAGGTTAGCAGGATCGATACTCAAAGATTTTTGCATAATTCATTACCCCGTTTCGGTTGGCTTACGGGGAGTGCGCGCGGAAACGTCAAATATACAGCCAAATCCGGCCATCCGTCCGCTAACTTTCTCCCTGCAGGTATTCGCGGGCTTTGCGCCGCGAACATTTACTGAATTAAACACCGTTCGAGGTTGTGAGGGTAGTCTTTTTTTACAATTTTTCGAATTTGCCGGGGTCCGGGCAGGATCAGCAAAAGACTGAAGATGAAAATGGCCTTTTTGGAAAAATCGGATATCGTTGGAACTCACCGAACCCGCAACCCCTATTTTAATGCACGTGAACCCAGAACATGATCACACTCGACGAATTCTCTCGTTTACACCATGCCATAACGCTGCTCGGCATGTCCGGTGTCGGCAAAACCATGCTGTCGAAGGAACTGCGCAAAACCGCCAACTGGTTCCATTATTCGGCTGACTACAGAATTGGCACCCGCTATCTGGCGGAAGACATTGTCGATAACATCAAATTCAAGATCATGCAGATGGAAGACCCGTTCGTGGCAAATTTGTTGCGCTCCGATTCGATCTATATCCATCACAATATTACGGTCGAGAATCTGGACCCGGTGTCGACATTTCTGGGCATGTACGGTGACAGCAATCAGGGCGGACTGGACAAAAAAACCTTTCTGCAGCGGCAAAGCCTGTACCGGGACGCGGAAATCGGGTCCATGCAGGAAGTTGACCGCTTCATCAACAAATCCTGGGAAATCTACCGGTGTGAGCGGTTTATAAATGACGCCAGCGGCAGCCTCTGTGAAATCTGCGACCCGGAAGATGCAGAGGATCCCGTGCTCACCGCGCTTTCCGACCATACGCTGATTTTGTATATCCAGTCCGATCCGCGTTCCGAAGAAGACCTCAAGCGCCGCGCCAAGACCGACCCGAAACCGCTTTTTTACCATCCGACATTTATCGCGCCGGTGCTTGATGGCAAACCGGACAATGGCCTGGGCATTGACCCGCTTGACTTCGCCCGCCCGCTGTTTCCCGAACTGCTGGCATTCCGGAAACCCCGTTACGCAACCATGGCCGAACGCTTAGGCTTTACAATCGGTGTCAGCGACTTATTTTTTACCGGTGCAAGCGATACAACGATTCCGGATTCTGATCAGTTTATGGAAAATATCTATCAGGTCATTATTGCCGAAGCGGCAAAATCAGAGGCCGCCGGTGAACGGCTGGAGCGCTATATCGAGATCTGCAAAAGACGTGCTGACCTGCGCCAGGATGCGCCCGTAACCGCCCAGGAAATCGTATAAATGCCTATCAAAATACCGGAAAACCTGCCTGCCTTCGACATCCTCGACAAGGAAGGCGTACTGGTCATCAAAGACAGTGATGCCATGCATCAGGACATCCGCCCGCTGCATATCGCCTTGCTGAATCTGATGCCGGAGAAAATAAAAACCGAAACGCAGATCGCCCGGGTGCTCGGGATCAGCCCCCTGCAGGTGGAAATGACACTGATTGCGCCCAGCCACTATGTGCCCAAAAACACGTCGCGGGAACATATGCTCGATTTTTATCACCCCTGGGACGATGTCAAGGACCGCAAATTTGACGGGCTGATCATCACCG
This sequence comes from Rhodospirillales bacterium, assembly GCA_013203595.1. Lineage (GTDB taxonomy): Bacteria > Pseudomonadota > Alphaproteobacteria > Rhodospirillales > Casp-alpha2 > JABMNT01. The sequence goes on from JABMNT010000187.1 coordinate 1,779, forward strand.
GGGCACCGATTGAAAAAATGCCCTTTGCTGAGGTCGATTACTGGGATGAACTGGTGCAGATTTTTGACTGGTCCGATAGCCATGTCCACGGCCTGTTCAACCTGTGCTGGGGCGCGCAGGCGGCCCTGCATCATTTTTACGGCATACCAAAATACATGCTCAGCGAAAAGCGGTTTGGCATCTATGAACATCGGGTGCTCGATCATACCTCGCTTTTGATGCGCGGCCTGAACGACACCCTGGCGGTGCCGGTATCGCGCCATACGGAGAACCACCGGTCCGATATCGAGCCATTTCCCGAGCTTGAAATCCTCATCGAATCGGACATCGCCGGTGTTTGTCTGGTGCATGACCGCAAACGTCACCATGTCCACATGTTCAATCACATGGAATACGATTCAACAACCATTGGCGACGAATACCGGCGTGACCTGGAAAAGGGAGAACCCATTCCCGTTCCCCATCACTATTATCCCGACGATGACCCGTCAAAGGCCCCGATCAACACCTGGCGCTCAAGTGCGCATCTGCTTTTCGGCAACTGGCTGAATTCGCTTTACCAGACCACACCGTTTGACCTGAAGCGTATCGGTGCGCCCGAGACCAAAATCTTTATCCCTGGCCAGCAGCGCTCGAAACCCGGCCACCGGATCGGATAACAAACAAGGATCAGAACAGCCATGACAGCCCCCTTGAAAACCATTTTGACGGAAAACGCCACCCGGCCCGGTGGTCACTATTCACAGGCTATTGTTCATGCCGGCCTGGTCTACGTTTCCGGGCAATTGGGGTTCGCGCCCGGCTCCACAGAGCCACAGGCCGTCAGTGTCGAACAGCAGGTCCGCAATTGCCTGGCCAACATGGCGGCCATTCTGGAAGCGGCCGACAGCGGTCTCGACCGGGTCATCAAGACCACCGTCTATATTTCCGACGTGGCGCTGTGGCCGGAAGTCAACGCCGTTTACGGATCGGTTTTCGGCGACCACAAACCGGCCCGGACCATCGTTCCCTGCAATACCCTGCATCACGGCTTTCAGGTGGAAATCGATGCCATTGCGGCGATTGAACCCGGCTAACGGCAAAGCCTGACCACGGCATCAGCCGCGGTCTGGCCGACGGCTATTCCCAGTTTTCCTGCCCGCGTGTTTACCTGCGAAACAATGCCCGTCGCGTACCCGGACCGGGCCTCGCCAATGCGGCAGCTCTGATGATCCAGGGTAATGCCGGCTATCCCCTGCTGCTCCAGGGCTGGCAGGCGCGATATCCCCCAGTCCTCGATGCCGAACCCGGCATCATTATAGAAGGCGGCATGAACCGGGGCCTTGATAGCGAACTTCGGATTGCCGCCGATCAGGCCGCCGTGCGAGCCGGTCAGCACAACCCGTCCCGCATCTTCCGGTATCACCATGGAGGCGCTGTCAACCAGTACCAGTTGCCGGGTCCCCCCCTCAATTTCAAGAACTTCACGCAGTTCGGAAAAGGCCGGCGGCTCCCTGCGCGCAGGCAACGGGGCATGGGTTAAGGCCTCCGCCGCCGCCCGGCAGGACTGCCCGATCAACACACCGCAGGCAACCGCCAGGGCATTGGCATGGCTGATCCGGCCGCGGGCCACCATGTCCCCGGCATCGCCAACGCGGCAACTTGTATGACTGACCACAGCCGCCGCCATGGCAAACTGCTGGCACAAGGCAAGCGAGCCGATGCCGGCGTCGTCACGCCCCACCCCTGCGTCATTCAGCACCACTGCCCGGGCACCGGCCCGCAGCGCCAGAGCACCCGGCAGGGTGCCGCCGTGCGAGCCGGAAATAATGACCTTACCCGCCACATCGGGCGGCAATTTTGTGATACTGCCGGCGACGATGATTGACGATGCCAGAGATGGCGAAAAGGAGCTGGAGTTCATTTACTTTCCATATCTAAGATTTCAATATTGACAGCGTAACGCCACTTGCTTAACCCATAATGCCTATCATAATCCGTCAATCGCTTGATAATAAAACAAAAAGAGTGATTACCTGGGGAGGGAGCCGCATCGCCATGCGACCACAACAATGACCGCGTCCAATTTTGACCGTACCCGTTACAGCCGTTTCTACAGCCAAATGCTGCGCATTCGCGCCTTTGAGCAGGCCGCCATAAAAGCCAAGGAAGAAGGCCTGGTGCTGGGCGCCATACACCCGTCGATCGGCCAGGAAGCAGCCGCCGTCGGGGTTTGCGAGAACCTGAAACCCGACGATATTCTGTTATCCACGCATCGCGGCCACGGCCATACCCTGTCCAAGGGGGCCAGCCCGGAAGCCATGATGCGCGAATTACTCGGTAAAGTCGGCGGCAATTGCGGGGGCAAGGGGGGCTCCATGCATATTGCCGATTTCAGCGTCGGAATGCTCGGCGCCAATGGCGTTGTCGGTGCCAATATCAATATTGCCGTCGGTGCCGCCCACGCCATCAAGTTGAAAGGCGAAGACAAGCTTGTGGTCTGCATCTTCGGTGATGGCGCGATCAACCGCGGGCCGTTTCTGGAAGGTCTGAACTGGGCCAAAATCTTCAACCTGCCGGTCCTGTTCGTCTGCGAGGACAATGCCTATTCGGCAACCACCCACACCCGCGACACCACCGCCGGTGAGGGCCCGGTGGCGCGCGCGAAAGCGCTCGGCCTGGAAGCGCAAAGCATCGATGGCAACGACGTGGTTGCCGTCGACATTGCAACCCAGGACTATATCCGCCGGGTGAAAATGCACGGCCCGCATCTGCTGCATCTGAAAACCTATCGCCTGGGAGGTCATACCAGCACCGATGCCGCCGGCTACCGGCCGACCGGTGAAGCCGATGAAAAGTGGAACCATGATCCGCTGGTCCGCTGCCGCACTCTGCTGACCGAGGCCGGGGTCGCGGTCGCCGAACTGGACAATCTCGAAGCCGATGCAAGCCGCGAAATGGCCGCCATTTATGCCACAGCCCGCGATGCCCCGTTCCCGCCGGCGATCGAGGCTTACGCCGATGTACAGGATATCGGTGATCCCAGAACGGAGGCCTTTTGATGAAACAGATGACCTATCTGGAAGCCGGGCGCGAGGGGCTGGCCGAGATGATGCGCGAAGACCCGACGGTCTGGGCGCTGGGCGAGGATTTGGGCCGCGGCGGCGTATTTGGCCAGTACCACGGCCTGCAGCAGGAATTTGGCAAAGACCGCATCGCCGACACACCGATTTCCGAAAGCTGTATTCTGGGTTCCGCCGTGGGTGCCGCCATGATGGGCACCCGGCCGGTGGTCGAAATGCGGTTTGCCGATTTCGCGCTTTGCGCCGTTGACGAACTGGTCAACCAGGCGGCAAAGGCCCGCTATATGTTCGGCGGCCAGGCCCGGGTGCCGATGGTGGTCCGCGAACCATCGGGTCTGTGGCGGTCGTCCGCGGCCCAGCATTCCCAGTCGCTGGAGGCTTGGTATGCCCATATCCCGGGCCTTGTGGTGGTGATGCCGGCGACCCCGGCGGACAACAAGAGCCTGCTCAAGCAGGCCATTCGCTGCGATGATCCGGTTGTCTATCTGGAGCATAAGGATTTATGGGCTCTGCAAGGCCCGGTCGATGACGACGCCCCGGACCTGCCGCTGGGCAAGGCCCGCATTGCCAGAGCCGGCAGCCAGATCACCCTGCTGTCCTGGTCGGCGATGTTCCACCAGGCCATGCAGGCGGCCGAACTTTTGGCCGCGCAAGGCGTCAGTGCGGAAGTGATTGATCTCAGATCCCTGTGGCCCTGGGACAAAGCAACGGTCTGTGAAAGTGTCGGCAGGACCGGCCACCTGCTGATTGTCCACGAAGCGGTGCGGGTCGGCGGCTTCGGTGCGGAAATCGCGGCAACCGTCAGCGAAAAACTGTTCGGTCAGCTGAAATCGGCACCGGCTCGTCTGGCGGCACCGCGCATTCCCATCAGCTATGCCCCGACCATGGAAAACGAAGTCCGCATCAGCGCCGAACAAATCGCCGCCGCTGCCCTCAAACAAATTGGAAAAATCAATGCCTGAAACAAATGAAATGACCGGCGGCGAAGCCCTCGCCCGCATGCTGCAAGCCCATAAAACCGGTCCGATGTTCGGCATGGGTGGCTTTCAGTTGCTGCCGTTTTATGATGCGGCCCGCCGGCTCGGCCTCGACCACAATCTGATCAACGACGAACGCTGCGCGGTTTTTGCCGCCGATGCTTACGCCAAGGTCAGTGGCCGGGTTGGCGTCTGTGACGCGACTTTGGGGCCGGGTGCGACCAATCTGGTGACCGGCCTGGTCGAGGCCCTGAACGCCGGCTCGCCGCTGGTGGTGCTGGTTGGTGACACCCATCGCGCCCATTCCTGGAAGAACATGACCCAGGAAACCAACCAGACCGATATTCTGAAACCCGCCTGCAAGGAATTTCTGCGGGTCGAAATGATCGAACGGATTCCCGAGTTTATCCGCCGTGCCTTTGCCGTCGCCACCAGTGGCCGGCCCGGCCCGGTGGTGGTCGCGGTGCCGGAAGACATCTGCCATGGCACCTATCATTTCGAGCCCGAAGACTTTGCCATCGACGCTTGCTTTGAAGCCGCCCCCAGCCTGCGCATGCGCGCTGCCCGCGATGACATGGCTGAGGCGGCAAGGCTGATCGCCGATGCGAAAACGCCGCTGATCCTGTGCGGTGGCGGGGTCCATATCAGCGGCGCCCATGCAGCCCTGGTTGAGTTTGCCACCACCAACAACATTCCCGTCGCCCATACCCTGTCCGGCAAGGGCGCCATTGCCTGCACACACCCGTTGAGCGCCGGCCTGTTTGGCCGCTACGACCGCATTGCCAACGCGCTGATCGCCCAGTCCGACTGCCTTTTAGTGATCGGCTGCAAACTGGGTGAGATCGCGACCAAGCGCTACAGCCTGCCGGCAGCGGGGCAAACCCTGATCCATATGGAAATCGTCGCCGAAGAGTTTGACCGCACCTTCCGCCCGGCCCTGCGCCTGTGGTCGGATGCCCGCGAGGGGCTCATCGATTTGCACCAGGCGGTGCAGGACATTGCGCCGCAACTGGGTGCCGGCAACGCCGCCTATGCCGGCAGCGTACCCACTGCCATGGCCACCTGGCGCGACAGCGTGTCGGCGCGCATGAATTCATCGGACCAGCCCATTGATATGGCCCGGGTCCTGCTCGAGCTCAACAAGACCCTGCCAGCCGAAGCTATACTCGTCGCCGACGGCGGCTTTGCCGCCCATTGGGCCGGGCTGTTGTATGACACCAAACAGGCCGGACGCGGTTTTGTTCCGGACCGGGGCTTTGCCTCCATCGGTTACGGCCTGCCGGGCGCCATGGGGGCCAAACTGGCGGCACCCGACCGCCCGGTCATCTCGATCACCGGCGATGGCGGCTTTAACATGGTGCTGGGCGAACTGGAAACCGCCAAGCGCATGGGCCTGGCCTTCACCCTGCTGATCGTCAACAACGCCGCCTCGGGCTATGTGAAAGCCCTGCAGCATCTGATGTATGGCGAAGGCAATTACCAGTCCAGCGATCTGAACGAACAGAACTATGCCAGACTGGCCGAGGTCTTCGGCTGTCAGGGGATCCGCGTCGAGGACCCGGACCAGTTGTCGGATGCCCTGAAAACCGCCATGGCAACCACCGACCGCCCCACCGTTCTCGACCTGGTGGTCACCCGCGATGCGGCAAAGATGCTGCCCGGTGTCGATAGCCGCACGGCCGTAGTGAAAAAAGGCGATCGGGTGGCCTGATCCGGTTTTCCGGACAGGCACAGAGCGGTCGCTGCGGGGAGACAACCCGGGTGGACTTGGCCTGTTCCGGATTTACCATACAGCCTTGAATCCTCCATTGGCCGACGCTGGCAACGCCGACGCTGGCAATGAATAAGTCGACCCGATAACACAGTAACCGATACCGCCACCTGAGGGCAGCCTTGTGCCATAACAGCGCGCAGAAATAAATTCTCACGACCTCCCGATGGCATGTTGCAGAGCTGTCCATTTCAGATGTAGGATCGCCAAAATATAAACAACAAGCTGGGGCTGGTAGGGCATTATGTTCAAAATGGATCGTTTGTTAAACCTGATGGGTGCGATTTTATTTGCCGGATCAATCACAACGACAACCATCAGCGCCAGAGCCGAAACCCTGCTGGAGCGTGGCACCTACCTCATGCAATCCATTGTCGCCTGCGGCAATTGTCACACACCCCAGGGTCCAACCGGGGCATTGCCGGGCATGGAACTGGCGGGAATGGCTAATCTGGAGGTTAATCCGGGTTTTACCGCCAATGCGTCAAACATTACACCAGACAAAGAGACAGGGATCGGGAACTGGACGGACGCCCAGATCATTCTGGCCATACGGGAAGGCAAACGCCCCGACGGATCAATCATCGGCCCGCCGATGCCGATCGGCTTATACCGGGGGATTTCAGATCGCGACGCAAAAGCCATTGTTGCTTATTTGCGGAACGTCAAGCCGGTTAACAACCCCATCGCCAAGTCGGTTTATACCATTCCCCTGCCACCTTCCTACGGCCCGCCGGTTGGCGAAGTCGCCGATGTATCACCGTCCGACAAACTGGCTTACGGGGCTTATCTGGCCGGGCCGGCAGGCCACTGCATTGAATGCCATTCGCCCATGGGCAAGCAGGGTCCCGATATCAAAAACCAATTGGGTGCCGGCGGTTTCAAGTTTCATGGGCCATGGGGCGTCAGCGTTTCCAGCAATATCACACCGACGGGTCTGGGTAACCATTCCGATGCCGAGATCAAAAAAATGATAATGACCGGAACCCGCCCCGACGGATCCGCGATGATGCCGCCCATGGCTTATGCCTATTACGCAAACATCAAAGCCGATGACATGCAGGCAATCATCACCTATTTGCGGTCCTTACCGGCAAAATAGAAAGCAGAATACAGGTCAATGAGACACTGATGCTGCCCGGTGTCGATAGCCGCACGGCGCAGGTGCAAAAAGGTGATCGGGTGGCCTGGGCAAAATCTCTGCCCGGCACCGGATTTTGTCCGGTTATGCCGCCATCGAGACGCTATCTGTATCATTGCTGGACGCGCTGGCATGTGCTAAATTACCTGACTCAATCGGGGAAGGATGAGACATGGCAACGCGCAAGAAATCAACGACCACAACGCTGTCGATTACCGGGCTTACGCCCGCGTCGCTGGCAGCGATTACCGAAGCAGCGCGCAAGCAACGCCGTACGGTGAATGCCTGGGCCGCAGCGGCGCTGAAGAATGCCGCCAAGGCAGCTGTTGCGGACGGCGGCACCGATGAAGTTCAAGGCAAGCCAAAGAAAATCGCGAACACACTAGACCGGCTGCATGACCGCCCCAGCCCCACGGAAGAAACACTTCATCAAATGCAAACTTGGCTGCATGACGTAGGTGGCCAATTTAACTCCGCGATGAATGCGGTCCGCGAGCGCAGCAGCGAGACCCTGGACGGGGTCCGCGAACAGGGCGGAGAGATCACCGAAAAAACGTCGAAAACGATCGCGCAATGGCGCGACATGACCAATGAAACCTTCCATGACTTACAGACGAATTTGAACAATCTGCGCAAAACTGTGTTGGAAACGACCGGTTTGGCATCGGACGAAGCGCCTCCGCCCGCCAGCAAAAAGAAGGTTTCGACAAAGAAGCCGGCGGCGGCTAAGAAGGCGGCAAAGCCCGCAGTGGCTAAGAAGCCGGCGAAGCCCGCAGCAGCTAAGAAGCCGGCAAAGCCCGCAGCAGCTAAGAAGCCGGCAAAGGCCTCAGCAGCCCCAAAAAACGCACAATCGAAAAAAACCAAGACGACCAAACCACCCGCTGCCGCCAGGAAACCGAAGCCCAGGAACCCTAAACCCAAGGGCAAAAGCAAATAACACGCTACGTCTGAAGTCCATGGCGGCGGCCTGGTGTCCTGCCGTGGTTTCTGGCTTACGGCTTACTCAATGACGAGATAGGACATGGACGTTGCGTAGCTGAACCGGCGCAACGGGTACTTGTTTAAATTCAGGGTTTCCAGCAAGGCGATCGTCTCGCCCGGGAACAGCTTCATGTTCAGCTCGTCAAATAAAATGATCGCCCCTTTGGGCATGCGTGGCAACAGCAGATCCAAGGCTGTTTTTGTCGGCGCATGGAGATCCGCATCCAGATGCAGCAGGGAAACCAGAAGGTGAGGATTTTCCTCCAAATAGTTGGGCAAGGTTTGCGCTACATCACCCTTCACCAATTCGCACTTGGGAATATGATTCATCATCCGATTGGTATCATACAGACCGATCGCCCGCTCAAGGTCGATATCAGGTGTATCACCGACGGCAAAGCCGCCTTTGACAAGATGCTCGCTGACACCTTTCGAGTCTTTGTCACCAATATCAGGGAAACCCTCAAAGGTATCGAAACCAATTATGTTTCGCAGATAATTTACCGGCTCGAGAATCGATGACAGGTGCGCCCAGGTCATCAGGCTCGCGCCGCGATGCACGCCCACTTCAACAACCGAGCCGTGAACCTCCTGCTGCATTTTGAAGATCTCAAGGCGCGCAATGAACTTGGTAAGCGACTGACGCGATACAAACTTGGTAAAGGTTTCCAGCTTCTCAACCGCCGTACCGGGACTGTCGTTCCAGTAACCATCAAGCTGCGAAATATAATCCAGGTCATTGCTGGATTGATGTGCTGTTTCACGAACCAGCTTCATTGTATCTTCCTTTCCTGGGGTTTCCGCGGGCAAGTGCCTGGCGCGCCTCAGACGTATCACCGATACGCCAGTTATTGTTGCGAAACTTTTCATCCCTCATATCGCGATACCGTAAATTAATCGTAAAACGCACATCTTCGGTTTCATTCACCTGTGCTGTATGTGGCGTCAGGCTATGCATGAACAGGACATCTCCCGGGTTCATGACGATCTGTGTCGGATGATCAAATTTCGCAACGGCTGATGGAGAAATCGTGTTCCACTTTGTCGGCACATCAAGGTCATGAGACTCATGCACAAGCAGTCCGCGATTATGTGATTTTCTGGCAACGATCAAGCCGCCGTTCCGGATATCGGTATATTGCAGCGGCGCATAGACAGTGCAGGTGCTCTCGGGACCTTCGTTGTAATAGAAATCCTGATGCCATCGCGCAAGATGCCAGGTCTCCTTCGGCATACTCATCAAAACAATCAGCCGCGGGTGAATCATTATTTGAGGCGAAAGTATCGAATGGATAACGCCGGCCAGTTCGTCACAGGCGGCCAGTTTGTGCATCAGCGGCGCGTGGGCAATGGCATCATAAATCGTCGCCTGACTGCCCGGATTGCGCCGTTCAGCCTCCACCAGCATCCAACTTGCCGCTTTTACAGGGTGCTTCGTCAAATCAGCCGGGCAGGCTTCCCATAGCGTTTCATCAACGAGTTTTAGAAGTGAAACAATAAGCCGGGCCACGGATTCGATCATCGACAGGGGCAACAGATCACGCACAATGACGGCCCCGTCATTGTAATAGGCTTCGCGCAGATGCCCCCTGTTTACATCGCTCGAGCCTGCCGCAATATTATAGAGTTCTCCCATCGCTCACCCTATCACTCCGTCGTAAGACATCTACCCTACGCACTTAAATTTGTACCCGCAATCACCCAGACAATGAAATGAACACGCAACGATCTGACAGAATTTCAGACAATTCCATCCCATCCACCGTATCTGCGTGCTGCCTGTGATCGCGCGCTTCATCGATTAGACGCGATACGGGTGCTGATCGCGGTTATAATCAATCAAATGCCCGAGGTGTTCGATCAAGACCTGCTCACATACAATCCCGTTCTGGGTTATTTCAGAGATGATATCGGCCGCCCGCCATTGCGGCGGGATTATAATAACGTCAACGTCGTGGTCGAGCAGATAGTCTCTGAACCGGATTTCCTGACCAGTGCCGGGCACGAAAGTCCCGGCTTTATTTTGGTCCGAATCAACAACGACGGGAAACCGCTGCGCATCGACGCCATAGTGGCACATGAACGCCGCAGATTTTCCTGTGCCGCCCCACAGGGCCACGCGTTTTCCGCTCACATGCAAGTCAGCCAACTCCTTGCAAATCGCATTATGTCCGTCCTCGGTTTCACGATAAAAGGCGTCAGCCTGGAAAGCATGCTCGCGCGCCGTAACAGGTGCACCCAGCGAGGCAAAACCGAAAATCACCTCTCCCTCATATCCGTGGCCAATCTCGAAAATTTCATGGGTCGAAAGAGACAGCATCTTGGTAAAGGATTCCGTGGTAAACTGGGAGCTGTGCTCGTAATAGAAATCGACCGTTCGACGGCTTGAAATTGCGGCATCGACACAAGGTACTTCCAGGTAAACAACAGGTGCTGACTGAAGCATCGACGCGCAAAAAGACATTTGTTGCAAAAATCCAAGCGGATTTACAAGGTGCTCGAGAACATGGCGACTGATGATCAGGTCCGGTTTCAGTTCCGCCAAATGGCGGGCCGGGTCAAACAACTCTGCGCGCAGTTCCACAGAGGTATTGGCTGCGCTTGCGCCATTGGGATCAAACCCGATATAGCGGCCGCCGGGGCGCGCCTCTGACAATCCAGAAAGAAAAGCCCCGTCTCCATAGCCAATTTCAACAACAACCGGGCTTTCTGGAAGCTGCTTGAGGATTGCCGAACGAACATTGTTCAAAAACCCAGACCACGAATTTCCGTGGTTAAACATCAAATTCGGCTTTTCCGAATAGGGCACATTCTCATAGTCAAAAGTCACATTGAAGACATGCCCGCAACTGACACATCTGACAAAATCGAGATGGAATTTGGGCAAAGACCGGGCGGCTTTTTGTGATTTGGGCCAGGCCAGTGTCGCCAGTGGCTGTGATCCCCCCTCATAGAAGGAAACCGCGACATGGTGCCCACAGGCGGGACATGTGGCAGCTCTGGGCGACGCTGAAGATTGAACCATAGTCAGATATCCTGTCGTTACGCGGGAAAGTGACCATTCCCCACACGTTTACTTCCAAGTTCAATTACCATTACCACGAAAACCATCTGCTAACTCCTACAAATTCAGAATCTGAAAAACGTCACTATATGGCCCACAAGGCCGGTTCAAAATGCCCGGAAAACCGCAGCGCATCAAATAGCGGTGAGGAGAGAACCTGCAGGCGCAGGCTTGACCTGCTGAATTTAACTGAAGGCACTTTCGGCTTCCTGCAAACGACCGATCCAATGATGCTGCAGGGCGATGTCTATGGAATTTCGGACGGCAGAATGTGGGAGTTTGGCAGGCCGTTTCCAGTTTTTCTTCACGTTTCTGTAGGCGACGCTGTTCTGAGCGATTCATTGCGTAGACCTGCGCTGCCAATCAAACTGAATAACTTGTAAAGCAATGGCCCTGTTATGGGAAGCGGACCGTTATGGCCATGCTGCGGCGGTTCAGTTCCGCCTGGATCCTGTCTTTAGTCGCTCAAACACAAAAAAACCGGCTGCAGAATTCTGCAGCCGGTTTTTAAATGATGCAAAATTCGCTCCTAGAAGCGCATGGCCTTGACCATCACCACATGCTCCAGCTCACAGACTCGGTCAATCACGTCCTTGCCCGGCTCACCATCGATTTCGATGAGCGCGATGGCGTCGCCGCCTTCGCTGGCGCGGCCCAGGCTGAAGGTGGCGATATTGACCCCTGCATCGCCCAGCACCGTACCCAGACTGCCGATGAAGCCCGGTTTGTCGCGGTTGGTGATATACAGCATATTGGGCCCGATTCTGGCATCGATGGGAATGCCCTTAACTTCAACCAGGCGCGGCTCGGTGCCGTTGAACAATGTTCCGCAAACGCTGCGGGTCTGGTTTTCGGTTTTCACGGTAAGCCGGATCAGGGTCTGGTAGGCCTCGCCTTTCTCGCGGGTCACTTCGCTGATTATGATATCCCGTTCGCGGGCGATCACCGGTGCCGAAACCATGTTGACCCCTTCCATCAGCGGCGCCAGCAGGCCCTGCAGAACGGCGGCGGTCAGCGGTTTGACGTTGAGCTCGGCAACCGCGCCTTCATACTCGATGGTGACCTCCTGATAGGCGGTCTGCGTCGCCTGTCCGGCGAAACTGCCAAGCTGGCCGGCCAGTTTCATATAAGGTGTCAGCCGGGGCGCCTCTTCGGCACTGACCGACGGCATATTGAGCGCGTTGGTCACCGCCCCGGTCAGCAGATAATCGGCCATCTGTTCGGCCACTTGTTCGGCAACCTTTTCCTGGGCCTCTGTGGTCGATGCCCCCAGGTGCGGCGTCAGTATCACATTTTCCATGCCGAAAAACATATGCTCAGTGGCCGGCTCGACGGACAGAACATCGAGGCCGGCACCGGCAATCTTGCCCGACTCCAGCCCGGCCTTCAGATCTGCTTCGACCACCAGACCGCCCCGCGCGCAATTGATCAGGCGTACCCCGTCTTTCATCTTTTTGATGTTTTTTGCACAAATGATGTTTTTCGTGGCATCCGTCAACGGCGTATGCAGGGTGATGAAATCAGCCCGCCCCAGCAGCTCGTTCAGTTCAACTTTTTCGATGCCCAAGGCCTGCGCCCGCTCCGGCGTCAGATAGGGATCATATCCGATGACCTTCATTTTCAGACCCAGCGCCCGGTCGGCAAAGATCGAGCCGATATTGCCGCAGCCGATCACGCCAACCGTTTTGCCGGTGATCTCGATCCCCATGAACCGCGACTTTTCCCATTTGCCGGCATGGGTCGAGGCGTTGGCCTGGGGAATGTCGCGGGCCAGGGCCAGCATCATGGCAATGGCATGTTCGGCGGTTGTTATCGAATTGCCAAAGGGCGTATTCATAACCACGATGCCCTTCTGCGTGGCTGCCGGAATATCCACATTATCGACGCCGATGCCGGCCCGTCCGATCACCTTCAGCTTGCCGGCCCTGGCGATAATATCGCCGACCGCCTTGGTCGACGAGCGGATCGCCAACCCCTCATAATCACCAATGATGGCGGCCAGCTGCTCGGGGCTCTGGCCGGTAATCACATCGACCTCGATGCCGCGGTTTTTGAACACCTGTTCGGCAAGCGGGCTCATTTTGTCGGAAATCAGGACCTTAACCATGGGCTGTCTCCTGTGCCGTTGCCTGGGTTTCAAGGCGCACGCATTCGAGCGCCCATTCGATCCACGGGAAGATCGCCTCAAGGTCCGCCGTCTCGATAGTCGCACCGGCCCAGATCCTGAGGCCCGCCGGGGCATCCCGGTAGTAGGTGATGTCATAGGCGACGCCCTCGCCATCGAGCAGCGCGGTCACACGGCGCACGGCCAAGTCCTGGTCCTTGTCCGACAGGGCGGTCAGCCAGGGCGCCACGATGCGCAGGCAAACAGACGTGGTTGAGCGGGTTTCCGGCAGTTCCGCCAGAAACTCGAAATTGGCATTGCCAGCCACCCAGGCAGCAATGGCCGCCGCATTTTTGTCGGCGCGGCCAATCAGGCCCTTCAGGCCGCCAACCGACCTGGCCCAGGCCAGGCCATCGACGGCATCTTCAACAACCAGCATCGACGGGGTGTTGATGGTTTCGCCCTTGAACACACCGGCCATGATCTTGCCGCCCTTGGTCAGGCGGAACAGTTTGGGCATGGGCCAGGGCGGGGTATAGGATTCGAGCCGTTCCACGGCCCGCGGGCTGAGGATCAGCATGCCATGCTGGGCTTCGCCGCCCAGCACCTTCTGCCAGGAATAAGTGACAACGTCGAGTTTGTCCCAGGGCATGTCCATGGCAAACACCGCCGAGGTGCCGTCACAGATGGTCAGGCCCTGGCGATCAGCCGCGATCCAGTCGCCATTGGGTACCCGCACACCCGACGTGGTGCCGTTCCAGGTGAAGACCACATCATTATCAAAATTGACTTTGCTTAAATCCGGCAGCTTGCCGTAGTCGGCAAAATGTTCGGTGACGTTTTCAAGTTTCAGCTGCTTGAGCACGTCACTGACCCAGCCCGAGCCGAAACTTTCCCAGGCCAGCATGTCGACGCCACGCTGGCCGAGCAGCGACCACAGCGCCATTTCAACGGCGCCGGTGTCGGACGCGGGGACAATGCCGATCAGGTAATCGTCAGGCAGGCCGAGGATTTCGCGCGACTGGTCAATCACCAGATTGAGCCGGTCCTTGCCGATTTTGGCCCGGTGCGAGCGCCCGAGCACGGCGTTTTGCAGGACCTCAGGGGTCCAGCCGGGACGTTTGGCACAGGGGCCGGATGAGAAACAGGGATTAGACGGCCGAAGGGCCGGTTTTGCAGGATTAGTCATTTTATCTCCTTCCTTGCAGAAGGGACGCAGCTCGTTGGGGAGCTGTGGCCCGCAGCGCTTATATGGCGAAGCCGGGCACGCGTCAAGAAATTGCATATCCAGGCGCAAACCCGGCGGCCAGCAAGTGAACTCTTGCCCGCCGCCGGTCGGCCACGTAAAAATGGAGGCATGCCATTTACATCCGCCGCAAAGCCGACCGCGCCCCTTTCCGTCCTGATTATTGCCGAGCCCGGCATCATCACCGATCATATTTCCGGAGCGCTGGCGGGTGCCGGTGACCTGCAGGTTCTGGGGCCTTACGAACTCGGTGCTGACGGCATCTCGAAACTGCGCAGACAGCATGTGGACTGCATCGTCATTGATATTGGCATGCGTCACGAAAATGCCCTGATCAGCCTTAACCGCATCCTCAAGATTGACGAAAAGGCCAAGGTGCTGATGGCATCGACCTTGACCTTCACCAATGTCAAAAAGAGCATGACCGGGTTCGAGCGGGGTGCTGCGGATTTCATTCAGACGCCTGCTGATTTTACAAAACAGAAATCAAAAGCCAGTTTTGATGCGGCCCTGCTGCGCGCGGTCCGCTCCCTGGCACAGGCGCGGCGCGGCGATGGTATCCGCCAGATCGACACCACTGCACCATTGCCAAAACCGCCGGGCGAGACGCTAACCCTGCGGCCTTTCCAGAACGTAAAGCCGGCGCTGATTGCCATTGCCAGTTCAACTGGTGGACCGCAGGCGCTGTTTACGGTGCTGGAGCGGTTAACTGCCGATCTGGACGTTCCCGTCATGATCACCCAGCACATGCCAAAGACCTTCACCCGTGTTCTGGCAAGCAATCTGGCGGGCCGCACCAACAAAACCATAGTCGAAGCCACGGACGGCGAAGCGGTCAGCCCCGGCACCGTTTATATTGCCCCGGGTGACACCCATATGCTGGTGCATGCGGTCAATGGACGGATGCGGATCAAACTGACCGAGGATCCAGCCGTCAATTTCTGTCGCCCGAGCGCTGATCCGATGCTGGAAAGTATTGCCCAGGCCTATGGAGCAGAGGTCTGCGCGGTTGTCCTGACGGGGATGGGGTCGGACGGAAAAGCCGGGGCAAAGCATATCATCGACGCCGGTGGCCAGGTGATCGCCCAGGACTTTGCCACCAGTGTGGTCTGGGGAATGCCCGGCGCCGTATCCAAAGCCGGTTACTGCAGCAAAATTCTTCCGCTCGATAAAATCGCGCCGCTGCTCAACAGCCTGCTTGGCCATAAATAGCTGGCCCCTACAGATCGTAATACCAGGGGGCAAAAAGTGAGAAGACAACCCACAGCAAAAAGATCAGCGGCAATCCGGCCCGGAAGAAATCCGTAAACTTATAATGGCCGGGCCCCATCACCAGCAAATTGGTCTGATAGCCCAGCGGCGAGGCAAAGGAACAGTTGGCGGCAAAGATCACGGCGACGGCAAAGGACGTCGGCGGCACGCCCAGCCGAACCGCCATATCGACAGCAATCGGAGTGAACAGAACGGCGGCCGTTTTCGTGCTGATGATATTTGACAGGCCGGCGACCAACAGAAAAAACAGCGACAGGATAACCGCCGGCGAAGCCCCGTCCAGGGACAGGATCATTTTGTCCGCCAGATAGGCGGCACCGCCTGTTTCCTGCAGGGCGACGCCGAGCGCCAGCGCGGCGGCGATGGTGGTGACGATTTTGGGATCAACCGCCTGAAACGCCTGGCGCACATTGAGGACACCGACAATCACCATGGCCGCCGCCCCGCAAAGGGCACTGACGACAATCGGCACGAAGCCGGTCGCCGCCGAGGCAATGACCGCCAGAAAAATCAAGCCGGCGCGTTTGGCCCGGCGCAGGGCCGGCAGTTCTTCCGCCGACCACTCCAGCAGAACCACATCACGGTTTGTGCGCAGCTTGGCGATATCTTCGTTCTGCCCGTGCACTAAAAGCACATCGCCGGCTTCGAGGCGAATTTCCGTCAGCCGCGACCGGATCATACGGGTGCGGCGCTGGATACCGACGACAATACAATGGGTCCTGAACCGAAAGCCGATTTGCGGCAGGGTTAAACCAACTATGCCAGAGCCCGGCGCGACCATGACCTCGGCCAGGGACTGCTCGCCGGCTTCCCACCGTCGCTGCTCGAGCCCGGACAGTTTCTCGCCTTCACCATCCCCCAGGTTGGGATGCAGGGCGTCCGGGTCATTCGACAGGGTTTCCGTCAGCGCCTTGCGCGTCGCCGCAACAACCAATACATCCCCGGCCCGCGCCACATAATCTTCAAACGGCGGAAACAGCGCTTCCTCGCCGCGCACGACCATGCGCAGGGTTTTATTTGGCAGGCCGGAGAACAGGCCGCCAATGGCAACTTCTCCGATCAGCGGCGAATCTTCGGATACGGTCATATGGGCAATGAACTGGCGACCCGCGCCATCGCCAAAAACTTCTGCTTTACCACTACGGTCCGGCAACAGTCTGGGGGCGATCGCCACCACGTAAATCAGGCCGACAGCTGCCATCAGGGAGCCGGGGACCGTAAAATCAAAAAAATCGAATGGCTTTTCACCCATTTCGATGAGCGCACTATTGACCAACAGGTTGGTCGACGAGCCGATGATGGTCGTCATTCCCCCCAGCACCGCCGCATAGCTGAGTGGAATTAACAGTTTTGAAGCCGGCCGGTTATAGCGAATGGCCAGGGCCTGGATAATGGGAATAAAAATCACCACGACCGGGATGTTGTTCATGAATGCGCTGATAACGATGGCAACCACCAGCAAAAGACTAAGCGACCCCAGCATGCCGCCATGGCCGCGGGTTAACGCAAGCAGAACCGTCGCCCCGCGGTCGAGAACACCGGTCCGGACCATTCCCTGACCGATAATCAACAGGGCCAGCACGGCAATCAGCGCCGGGTTGGAGAACCCCTGCAGAATCCGCAGGGGTGTCACCCGGGGCACTCCCGCCCGGTCAACGACCGGAAAGAAGTGGAAAAACAGCAACAGGAAGCAGACAATACCAATCGACGTCAATTCCATGGAGCCGCGTTCGCGTACATAAAAGGCCAAACCGCCGATGATGAGGGCGAAAACCACCCACATCTGAAAGCCACCGCCATTTTGAATGCCAAGTTCCATGGCTCAAATTGTATAGATTAAAACGCCTGATTCCAGCCTGCTGAACTGCTCGGCATAAAAAAAAGCCAGGCTCTTTCGAGCCTGGCGAGTTTTACAGGGAGGTTTGTCAGGGGCAAGGGGGGGCAAGCCCCTGACAGGAGCTGCCGACAACTTCGTAAAGGCCAGCAACTCAATGATCAGACAATAGCAGCCATACATTTCTGTATGAAGTCAGATCTATTTCCAAATATTTCCAAAAGTTACGCCGTGTTGCAGACCGTATAGAGAAAGGCCTGCAAATTACCGGCAGACAGATCAGCGGTTAACCCATAAAGTAGCCGCGGCGAACTATAAAAAAGCAATAAGGTGATCGGAAAAACACCAGGCAATAATTTACCGAACCTTTCCAACCCCCTTCGGTGACGATAGTATTTCGCAGGACGAGATGAGTAAAACAAAGATAAAAAAAATCCAGGCCCGGAAACTCCGGGACATGACCGGACAGCCGGCAATCGAAATTGATGTGCTGTTGCGCTATGGGGCGCACGGGCGGGTGGCGACAGCCCTGCCCCCTTCCGCGCACCGGCCTTCAGCCGAAATCGACAGCTGCATCGCCTACATAAACGACCGGCTGCATTCCCAATTGAAGGGCAAATCGGCGCACGATCAATCAGCAGTCGATCAGTGGCTTGCCGACGCCGGCTGCGGCGCCGAAGCCAATCCGCTTCTTGCCCCGGTGCTCAATACCGTTTCCTCGGCCTGCCTGTGGGCCATGGCGGACACGGAAAAACTGCCCCTGTGGCAATATCTGGGGACTTTTCTGGGCCAGGGCCCGGCTGATACCCTGCCCCTGCCAACGCTGACTGTGTATACAGCGCAACAGTTGGGCAGCGGGCCCCGCTGCATCGAACGGTTTTCAGTGATCCCGGTGGGTGCCGGAAGTTTTGCCGAAGCCCTGAACTGGGCCGAATCGGTTCGCACGGAGGCGCTGCAGTCTGTGATCGAACCCGGGGCAGGCGACGAACAGATCCTGAAAATCCTAATCCGTGCCATTGAAAAAGTCCGGTTGCGGCCTGCCCAGGACATGGGCATTGCCATTAAAATCGCCACACCTGCCAGCCGACAGCAGGGCCACTACCAGTTCCACGGACAGGACTCCCTCTTTTCCACCGATACCCTGTCTGGAAAATTTGTCGACTGGGTCTCAACCTACCCTATCGTCTCCATCGAAGACCCCTTTGCCGATGACGATCTGGAAGGGTACCGACGGCTGACTTGGGCGGCCGGCAAACGGGTCCAGGTGATCGCCAACCCGGAGATGGGGCCTGGCCTGTTCGCAGCAACCGACGGAGTCTTCAAAAATGCCGGCAATGCCCTGAGGCTATCGGCAAACCGCAGTCAGTCGATCAGCGATATCCGGTCTTTAAAACAGCTTGCCGACCAGGGGGCCGCCAGTTGCCTTCTGCCGCTGGCTCTGGGCGGCCAACTGCAGACAACCGCCATTCACCTGGCGGTCGGCTGGGGCGTTCCGCAAATCTGCACAGCCCCCGATAAAACCGCGACAACCATGTTGAACTGGAATGAGGGCCAGCGCATCGCCGAAATCCTGTCGGCAATCAGTCCCGAAAGCTGCCCCGTTGACGGCGGCCTGCCGGCACGCCGGGGGTTTGCCTGGGGCTAGAGCGCTTCCTATTCATATGGTACCGCTCTGAGCGGCCACCCGCCTGCAAACGGATCATTCCGTTTACATTCAAAGCCACTTGAGTCTTTTGAACAGCCAATATTCGACCACAACAACCACCGCCAGGCCGCCGCAAACCGCCCAAAAGGCCCAATTCACTTCCGCGCCGGGAATGCCGCCGACGTTGATCCCCAGTAGTCCGGTCAGAAAACCGAGCGGCAGCATGATCGTGGCGACCATGGTCAGAACATACATGGTCCGTTCCATGCGTTGCGATATGCGGTTCATCAGTTCGTCCTGCACGACCGCCGATCGTTCACGGATTTCATCAAGGGATTCTGTTATGCGCGTGACCTGGTCCACGGTTTCCCGCAGGCGCCCCAGCATATTCTCATCAAACCAGTCATGATCCATTTCAACCAGCTTGTGCAGGGCATCGCGTTGCGGAGCGATATAACGGCGCAGGGAAATCGTCGACCGGCGAAACCCAACCAGTTCATGGCGCACATCACGCAAATTTGCCTGCTTGTCCGTATCGTCCTCGATTAAAATTTCCTCTAATTCAGCAATCTTGTCGCTGACCTCGGCGATCACCGGGCCCATGCGGTCGGTCAGGCGCGATGCCAGACGGGCAACCAGATGGCCCGTCGATATGGGACCTTTGCCCGATTCCAATTGTTCACGGATATCGTTGATGGCGAGTAACTTCCGGTGTTTCAGGGAAATGACCCGATTCTTTTCAATCCAGATACGGATCGAGACCAGATCCTCGGGGACCGCTCCCGGGTTCAGATTGACACCCCGCAGGTTGAGCTGGATGCCGTCTTCGTGCCAGGTACACCGCGGTCGGGTTTCGCTGGCCAGCATCCCGTCGATATTAAATGTGTTGAGCCCGCTATGGGTTCTGAACCAGGCCTCCGTGCCGGCATGGGTCCCGTCCAGATGGATCCAGATCAGATCCTTGCCGGGAACCCAGGAGATCATTTCGTCCCATTCGATTCGCTGGCCTCTTCCCGTCCCGTCCAGGCGGTAGGCACAAACGAGTTCTGCGTGTTCCATTCTGCTGTCTTCTTTTCGAAGTATTTGAAATATAAAAAGAATGTATCAGATTGCGAAACAGGAACTCCAACAATTTCGCATTATCATCGGTAGTCATATTGCCATTTTTGACAAGCTGTATCATCCTGAACCGGTTATAAACAGGAACCGCAATCAATGCAGCTACGCGCCATAATCGATAGTCTGCTCGGCAGTCAGGTGATCAGTACAATCATCCTGGTGAGTGCGGCCCTGGCCCTGCGCTTTGTTGCCGAGCGCTATTTGCGAAGCCGCGACACCATTGATGTGGATCAGAAGCGGCGCATTCGGGCGAACATCAAAAACAGCCTGTTTTTCCTGATTTGCATCGGTCTGTTTTTCATATGGGCCCCGGCGCTGCGCACTTTCGCCCTGTCGTTAACCGCATTTGCCGTGGCCATCATCCTGGCGACCAAGGAAGTGATCCTGTGCATCAGCGGCTCGCTCGTGAAAACGGCGAGCCAGTCGGTTCGCATCGGGGACTGGGTGACGATCGGCCACATCCGTGGTGAAGTGATTGATCAGAACCTGATTTCAACCACCCTGCAGGACCTGGGAACCGGCCCTCTGGCGTTTGAGTTTACCGGCAAGACAACGGTGCTTCCAAACAGCCTGTATTTGAACACACCGGTCACCAACGAACGCTTCTACAAACGGTTTGTCGTTCACAGCATTTCAATGATTGTCGAAGCCGACGTCGACCCGGCTCCCGTCATCAAAGCGATGTCGGACATCATTCACAGGGAATTGACCGAATCCCTGGAAGTCGCCAAACGATACAAGTCGATGATTGAAACCCGGGCCGGCATCAGCCTGCCTGCCATTGCCGGAGAGGCTCATCTGCTGACGACAAACGAGGGCCGCCTGAGAATTTCCATAAGCTGTTTCCTGCCGACCAAATCGGCCCTGGGCATAGAGCAGCGGGCGCTGCTGGCCGGGCTTGAAAATGCGCGCCAGCAACGAAGCGCGAGAAATCGTGCAGAAAAACCGGCGTCCGACTGAAGCCGTTTACGGATAGGCGCGCCCGTCGCCGCGCATGCGATTGACCAGCACATCAATCAGGCGTCGCAATACCTTGTCGTTCTGCCCCAGGCTGTCGAGCCGGGCACCGAGATTTCTCTGATCGATAACGGTCACCTGCCCGCCTTCCAGGACCCGGGCCGACGCCATCCGCGGCTGATTATCAATGAGTGACATTTCACCGATAATTTCCCCACGACCAACTTTCGCAATCACTTCTTCCCGATTTCCGATTTTCCGGAAGATTTCCACATGGCCGGACAGGATCAGATAGGCTTCCGATCCCTCGTCCCCCTCTTCAAACAACACCTCGCCTTCAATGATTTCCTTGCGCTCGGGAGCCTTGCTGATCATCTCTTTATACTCCTCATCGTTCAGGGCAAAAGGTTTGGCCGGGGATTTTGCCGCTCGTGGTTTGGCCATCAACCCGTCAAAGGCCTGGCCCAGGGTCTCCCGCCATTCTTTCGGCAGGCCTTCCGATGTCATTTTTCGTTTCAGACCGTCAATGGCCTGCGCGATGGTATCATCAGACGATCCTTCCGGGACCAATGACGCCAGCGAATTCACCTGTCTTATGGCGTTTCCCAGGGCGGTCAGAATTATCTTTCCGTTCTTTTTGCCGATCGCTGACTGAAAAAGCTCAAGCAGATAACCAATGCGCGAGCCCCGATTGGGAAGCATACCGGTGACTTTCGTTATCGCTTCCTCAACGCTCAGGTCCTCCCCCTCGGACAGCACGATACGGGCCCGTTGCGTCACACTGCCGCAAATAGCCGGACCACCTTTCAATCCGGCCATCTCGGTCAAATCCCGAAGCAACTGGCCAAACGCCTCGCGTTCCGCCCTCGGTCCTTCCCGCGTCAGATTACGGGTGCTGGCGAGATAACCGGCAACCCGCTGGTACAGGACCGCGCGCGTTTGCACCAAATCGTGGCGCGCCATCAGATCATTAAAGGCAACGATGCAGGACAAGGGGTTGGCTGGCGACTCGAAGCGACCTTCGGTTAACAGGATCAGGGCCCGGTTGGCCCGCAGGGCATCAGCCTGGCCGCCCAGCAGTTCGCCAACCGCGGCACTGCCCTCCAGTAATTCGGCAAGAATTTCATCAATACAATCGACCGCCGCAGCGGACAGCTCGGGCGACCCCAGCGCAACAACAAGCTCGATCTTGCTATTCCAGTCGCCACCTTCGCCTAACAGGACCGCCAGGGCATGGCGGACAAACAGATAGGATGTTTCGGCATCGCCCTGGGTTGCGGCCAGTTTGAGCAACCCGTCGACACCGGTTTTCCTGAGCGCGGCGAACCCTTCATTCTGGTTTACATAGGCAAGGGCATTTTCCTTGATTCGCTTGCCGGCGGCATACAGAACATCAATACGTTCCGACGGTTTTACGGACAGGACACGGGCCTGCGCCGTTGCTATTTGCTGAATGGTCTGTGGAAAAAGCGCGTCATTGCGTTCAAGCAGGGTCATTTCCATCCGGTCAAACAGGAACTCCAACGCCGAACAGCCGTTGCGGTCGAAGTGGTTTCTGAGCACCCGGCCCAGGGCGCGCCGCGCTGCGGGCCGATAATAATCGATAAAATCCATGCAAACCGGGGCCGTCTGAAGCGGCACCAGGGTGACCGGTCTTTCATCGTCTGCCTTCACAACTTTCTCGAAGACAACCTCGGTACCCGCGCGGTCACTGTCTGAAAGCACCTTGACCGCTGCGTATTTGCCGGATTCCACCAGTTTTTCGGCTTTACCAACTGCCGGCGTGCGCCCTTCATGGACGTCAACGGTGGTCCACCGTCCGCCATCAAGGACCTGCACTTCAAACGTCTTGCCCGACAGGTTCGCCACTGTGTTGTTTCCTTAACCGATGCGCGCCTGCCAGTTTTTCAGGCCGCCACCGTTATTGAAATTATACCCGACCTGAATAACTATGAAAGCGCCCTTTATTGCGGCGAAGCGCGCGTCAGCTATCCGCCCAGAGCGGTGCTAGCGATAAATCGGATACTGGCTGCACAGGCGGGCAACAGCCTGCTGTGCCGTCTCGATAACCGCCGCGTTGTACCCGTCGCGGGCCGATTTCAGCAGATCAGCAATGGTCTGGCCCAGCACTTTCATATCACCCAGATCAAAGCCACGGGTTGTCACCGCACCGACCCCGAGGCGGAGCCCGACCCATTCGGCGGGTTTCGGATTATCAAAGGGGACCGGGTTTTTGTTGGAAGTAATATGCGCCTCGGCAAGAACGTCCTCCGCCTGACGGCCGTTGATCCCCAGCGATGCCACATCAAGAAGCACCATATGGGTATCGGTGCCGTCGCTGATGATTTTCACCCCGTTTGCCATGAGCACCGCGCCCAGGGCCTGCGCATTGGCAACGACGCGGGCTCCGTAATCCCTGAACTCCGGACGCAGGGCTTCGCCCAGGCAGACGGCCTTGGCGGCCAGCACATTCGAATGCAGGCTGCCCTGAACACCGGGAAAGATCGCCGCCTGCAGTTTTTTTGCATAGGCATCGGAACGCGACAGAATGATCCCGCCGCGTGGCCCGCGCAGGGTCTTGGTTGTGGTGCAGGTCACAAAGTCGGCGTGGGGCACCGGTGACGGATGTACCCCGGCGGCAACAAGACCGGCGATATGTGCCATATCGACCAGAAAATGGGCGCCGACGTCCCGGGCAATCTGTGCCATGGCGGCGAAGTCAATTTGTCGCGGATAAGCGGATCCGCCGGCTATCAGCAACTGCGGCCTGAGCTGTTTCGCCTGGGCTGCGATGGCGGCGTAATCCATGCGTCCGCTGTCGCGGTCCACGGTATAATGATGGGCCTCGAACCAGCGCCCCGACAGATTTGGTTTTGCCCCATGACTCAGGTGCCCGCCAGCTGCCAAATCCAGGCTCAGGACCCGATCACCGGGGCTGAGCAGGGTAAAAAACACCGCCTGATTGGCCTGTGTTCCCGAATGCGGCTGAACGTTCACATAGGCGGCATCAAACAGCTCCCTGGCCCGCTCGATGGCCGCCTGTTCGACGACGTCGACATACTGGCCGCCGCCATGAAACCGGTGCCCGGGGTAGCCTTCCAGGGTCTTGTTGGTCATTTCATGACCGAGGGCGTCGAGCACCGCGCGGCTGACGATGTTTTCCGAGGCAATCAGCTCGATCTGGTTCTGCTGACGGCTTTTTTCATCGACCAGGGCATTGGCGATCAGCGGGTCACTGTCGGAAACCGGATTGTTGAAGTGAGCGTCGGTAAGGGTCATGACTATCGTCTCCAGTCTCTTCTGATCTGAGACTGAACTAAACGCATGAATCCCGATGAACGCAACCGGATTGCGCAATCCGCCGGGCGATGACCCACCACCGCCATACCAGGCGGTGCATCCGGGACCACTCGGTTGCCGGGACCGGTCAAATCAGTTTTGCGCGAAAAGTGAAATTCGGATATACTCGGAGCCACGACTTTAGAAATTCGAAGTATCCTTTAACCTCAGGGAAGGATGTGCGTATGACCAAGTTGTTCCGTGTTTTAAGCCTCTGCCTGTTGGCCCCTGTTGCCGGTCTTGCCGCCACTTCATCAGTGGCCGCCGCCGCACCCCAGGCGCTGGGTCTGGTCGCCACCTACGGCGACATTGAACTGAAGTGCGGTGCCGCCGGTTGCAGCGCCGATTTTACCACTTTCTGCCTGCAACAGGACCGCGCCTCACCCGATCGCGGCACCCCCTACCAGGTTGGCAGTGGTGAAATTCAGGTGGCCGGAATAACCGCCGCCGGTGACCGCGTCCTGCTTGACCCCCGCCATAGCCTGGCGCTTGAATCCCGGCGCAAGCATATGGCCCTGCGCATGGTGGTTCCCGAAGCGACAATGCGCGAACACGGTCTGGTTCGGGTATCGATCAATGTGAAGGAAAATGTAGTGCTGTTGCCGACGCCGCTGGCCGGTGAAAACCGCCCGCACACCGCTGGCGAGGTTGCCATGCTGAGCCAGTCCATGCGCCGGATCGGCTCGTCTCATGTGGATGGCAACCAGGACCGGATTGTCGCCGCCCGGGTCTTGGGTGACGTCATCAATGGCCTGCCCGAACGCGGCAAGGCCGATAATCCGACCCGCCAGAACCTGTGGGATGCGGCACTCAGGCGGGCCGGGCCGGACGCGCCGCGCCAGGGCATCAACCGGGCCCGGGGAATTTTTCAACTGTGCAAATGGACGGCCGGTCGCGGCACGCCGAACATGCGCGATTGCCTGGAAAATCACCATGACGAGTTCATCAAGTTTTTGAACTCGGACTACTGGAAAGCATCAAAACCGATTTACTGAGCCTGCGGCGGGCCGGGGACGGATCCTGGCGGTCTGGTCCGAACCCGGTAGTCGGGCAGGCTAGCCGATTCCGGCCTGGACCAGCAGCTTGTGGAAGTCGCGCAGCACTTTTTCGGCCCGTTCCGGTTCGTCGATGCCTTCGATGAAACGAACGTCAAAATGCTGCTGACGCAGCATTTTGATGACCCGTTGGCGGGCCAGGGCCAAGGCCCGGCCTTCGGGCAGCACCCCGGCCCCACAAAATTTCACCAGACGCACGGCACGGTCGCGGATATGGTCCTCCGGCCGGTCCAGTTTGTTGATGATATCCTCATCGACCAGATAGCGTTCCAGCACACCATCGATATGTTCGGTGATTTTCCGTTTCACGGCGTCCGGCAGGGTTGAGGATTCGAGGACATTAAAGGCGCCGGTGGCTGACACCATACGGTCTTTTCGCGAACGCGACCGGCGGCACAGATCGTCAATCACCCGGACACTGAAGACCGAGTCCAGCTGGTCAATAATATCCTGCATATGATCGGCGGCAAATCCGGTTTTGCTGAGCTCGGCCAGATACATCACCCCCCGGGCCGGATCGGGAAGCGCCTTGTAGGTGGCATTGATGGCCGCCTTTCTGCCGCTTACGCCACCTTGTACAACAAATTGCGTACTGCGTTCGGTAAGCGCCTCGACCGCCTGGGATCCGGCAATGATCGCACCGGGCTGCAGCAGACGGGCCAGCACAAGCTGGTACTCCTGCATTTCCTTGGCCGGGTCGGCCTGATACAGCGGCGCCTTGGATTTAAGCTGGCGCAGGGCCCGCTCGATGATGGTCTGGCGGCTGACCGGCAGGGCCCCGTTACTGAACAGCTGGTTGAGTTGGGTGACCATCTCGGCAGCTTCACTTTTATCCAGTTCCAGCGTACCGTCGGCCAGATCAAGCATGC
>JABMNT010000188.1 GCA_013203595.1 Rhodospirillales bacterium
ACTGGAGTTTGGCCGGCTCTGGGAAAATGAAACCATGCGCATCGTGCTGGCCGATGAAATCAGCCCTGACAATTGCCGTCTGTGGGATTCCAAGACCAACGAAAAGATGGACAAGGCCCGCTATCGCCGTGATCTTGGCCGTGTTGAAGAAGCCTATCAGGAAGTCGCCCGCCGCCTCGGCATCTTACCAGAAGGGGGTCCGCGCGACATGCAGGCCCCGGACGCCATCCAGTAAAAACAATCGAAAAGGTTAAGCAGTGAAAGCCCGAATCCACGTTACCCTAAAAAATGGTGTTTTGGACCCACAAGGAAAAGCCGTTGAGCATGCCCTCGGTTCCCTGGGGTTTGACGGTGTTGAAGATGTCCGCCAGGGCAAATACATCGAAATCAACCTGAGCGAAACCGATCCGGCCAAAGCCGAGACCCAGGCCCGCGACATGTGCGAAAAACTACTGGCCAATACAGTGATCGAGAATTACTCGGTCGAGATCGCGTAAGTCCGGCCCATGAAAGCAGCCGTTATTGTATTCCCTGGATCGAATTGCGACCGCGATCTCCAGGTTTCCCTGCGCATAGCCACCGGCAATGAACCGCTCATGGTCTGGCACGGCGATTCCAGCTTTGACGATGTCGACCTGATTGCGGTGCCCGGCGGTTTTTCCTATGGCGATTATTTGCGGGCCGGCGCCATGGCCGCCAAATCGCCGGTGATGCGTGAAATCATTGCCCGCGCCAACAAAGGCGTGCCGGTGCTGGGAATATGCAACGGATTCCAGATCCTCACCGAAAGCGGCCTGCTGCCCGGTGCCCTGATGCGCAACGCAGCGCTTAAATATATCTGCAAGGATATCCACCTGCGGGTCGAGACCAATGATACGGCGTTTACCCGGGGCTATGCGACCGGTGATGTGCTGCGTATCCCGATCGCCCACCACGACGGCAACTATTTCGCCGATCCGGATACTCTGGATGAACTGGAACAGGAGAACCGCGTCGCCTTTCGCTACACCAATGCCCAGGGCGAACAATCCGCCGACGCCAATCCCAACGGCTCGCAACACCATATTGCCGGAATCCTCAACAAAAACCGTAACGTTCTTGGCATGATGCCACATCCCGAACGGCTGGCAGATGCCGCGCTGGGCGGTGAAGACGGAAAGCGGATGTTCGAGGGACTGGTCCGGGCGATCGCCTGACCGGGCGTTAGCAACATTGTCAATTCGGGTCCGTCTGCTAAGAAAGGCGGGCACTTTTTAAACTGCCAAATCAGAGCCATTTCATGTCCGAAATCACTGCCGACGTTATTGCCTCCCACGGATTTACCGACGCCGAATACGCCAAGGTCCTGGAAATCATGGGGCGCGAGCCCAACATGACGGAACTCGGTATCTTTTCCGTCATGTGGTCCGAGCATTGCTCCTACAAATCATCGAAAAAATGGCTGAAAACGCTGCCGACCGAAGCCCCCTGGGTGATTTGCGGGCCCGGTGAAAACGCCGGTATCATTGACATTGGCGATGGCCAGGCGGCAGTCTTCAAAATGGAAAGCCACAACCACCCGTCCTATATCGAACCCTATCAGGGGGCAGCGACGGGGGTTGGCGGCATATTGCGCGATGTCTTCACCATGGGTGCGCGCCCGGTTGCCAATCTGAACGCCCTGCGCTTCGGCAGTACCGACCATCCGAAAACCCGGCATCTGGTTTCCGGCGTCGTTGCCGGCGTCGGCGGCTACGGAAACTGTGTGGGCGTGCCGACGGTCGGTGGCGAGTGCGAATTTCACGCCAGTTACAATGGCAATATTCTGGTCAACGCCATGACCGTCGGGGTTGCCGATCAGGACAAGATTTTTTACTCGGCAGCGACCGGTGCGGGCAACCCGATTGTTTACGTGGGCTCGAAAACCGGACGCGACGGCATTCACGGCGCAACCATGGCATCGGTCGAGTTTTCCGATGATTCCGAAGCCAAGCGGCCAACAGTTCAGGTGGGTGACCCGTTTACGGAAAAACTGCTGATCGAGGCCTGTCTGGAACTGATGCAGACCGACTGTATTATCGGCATTCAGGACATGGGGGCTGCCGGTCTGACATCCTCCAGTTTCGAGATGGCATCAAAGGGCGGGGTTGGGGTCGAGCTGGATCTGGACAAGATTCCACAGCGCGAAGCCGACATGACCGCCTACGAGATGATGCTGTCGGAAAGCCAGGAACGCATGCTGATGGTTTTGCGGCCCGGCACCGAAGCCAGAGCCGAGGCGATTTTCAAAAAGTGGGAGCTGGATTTCTCGGTTTGCGGCGAGCTGACCGATAGCGGCCACATGGTACTTCGCCACAAGGGTGAGATCGTCGCCGATTTACCGATTGATCCACTGGCCCTGGCCAGCCCCGAATATGACCGTCCCTGGGTGCCCACAGCCAAACCGCCGGCTCTCGATATGGCCTCATCGCCAGCCCCCGATGACCTGATGGCGACATTGCTTGCGATGATGGGATCGCCGGCACTGGCCTCGAAACGATGGATCTGGGAACAATATGACCATATGGTCATGGGCGATACCTTGGGCCATGGTCGCCCCGGTGGCGACGCCGCCCTGGTTCGCGTGCACGGCAGCAAAAAAGCCCTGGCCATGACATCGGACTGCACACCGCGCTATTGTTACGCCGACCCGGTTGAAGGGGGCCGGCAGGCCGTTGCCGAATCCTGGCGCAATATTACGGCAACCGGAGCCACCCCCCTGGCGATTACCGACAACATGAACTTCGGCAACCCGGAAAAACCGGAAATCATGGGCCAGTTCGTCGGTTGCTGCCAAGGTATCAGCGAAGCCTGCATCGCGCTCGATTATCCGGTCGTTTCCGGCAACGTCTCGCTTTATAACGAGACCAATGGCCAAGGTATTCACCCCACACCGACCATCGGTGGCGTCGGATTAATTGAAGACGCGGCGCGTTCTGTCGGTATCGGCTTGACTGCAGACGATCAGGACATTGTGCTGATCGGCGAAAGCCGCGGACATTTGGGCTGTTCTCTGTACCTGGAATTGATCGAAAACCGTACGGACGGAGCCCCGCCTCCTGTCGATCTGGCTGCGGAACGGAAAACCGGTGATTTTGTCCGCGCGCAAATTCTCGCCCGCGAGATCAGCTGCTGTCACGATTTGTCTGATGGCGGGTTACTGGTTGGATTAACGGAAATGGCACTGGCCGGGCAGCGGGGCGTCCGCATCGCCTTGCCCGAGCTCAGTATGCCACTCCATGCCTGGGCCTTTGGCGAAGATCAGGGACGCTATCTGGTCGCCACCAACGACGCACCGGCACTGCTTGCAAGCGCCCAGTCACAGGGCGTTGACGCCGTCCTCATCGGAAAATCAGGGGGATCTGACATTCAGATTTCCGGTGTCGGCACCCTGCCTGTGGACACGATCCGCCAGGCCCATGAAAACTGGATGCCGGCCTATATGGCCTGAGCAGCGGCTATCCACCTGCCGGGCAAGCCACGGCTCACCTTATGGCTTGTTAAAAATCGCTGAATTCATTAAGTTTTACAGGGTCACATGGTCTGCTAGGGATGAATGGTGAGCGAAGAATCCGGCGATATTGTCAAGGTTGATAAAGCCAGTTGGCCGCGAACACCGGTCGGCACGATTGACTGGGAGATCGTCTTTGAGGATCCCAAGGTCGGTTTGATCCCGGCTATTTCAGTCGCTCAAAAAACCGAAACCCTCATTGATTGCGCGGCGGTGATTACGGAAATCTTGTTTTCACGGGCCAGTGACGAGGATATTCGCGCCGGCTACACCAGTAGTCTTGCCAGCCTTGCCATTAACAACATTGGCGAAAGCGCCGAGGTCGTGCTTGCCCTCGTCATCACTTTTTTACGCGACATCAAGGACGACCGCATTCAGCGCGCCGCCGACTGGGTTCGTCATAAAGCGCAGCGCGATGCCTCAGGGGCGATGGCCGATTTGCCCACGGATGGCACTTCCGGAGCGCCCAAGAAAATCGATCCCAATGATCCGGAGACCATGTTCCAGGAGGTTTTTTGTGACAACCTGGACCAGCGCTTTCTCGTCCTCTGCAATGGCGTTACCCAGCGGCCCATGGACGGGCGCAAAATACCTTTTCTGGTATCAAAAGAGTTTTCACTGCGCCTGCAAGCCGTGGTCCGCAAAGAATTTATGCCGATCATATTACCCAAATGCCGCCATTTAATTGCATCGGCGGAGAAAATTCCGCTCAAAATCCGGGAAAAGAACCTGCGCCATATAATGGCCGATGACCTGACCCGGAAAGAATTATGGGACGTCTGGAAATATACATGGCGCCATGTCATGCAGGAAGTCGAGCTTCCCAAAAAACCAAAAACTGAATCTGCAGGTATGCTGAAATCACTGGTAAAAGCCGTTCAGGCGATCGGCGAGAACGAGCAGACCTATTCAATGGAAGCCTGGCAAGAGGATGTGGCAACGGCCCGAATGCAACAGGCCACGGTTCGCGAAATCTGGCAGCAACTGACCGCACCGTCCCCGGTTTTTGAACCGCCCCTGGAGGAAGACAAGCTGTTGTTGATGAATATGTTCGCAAAAACCCCCGGTGGACTGCGTGATCAGATTTCCGCCCTGCGCCAGATTGCCCAGCAATCCGAGCAGGTCGGGCGGGCTTTCGACATCTATGCAAAAGGCAAGGACCTGCAACTGGCCCTGATCGGCGTCTCGTATCAACACCCGGACCTTTTTCTGACTGGCAATGTGCTCAAGAATATGTTGCGCGGGGTTTCCCAAAAGGCCAAGGAACTGGATTTTCCCCTGATCCTACGCTACCTTAAAGGCTTCCTCTAAACCTCGATTTTCTCATAATCTTCACCGGATCATTGACAAAACCCTACTGTGTGAAGGGTTGACCGGAACGACGGAAACAGCCATATCCTAACTTCAAACTGTTGACCTCTGAATTTGAGAAATGAAAAGGACCGGCACGAATGGCCATGGACGCGTCTGAAATTGAATCCCTGATCAAAGGCAGCCTGCCTGACGCCCAGGTAACCATTGAAGACCTGCGGGGTGATGGCGATCATTATGCGGCCTATGTGACGTCGGCAGCGTTTGTCGGCAAATCGCGGGTCCAGCAGCATCAACTGGTATATGCGGCTCTGAAAGGCCGTATGGGTAACGAACTTCACGCTCTGGCGCTGCAAACCAGCGCGCCCGAGAGCACATAAGCTTTACAACATAAAGGAACCAAAGATGAGTGATAATCCTGTATTTGACCGTATCAAGTCTGAAATCGACAGCAACGATGTTGTTCTGTTTATGAAAGGCTCCCCGATGTTTCCCCAATGTGGATTCTCGGCCGCCGTGGCCCAGGCCCTGACCACCATGGAAGTGAAGTTCAAGGGTGTTGACGTGCTTGAAGACGGTGACATCCGCAACGGCATCAAAGACTTCAGCAACTGGCCTACCATTCCGCAGCTTTACGTCAAAGGCGAATTTGTTGGTGGCTGTGATATCGTCCGCGAAATGTTCGAAGCTGGCGAATTGCAGCAATTGTTCAAAGACAAAGGTGTTGAAGCCGCTTAATCCCGGCTGACCCCGCCATTAAAAAGGCCACCTTCGGGTGGCCTTTTTTGTGGCTATTGAAAACAATGGCCAGATTGGATACAGTTTTACCGTCAAAATCACTGCTTTCGAAAGCCTATTGTGCCGGAAATTTAGTTCACATCCCTTGCTTCTGCAAGTCGCAACCGGGCCAAGATGGCCGCCAATCGCAATGAAGTCGAGCGGCGGGTCGAAAACAACAAGCTTGTGCTTGAGCGCTATGATGCGGACCAGCACCGCAAGCAAATCAGCGATGCCGCCGTGGCCCGTCAGACACGGGCCATTGAGCAGCGCCGCAACGACACAGAAGACGATTTCGAGAGCGCCCGCCAGCGGACCGAACAAACCCGCTATTCCGATACCGTCAGCAACGACCGGGCCTTCCAGAACCGTCAGGCGGAGATTGCTGGCGAACTGGTCAACCAGCGCGCCAACCGGGCTGCCGTCTATGCGGTAACACTCAGCGAATTTGATGAAAGCCTGGCCCTCGACCAGCTGCCGCAGGACGCTGGGAGCGGCAGCATAACGAACGCTGCCGCTCAGCAGGACGCTTTTCGCAGCTTTATGGCCGACCGTGACAGCCGAAACGCGGAGCGCGCCCTGACGGAACGTGACCGCACGATCCGCCAGCAGATCGACCTGCGGACCGCCGACAGCAATTTGCGGTCCATACCCGAAGGCGCTGAACTGCCACGCGGCGCGTTGGTTGATGTCTTCGGGTAAATCCCACCAAAAACCTTCGGGAACAAACCTGCACCTGTAGTCGCCTGCTTCTTAAGGCCCCACCGAGCGCCTGTCTTTCAGGTAACTTTCTGGTGATCCACTCGCAGCGCGTGTCAGTGGCGTTTTAATTGAGAGGTTAAAGTGCTAGCATTGATATACGTGGGTATGTTTTAAGAAGTCAAAGATGGTGTAATTTGTATGCAAAGCGATAGATCGGAGAATGACTGTGCAGGAACCTATTGCTAATCTTCAAATTCGACCGGTCAATGCGCCATCATTCGACGGATTATTCTACCCATTGAGCCCCTGCACACGTGTCTGGATTGTGCTGTTTCGCGGGCTGCAGTTGGCAGTCACATGCGCTGTTTGTCTGGCCACATCTGCATTTTCCTGGCAGACAGTCCGTTCGCTGCAACCGCCGAGAAACCCATCGCAACACCGATGCTTGCATCGCGGAATGTGGTTGCCGTGGTTCCCCGCCATTGGCCTCCACAATACTCCGTCGACGAAGGCGGTAACCCGACGGGTTTTGCCGTCGACACCATGGAAGCAATCGCCGCCAGAGCTGGCCTGACGGTCACCTACAAGGTTGTTGAAAGCTTCCCGGAAGCGGCGGCGACCCTGCGCCAGGGCGACGCCGACCTGATCCCCAATAGCGGAATAGTGGCGGCGCGCATGAATCACAGTTCCTACACCGCCCCACTGGAGACCTTCCTGGTTTCCATCTTCGTTCGTGACGACACGCAGGACCTGTCCGGAGAAACCGACCTTGCGGGCCGTAAGCTGGCTGTCGTCGAAAATAACATTGGCCTGTTCCTGTTTACCGAGCGCAAGGATATCAGCCTGAAAGTCTTCCCCGACGTTCGTTCGGCCCTGTTCGAACTGCTTGCCGGGCACGTCGATGCCCTTGTCTATCCAAAATCCGTTCTTTTGGGATTGGCCAGAGAAATCGGTATTGAAGATCGCATCAAGACCGTCGGCCAGCCTTTGCGAGAAATCAAACGCGGCATTCAGGTCAGGAAGGAAAACGTCGCCCTGCTGGCGGTGCTGGACGCGGCGGTAAACGAATTCATCCGCACCCCTGACTATCAGCAGATCTACGCCAAATGGTATGGCAAGGCTGTGCCGTTTTGGACAACCCCCCTGGTCATTGCAGTTGCGGCCGCGGTTATCCTGATCACTGTACTGGTCGCTTCGGCTTGGCATTATCGCTCGGTTATCCGCCTGAACCGGGCCTTGCGCATATCGGAGGAACGGACGCGGACCTCCATGGAGGAAGCCGAAGTTGCCAATTACACCAAGACCCAGTTCCTCGCCAATATGAGCCATGAACTACGCACCCCGTTAAATTCAATTATCGGGTTTTCCCAGGTGCTGATGGGGCTGGGCATGGCCAAGCTGACGCCGTCAAAATACAGGGAATATGCCCTGAACATCAACGTTTCCGGCAATCATCTCCTCGCTCTGCTGCAGGACATCCTTGATGTGTCGAAGATTGAAGCCCAGGAGCTTACCCTGGAGCCGGAATTTGTCGATTGCAAAAAGCTAATTGAAGGCTGTTACTTAATGATGCAGGAACGTGCCGACAAAGGCGGCGTCAAGCTGACCCACACGATTAGTGCTGTGCCAACCATTTACGCAGACGAATTGCGGCTAAAGCAAATCCTTCTCAACCTGCTCAGCAATGCGATCAAGTTTACGCCGGCCAACGGAGAGGTCAGCGTGCGGGTCGAAAGCAACCAGGAGGGTGGCGTGATCCTGCAGGTCAGCGATACAGGCATCGGCATTGCGGAAAACGACATTCCAAATATACTCAAGCCCTTTGGCCAGGCAAAAAACATCTTCTCGCGCGACCATGAAGGCACCGGACTGGGATTGACCCTGGCCAAGGCGCTGGTTGAACTGCACAACGGAAACCTGGAAATCATCAGCCAAACCGGCAAGGGGACGACCGTATCGGTTGAATTTCCGGGCCACCGGGCCTGATTAAATCGAACATAAAACCGGTGGGCAGATCCCGCTCAGCCCGGTTATGTGTATTTAGCGAGCATCACCATCTCATTTCCCGGTATGGCCATTGTCTCCGTTAGGGCGAAATTCGCACTGCGCGGCAAGCCGGTGCCATAAAAAAAGGCCATCCGCATGCGCAGATGGCCTTTTTCGGTAACCAGAAGTACCGGGTTTACGCCGGCGAAACGGGTTTGCTGATTAACGCGAGTAAAATTCGATAACCAGGTTTGGTTCCATTTGAACCGGGTAGGGAACGTCAGCCAGTTTCGGGATGCGGGTGAAGGTTCCCTGCATTTTGTTGGCGTTCACTTCCAGATAATCGGGATGATCCCGTTCCGAGCTTTCCATGGCCAGCAGGACCATGGGCATCTGGCGGGACTTTTCGCGGACCGTGACCACGTCACCTTCCTTAACCAGATAGGAGGGGATATTGACTTTTTTGTCGTTGACCAGGATATGACCATGGTTGACAAACTGGCGTGCCGAAAACACGGTCGGCACAAATTTCATGCGGTAAACAACGGCGTCGAGGCGGGTTTCCAGAATACCAATCAGGTTTTCCGAGGTATCGCCGGTCAGACGCTGGGCTTCCTTGTAATAGCGGCGGAACTGCTTTTCGGTGACGTTGCCGTAATAGCCCTTGAGCTTTTGCTTGGCCATCAACTGCAGGCCATAATCAGAAGGCTTACGGCGGCGCTGGCCGTGCTGTCCCGGCGGGTAATCACGGACGTTCACAGGGCTTTTCGGGCGGCCCCAGAGGTTGACGCCCAGGCGGCGGTTGATCTTGTATTTGGCTTCGATGCGTTTACTCATTTTAAGTCCCTTGTTAATAGGTGTTCTTAAGCCCGCTCAGCCTTGGTCCTGACCATGGGATCAGGGGCGGGGTTCATTGAAACAATGCCAATGGCCCACGTTTGCAGGAACGGCGCGGAATATAGGGGTTTATGGCGGCTTGTCAAACCTTTAGCCCGGCAACGCAAAATGCCTTGCCTAGAGACTGTCCAGTTCCGAATCCCAGTACAGAAAATCGCGCCAGCTTTCATGCAGGTAATTGGGTGGAAAGGCGCGGCCGTTTTCCTGCAACAGAAACTTGCTGGGCTGGTCGGGACGCCGCAACGGATGCATTTTGACCTCTTTCGGCAGGCTGTTGCCCTTGCGCAGATTACACGGCGCGCAGGCAGTGACTACATTTTCCCAGGTCGTCCGCCCGCCGCGCGACCGGGGAATAACGTGATCAAAAGTCAGGTCTTCAGTGCGATAGATACCACTGCAGTACTGGCAGGAAAAACTGTCGCGCAAAAACACGTTGAACCGGGTAAACGCCGGCCGGTTGCCGGTTTTCACATAGTCTTTGAGGGAAATGACGCTGGGCAGCCGAAATTCGTAACTGGGCGAATGGACAACCTGGTCATATTCATCAACCACATTCACCCGCTGCAAAAACACAGCCTTGATCGAATCCTGCCACGACCACAGTGATAGGGGAAAGTAGCTGAGCGGCCGATAATCGGCGTTCAGGACCAATGCCGGAAAGGTTCCCTGTGCAGTCGTCATATCCTGTCCTCTATCTGACGACAGCCTACAACATATTGAAGTCCGTTGCCAATTGTTGGATGGTGATAGTTTTATGACGGATATTTAGGGATCCACGGGCGGCTGTTCAAGAGGGGTAGGTTCGGGTAACGGCACACCAAAACTTTCGGCCAGAAACGCCATCCCTGCCAGAATGCTCTGATCATTCAGGCCATGGCCCAGGTTGGGGACGATCTCGCCTTTGACATTGAGGCCGGCCGCCTGCAACACCGCAACCCCTTCATACAGGGCATCGGGCGGCACCACGTCGTCGGTGGAGCCATGCATCATCAGGATCGGCGGCTGCGACTTGACTTCATTGGCAACCAGTTCCGGACCGATAAGCGCACCCGAATAGGCGACAATGGCTGCCAGCGGCCGCTGCCGGCGCACCCCCACATGCAGCGCCATCATGGAGCCCTGCGAAAAGCCGATCAGTGCAACGTCCGTGTCGGTCAGGCCATAAGCCTGCATCTGACTGTCGATAAAGGCATTCAGGATGGGGGCTGCGGCCTGGGTGCCTGCCAGGCGCGACTCCGGGGTCGGGTTGTCGAGCGAAAACCACTGGTAACCCACAGGCGCCATATCAAACGCATAGGGCGCGTTTGGCGAAACGAACTGGGCATCGGGCAGGACTTTGGCAAAATAGGGCGCCAGTCCGATCAGGTCCTGGCCATCGGAGCCGACGCCGTGGCACAGGATAACCAGTTGTTTTGGTGCCGCCCCCGATGCAGGGGCAAAGGTGGGGCCATGGAGTTCGACGGGATCGTTCATAACAGGTTCCTCAAACGGATTGGGCAGGTTGAAATCTGTCTTTTGGTAGCCGATTATACCACCTCTTGTCACGCCCGGTCGGAAACCGCTATCAATTCCTATGTCTGTAATCACCCGATTTGCCCCGAGCCCGACCGGACACCTGCACCTGGGTAGTGCCTATTCGGCGTTTTTTGCTGAACGCTGTGCGCGCGAAGCCGGCGGCCGGTTCCTGATACGGATCGAGGATATCGACCGCGAACGCTGCCGCGATCTCTACGCCCAGGCGATTTTTGAAGACCTGGCGTGGCTGGGACTGCGCTGGGAAACACCGGTGCGCTACCAGTCGGCCCATTTTGACGATTACATAAACGCCTGCGCCCGGCTCGACGCCCTTCAATTGCTGTATCCATGCTTTTGCAGCCGCCGGGAAATCCGCGCCGAAATCAGGGCCGCCGGCTATGCCCCCCATGCCGCACCCGCAGGCCCGGAAGGCCCGGTTTATCCGGGAACCTGCCGTGATTTGAGCCCGGCTGAGCGCCAGCAACGCATTGCATCGGGTGCCTCATACGCGCTGCGCCTCGACACCACGCGCGCCCTCGCGCAGACCGGGCCGCTGACCTGGTTTGACCGGTCCCGGGGCGAACAGCCCGTGAATCTGGAAAAACTGGGGGATGTGGTGCTGGCCCGCAAGGACAGCCCGACCAGTTACCATTTGTCGGTGACCGTTGATGACCACCTGCAGGGGATTACCCTGGTCACACGCGGAGACGACCTGTTTGCGGTAACACCCCTGCACCGCCTGCTGCAGGCCCTGCTCGGCTACAACACACCGGAGTATCTGCACCACGGCCTGCGCACCGGCCCTGAAGGCCAGCGCTATTCGAAACGCGACAAATCCCTGTCCATACGCTACCTTCGCGAAAGCGGGCTGTCGCCCCGCCAGGTTCAGGAAATGGCCCATGCTGATCTTTAAACGCATTTGTCTGATCGTCGTTTTTCTGGGCTGTGCCGGCGCGGCCTGGGCGACACCGCTCGACGATCTGAAAATCGGCGCCTCGGCCCGGGTTATCGAAGTCGTTGACGGAGATACGGTCATTCTGGACGCGGCCATCGATGACGCCATCCAGGTCCGTCTGGTTGGTCTGCAGGCACCGAAACTGCCGCTGGGGCGCAAGGGCTTTCGCCCCTGGCCGCTGGCAGAAGATTCCAAATATGCCCTGGAAGTCCTGACCCTTAACAAAAGGGTCACCCTGCGCTTCGGCGGGGCCCGCATGGACCGGCACGGCCGCCACCTGGCCCATTTGTTTCTCGACGACGGCACCTGGGTGCAGGGGCAGATGCTCGAACGCGGCATGGCACGGGTTTACACCTTCCCCGACAACCGCGCCGTCACCGACGACATGTATGCCCTGGAGCGCCAGGCCCGCGATGCCGGCCGCGGCATCTGGGCTCATCCCTTTTACGCGGTTCGCGCCGCCACACCGGAAGCCCTTGACCGCCTGGTCGGGACCTTCCAGGTGATCGAGGGCCGGGTGCTCGACGCCGCCCAGGTCAGGGGCACTGTCTATCTGAATTTCGGCGGCAACTGGCGCGATGACTTTACGGTCACCCTGGACAGCCGAACCCGCCGGGATTTCCTGAAATCAAACCGTGATCCGCTGAGCTTTGAAGGTAAATATATCCGGGTCCGCGGCTGGCTCAAGAAAAGGAACGGACCAGCCCTCAGCGCAACCCATCCGGCACAGATCGAGTTGATCGATCCGGAGTCCGGCGCAAACCAGGATCTCGGCTCAGTCAGGCCCGAATCGCCGCTTCCCCGTTAGGGTCAGCGGTGCCGGATTTTTCCACACGGCGCTGACGGTTAACGCTCATCCGCGCATGCAGGCCGGTGATCACATTGCTGCCGGTTTTAACAAACAGAAACGGCAGGAAAGCATGGACCAGACAGACCAGCGCCCCGTAAAACAGGCGCAGACTGAAACCAAGGGCCACGCCCACATGCTCAAAATAGGTTTCATCCACGCTGGCGGGGTGTTCGGTAAACAGGCGTTTCCACATGGCAGGTCTCCGATTATCGTCATTTTTTGAGAAATGACAATAGCCTGCCACGCCTGAAATATGTTCCTTATTTTACCTGTATTTAGGGACAATATTAGATTATTATTCTAATTATAATCTAATATAAGGAATTAATTATATGGACGCGATGGACCGCAAGATTCTCCAATGCCTGCAGGCCGACGCGACCCTGTCGATCGCCGACATCGCCGAACGCATCGGGCTGTCACAAACCCCGTGCTGGCGGCGTATCCAGAATCTGGAAAATAGTGGCGTTATCCGCAAACGCGTCGCCCTGCTCGACCGCGCCAAGATGAACGTCGGTGTCACCGTGTTTGTATCGCTGAAAACCAACCAGCACAGCCTTCAGTGGCTGGCTGACTTTGCCGACATCGTCAACGACTTTCCGGAAGTGCTGGAATTTTACCGGATGAGCGGTGGCACCGATTATCTGCTGAAGATCGTGGTTCCCGACATTGCCGCCTACGATGCCGTGTACAAGCGGCTGATTGAAAAAATTGACCTCTATGATGTCAGTTCCTCTTTCGCCATGGAAGAAATCAAGTGCGAAACCCGGTTGCCGCTGGATTATGCGAAATGAGTATCCGTCGCCAACCCGGGCAGGCGGCATTAAATTCATTGGCGGCCGCTATGGCGGGTCAGTTAAGGGGCGATTATTTTTTCCTTTTGAAACTGTTCACACTCCTGACAAAAGAACGCGATCCATTGTTTGTGCTTTGGCTCCGCTTTCTGTAGGTTCCGGCGCCATGCACGTATCCGATTTCGATTTTGATCTTCCCACCGACCTGATTGCCCAGCGCCCGGCTGAGCCGCGGGATTCCGCGCGGCTGCTGCATGTTCCGGCGCAGGGCGCATTCGCCGACAGGCAGATAACCGATCTGCCGTCGCTTTTGCAGCCCGGCGATCTGCTGGTGACCAACGATACCCGCGTCATTCCAGCCCGGCTGACCGGCGTGCGCGGCGATGCCACCCATGGCGGGCCGCCACAGGGCGGCGCCAGAATTGAAGTAACCCTGCACAAACCGGACAGCCCGGCCGTGTGGCGGGCCTTTGCCCGGCCGGCAAAAAAACTGAAACCCCGGGATCTGATCGTCTTCGCACCCGGATTTTCGGCGGTTGTCGATAGCAAGGGCGAGGGCGGCGAAGTGACCTTGCACTTCAATCTGTTCGGGGCCCGGTTGCTGGACGCCCTGCATCGCCATGGCGTGATGCCGCTGCCGCCCTACATCAAGCGCGACCGCGCCGGCGACAGCGCTGACGAGACATCCTATCAGACCCTGTTTGCGGAAAACGACGGGGCCGTCGCCGCCCCGACGGCCAGCCTCCACTACACACCCACACTGATTGACGCCATTGTGGCGCGCGGTGTGCAAATCGCGAAACTGACTCTGCATGTGGGTGCCGGCACCTTTCTGCCGGTTCGGGTCGACGACACCCGCCATCATGTCATGCATTCGGAATGGGGAGAACTGAGCCCCGAGACGGCAGCCCTGATCAACCGGACCAAACAAAACGGCGGGCGGATTATTGCATCGGGAACAACCGTGCTGCGTCTGCTGGAAGCGGCAACGCAGGCCGACGGAACCGTCGCTGCGTTCCGGGGTGAAACCGATATATTCATCACACCGGGATACGCATTTCGCAGCGCTGATCTGTTACTGACCAATTTTCACCTGCCGAAATCAACCCTGTTCATGCTGGTCGCTGCGTTCTCCGGGCTGGCGCGCATGAAGGACGCCTATCAGCACGCCATGGCGCAGAACTACCGGTTTTACTCCTACGGCGACGCAACCCTATTGGAACTGGCGCAAAATGCGCCTAAAGAGAGCCCATGAGCCATTTAACCTTCGATATCATCAAGACCGATGGACAGGCCCGTCTCGGCACCCTGATGACAGCCCACGGGGCCATCGATACCCCGGCATTCATGCCCGTGGGAACCGCCGGAACGGTCAAGGCCATGACCCCGGAAGCGGTCGCCGAAACCGGTGCGCAGATTATTCTGGGCAATACCTACCATCTGATGCTGCGGCCGGGGGCCGACCGGGTCGAGCGTTTTGGCGGCCTGCATAAATTCATGAACTGGCCGGGCCCGATTCTGACAGACTCCGGCGGTTTCCAGGTGATGTCGCTGAAGGGACTTCGCAAGATGAGCGAAGACGGAGTCATCTTCAAATCCCATATCGATGGTTCATCCCATAATCTGACGCCTGAATATTCCATGCAAATTCAGCACAAGCTGGATTCCAATATCACCATGGTGCTGGATGAATGCACCGGCTACCCGGCAACCGAAAAGGAAGCTGAATCATCCATGCAAAGATCCATGCGCTGGGCGCAACGCTCAAAGGATGCCTTTGTTGCCCGTCCGGGCTACGGATTGTTCGGTATTGTCCAGGGCGGTATTTATCCGGCCCTGCGCCAGCAGTCGGCTGCCAGTTTGCAGGCCATCGGGTTCGATGGCTATGCGGTCGGCGGACTGGCCGTCGGCGAAGGTCAGGAGGTTATGTTTCGGGTTCTCGAGCAAACAACACCGCACCTGCCGGCCAAACGCCCGCGTTATCTGATGGGGGTTGGCAAGCCGTCCGACATCGTCGGCGCGGTGCGGCGCGGCGTCGATATGTTCGACTGTGTGCTGCCGACCCGGTCGGGCCGCACGGACCAGGCCTTCACCCGCATGGGCCAGCTCAATATGCGCAATGCCCGCCACAAGGATGATACCCGGCCGCTGGACCCCACCTGCAGCTGCTATACCTGCCGCCATTATTCACGCGGCTATATCCACCATCTGGGCCTGGCCAAGGAAATTCTCGGGGCAACCCTGCTGTCGTGGCACAATCTGCATTATTATCAGGACCTGATGCGCGGCCTGCGCGATGCCATCGCCACAGGCGCACTGGATGCCTTCACGGCGATCTTTGCCGCCGAACAGAATGCCGGCGATATTGACCCCATATAAACCAATCCGGAGGGAACCCAATGAGTGAACAACAAATTGCCGGCCTCAGCCAGCTGGGCGGCTCCAACGAAATCCCGGCGACACCGGAAGCGGCGGTGCTCGAGGTTGTGGCAAACCCGGAAATCGGCACCGACTATCTGATCCGCTTTACCTGCCCGGAGTTTACCAGCCTGTGTCCGGTCACCGGACAGCCTGATTTTGCCCATCTGGTGATCGACTATATTGCCGACCAGCGGATCGTCGAAAGCAAGTCTCTGAAAATCTACCTGGCCAGCTTCCGCAATCATGCGGCCTTTCACGAGGGCTGCACTGTCGGCATTGGCAAACGCCTGGTTGATACCCTGGCACCGAAGTGGCTGCGGATCGGCGGCTACTGGTATCCACGTGGCGGCATTCCCATTGATGTTTTTTATCAGACAGGCGAGCCCCCGGCGCATGTCTGGATTCCCGACCAGGGCGTTGTCCCCTATCGGGGCCGGGGTTAGGAGAAGAAGATGAAAGCGCGCGTCAAATGGATTGAGGGGACCCGGTATCTGGGCACGTCAGGCAGCGGCCACGGGGTTGTCATGGAAGCGTCCGCGGCGGATCAAAGTATCGGCCCCAGCCCCATGGAAATGCTGCTGATTGGCATGGGCGGATGTACGACCTACGATGTGGTCGCTATCTTACAGAAAATGCGCCTCGACGTCGACGACGTCACCGTCGATCTGGAAGCGGAGCGGGCCGACAGCATTCCCAAGATATTCACAAAAATTCACTGCATCTTCACCGTTTACGGCACCAATATCCCGCTGGCGAAAGCCGAAGAAGCGGTCCGGTTATCGGGCGAGAAATACTGTTCGGCATCGCGCATGCTGGAAAAATCTGCGGTCATCACCTTCGAGACGAAAGTTGTCGGCGCGCAGACCG
The DNA here is from genome assembly GCA_013203595.1 of Rhodospirillales bacterium. Lineage (GTDB taxonomy): Bacteria > Pseudomonadota > Alphaproteobacteria > Rhodospirillales > Casp-alpha2 > JABMNT01. The sequence goes on from JABMNT010000188.1 coordinate 16,605, forward strand.
ATTAGACTGCCGCCGCCGACATCCGGTTTTTGATCATGTACCAGACAACCAGCGCGCCGAGCATTTTGCTGATCGTCATCACGATGACGCCTTGCACAGAGGCAATGCCGATCATGCTGAGAAAGATGATGCTGTCGATGGGGGTGCCAAGGGCACTGGATAACAGAACCCGCTGGGCGAACGGTTTTTTGGTAAACGAGTAGACGGCCCAGTCACAAAACTCGCTGACCAGAAAGGCCGCCAGACTGGCCAGAGCAACAAAGGGGTCGGCCATAAAGTAACTGATGGCGGCCGCCGCCAGCATCGCCAGAATCACCGAATGACCGATTTCGCGCTGGGCAAAATCGCGCAGGACAAAGATCAGTCCGACCACCAAAGTCAGCGGCGGCCATTTGTCGCCCCCGGGCAGCTCGACCAGCGGCACTACGGAAAAGCCATAATTGACAGCAACAATTAACACAATATAGAGAGCTGTATATTTAAACTTCATAGGCGAGCGCCTTATCCTTTCGATTTTGGCGGGCTGAGTACCACATCCGTTCTGAAATAGCGAGAGCTTATGCGTAAAGACCAAATCCGTGATTATGCCCTTGAACTGGGATTTGATGCCGTCGGCTTCACCTCGGCCAAAGCCGACAGCCGCGACGAACAGGCCCTGGCGCATTTCCTGAAAGCCAACCGGCACGGCGACATGGCCTGGATGGAAAATACCAACGGGCGCAGGCCCGACCCGCAAAAGACCATGCCCAATGCCCGGACAATTATCGTGCTCGGCGCCAATTACGGCCCGGCCGAAGACCCGCTCGGTTTCCTGCAGCATACCGATCGTGGCAATATCAGCGTCTATGCCCAGGCCAACAGGGACTATCATGACGTCATAAAAAAGCGCCTCAAGAAACTGGGCCGCTGGATCGGCGAAACGTTTTCTGCGGATATCAAGGTTTTTGTCGACACCGCGCCGATCATGGAAAAACCGCTGGCGGCGCGCGCCGGCATTGGCTGGCAGGGCAAACACACGAATCTGGTTTCGCGAAACTTCGGTTCCTGGCTTTTCCTCGGCGAAATCTTCACCTCGCTGGAGATCGACGCCGATGGGCCTTCAGCCGATCATTGCGGGTCGTGCGATCTGTGCCAGCAGGCATGCCCGACCGATGCCTTCCCGGCACCCTATCAACTGGATGCCACAAAATGCATTTCCTATCTGACCATCGAACATAAAACCGGTATCGACGCGGCCCTGATGGAGAATATGGGCAACCATATCTATGGCTGCGATGACTGCCTGGCGGTCTGTCCGTGGAACAAATTTGCCGCCGCCACGGAGGAACCGCAGTTCATGCCGCGCATGGAACTGACGGCGCCGCGTTTGCGGGACCTGGCCAGCCTCGACGACGCCGCCTTCCGCACGGTGTTTGCCGGCTCTCCGGTCAAACGCACCGGTCGCGACCGGTTCGTGCGCAATGTCCTGATCGCCATCGGCAACAGTGGCGATATAACTCTGCGACAATCTGCCCGGGACCTGACCAGGGACCCGTCACTCTTAGTCGCCAATACAGCGCAATGGGCCCTGGAAAAACTGAGTGAACTGCCCGATATCAAGGAATAGGATCTGGCCAACAGATGGAAATAATGGATTTGGCTTTTATGACTGAAGACAGACAGAAGCGGTATGGGTCGGTTTGCACAGGCCTGGTTTTTGCCCTGTGGGTCGGCTTGTTTGCGGGCAATGCTTTCGCGCAAAGCCAACCGGATGGTACCGCAACCGCGCCTTTGAAACCCGGCACGGTGTTTCAGGACTGCCCCAATTGCCCGGAACTGGTGGTCGTTCCGGCAGGTCTTTTCATCATGGGATCGAACGGCAGCCGCAAGACCGAGAACCCGGCGCATCGGGTCAATATTACCAGGCCCTTCGCCATCGGGCGCTTTGAGGTGACATTTCGCGAATGGTACGCCTGCCTGAAGGCCAAGGCCTGCAGCCACGCACCTGACGATCATAAATGGGGGCGGCGCGGTCGGCCGGTTATCAACGTCACCTGGGATCAGGCGGAAACCTATACCAGCTGGTTAACGGAAGTGACCGGCCATCGCTACCGGTTGCCATCAGAGGCGGAATGGGAATATGCCCATCGGGCCGGCACCACGACGGCTTTTTGGTGGGGTGAAAAAGCCGGGGAAAACAACGCCAATTGCAAGGACTGCAAAACCCAGTGGAGCGCAAAAAGCTCGGCCCCGGTCGGTTCGTTCAAGCCCAATCCCTTCGGCCTGCACGATACCACCGGCAACGTCTTTGAATGGGTGGCTGACTGCTGGAACCCGAACCACCAGGGAGCCCCGTCAACCACAGAGCCCCGCAAGGACGGCGACTGCAAAAACCGGGTTATCCGCGGCGGTTCCTTCTATTACTTCAACAAAGTGGCGCAGGCCTCCTATCGCGCCAAGAACCCGCCTGGTGTGAAAAGCTACTGGCTCGGGTTCCGCGTGGTTCGTGAAATTCCCTGACCGGGGAATTGACGGTGCCCATTCAGGTCTTAACCGCCAGCGCCCGCGCCATCTGGCTAAGTGCTTCCTGATGCCGTTCGTTTTCAATCTGTGCAAAGTTGCGGGCAACTTCCAGGCACATCCGTTGCCGTGACGGCAGTTCGGCGTCGTCGCGGTCGCCGAGGCCTTCAAAAAAGTAGCCGACCGGCACACGCAGCACCTGCGCAATTTCGTACAGGCGCCCGGCTGAAATCCGGTTGATCCCGCGCTCATATTTGTGCGCTTGTTGATAGGTTACGCCAATAAGTTCAGCCATCTGCTGTTGCGACAAGCCGAGCATCACCCGACGTTCGCGAATGCGAACTCCCACATGACGGTCAGTATCCGTTGCCCGGTTGACGATAAGCTCATCGCCGCCGGCTCTCGCACCCAAGGTTGATCGGTTTGCCACTGTTAATCCTCCACAGTAAAATTGTTTAATTGGTAAGCTGGTACCAAATAAGCGGCTCAACTCGAATATCTTGGCCTTAAAACTCGAATATCTTGGCCTTAAAACATGTATGACTTTAGCAGTATAAGTAGTGTTATGCAGCAAAAAACACGCGACTCAGGGTAGATTATATCTTTGATATCTCCAACATAGCCGATAAAACAGCGGAAATCAGGCCGCTGAAAATGGTTTCCATAAGCCTTGATTGGCTGGCAAAGCGGATCCATTTTAATATCCTGGATATCGTCGGCAGGGTTGTGTGTGAATACTCCCAGCCGCAGGGAATTAAACGTTCACCTTCAATACGGGGGGTCGCTGATGGATCGGGCGGGCCAGAACGCGGCCCGGGAACGGCTTAGCTGTCGCCCGACAGGCCGTCCAGCTGCTTTTGCATGGCATCGAGTTTTGCCCGCAACTCATCAAGTTTTTCAGCCTCTGCGTCTTTTGCGGGGGCTGCCGGTGCGGGCGCAGAGCCGGCATTTGGTTTGTGCGTCTGGCCTGGAACGCCCTGATAGAAGGGGGCAAACATTTTCATGGCATTCTCAAACATCGCCATATTTTTTTTGCCAACATCTTCCAATTGACCAAACGGGCTCAGTCCACCCAGAGCTTCATCCATATAACTGCGCATCTGATCCTGGTTTTGCGCAAAGGACTGCATGGTATGTTCCAGGTAGTTAGGGACAACCGACTGCAGACTGTCTCCATAAAAACTGATCAGGTGACGCAGAAAACCGATTGGCAACAGCGTCGGTCCGCCTTTCGATTCTTCCTCGACAATAATATGGGTGAGCACCTGGCGGGTGATATCTTCCCCCGATTTGGCGTCAAAAACCTCAAACTCGGTCCCTTCCTTGACCATCTGCGATAGATGATCAAGCGTCACGTATGTGCTGGTCGATGTGTTATACAAACGCCTGTTGGCATATTTCTTTATGATAACCGGCTTTTTTACGCCATCAGATTGCTCTGCCATTGTCGTGAATCCCCGTTGTTATGCAAAAGGAAACTAGCGCGAATTATGCTGCATCGCAATGACATGTTCCGCACCGCCATATATTGCCGTATAGTCGCTCTCAACAAGAGGCCTTTAATGATAGGGGAAATTTTGCACGATGAAAGATCAAACAGACCTGCAGGACCTTGCCGGCAAGTATATGGATCTTTGGCAGGAGCATCTGCTTTCCGTCAGCAAAGACGAAGCAACAGCTGAAATCCTGGCCCAGTCCATGGCGATGATGAATTCAGGCGTGGCAACGTTTGCAAATGCCATGGCAGACGCGGCACAATCAGACAAGACGTCTGATCACCCCCAACCGGAACCCCCGTCTCGCCATGCCGAAACCGCAAACCCCAAAACCCGATCCGATCCGCCCGCGCGGGCCACGACCCCTGCCCTATCATCTGTGGACACAGATATTGACGTCGATCAGCTGCTTGGGCGCATTGCCGCACTGGAAAAGCGGGTCGCTCAGCTTGAGCAGACCGGCAAACCCGGGCGGGAAAGCAAAGTCCGATCACGAAAGCGAACTGCGGATTAGGGCCAGCCAGTTCGACGATGCGGCGCTTCAGCAGGCGGTATGCGATGAAGCGGTGCGCAGAATGCTGGCCTTTTCGCAAGGTGTCAGCGCCTATCACCAGTACCCGCGACCGCAACGCCCGCCAGAACCACCTGTTGTTGCCCGCCATGGCGCAGCCCGGTTGCTCGATTACGGAAATCCGCAGGACGCGTCTGCCGGGCCCACCGTTCTGCTCATCCCCTCCCTGATCAATCGCGCCTATATCCTCGATCTGACGGAACAGAGAAGCCTGGTCCGCCATATGGCACAAAACGGCCTGCGCCCGCTGCTTGTCGACTGGGGCGACCCGGGAGACACTGAGGCCAGCTATGATCTGGCTGCCTACATTACAGGCCCGCTGCAGCATTTTTATGATATATCCACGCAATTGAACCCAGCTCCGCCCGCTGTGCTCGGCTATTGCATGGGCGGACTGCTGGCCCTGGCCCTGGCCGGGCGCAACAGCTCTTCAATCGGGTCCCTGTCGCTGCTGGCAACACCCTGGGATTTTCATGCCGGTGCCGACAATCAGGTGCCGTTCCTGCGCCTGCTGAAGCCCCTACTCGAGCCCCTGCTGGCGCAACTTGGCCATTTGCCCGTCGATGTCCTGCAAACCATGTTCGCCAGCCTGAGCCCCATGCTGACAGGCGACAAATTCAGATCTTTTGCCGATCTGAATCCGACAGGCGGGCGGGCCCGGTCCTTTGTTGCCCTCGAAGACTGGCTCAATGACGGTGTGCCGCTGGTTTCGGCCGTCGCCCGCGAATGCCTGTTTGACTGGTACCTGGAAAATGCGCCAGCCAGGGGAAACTGGCTTATCGATGGTCAGCCGGTTTCCCCCGGCGCGCTGACCTGCCCCACCTTAACCCTGATCCCACAACAGGACCATATTGTCCCGCCAGGCTCTGCACAGGCGCTGGCCGATTTGCTTCCCGACAACCAGAACCGTCGACTGAAAGCCGGTCACATCGGAATGGTGGCGGGCAGCCATGCAAAATCGACGCTTTACGAGCCTCTGGTAGAATGGATAAGGTCTCAGTCAGGTCTTTGAAGAAATCGCCTTTATAAAGGCTTTAAAAATTTTGTTCGCAGGTGCACAATAAATTTCTTGCGTCATATATAAAATCGCCATATAAGCAGCGAAAATTGTCATATCGCAAGTGCGAAATAAATTGACTGCAGGCGTAGAAATCATCTTTTCCGGTGATCGGACCGGCACACTAGTGGAGGAATAAAATATGTCAGACGTTGTTATCGTAGCTGCTGCCCGCACCGCCGTCGGTGCATTTTGCGGCGGACTGAGTTCCGTATCTGCCGATTATCTCGGCCAGGTTGTCATTTCTGCGGTGCTGGAACGCGCCGGAGTGGCCCCCCAGGATGTTGACGAAGTCGTCCTCGGGCAGGTTCTGGCTGCTGGCGCCGGTCAAAATCCGGCACGAATCGCCGCAGTCAATGCCGGCATACCCGTTGAGAAAACCGCTTACGGCATCAATCAGCTGTGTGGATCCGGATTGCGGACGGTTGCCCTTGGCAGCCAGGCCATTCAGTTGGGCGACGCAACGATCGTCGTCGCCGGCGGCCAGGAAAGCATGAGCCAGGCACCGCATTGCCTGAACATGCGCAATGGCACCAAAATGGGCCCGGCCGAGATGGTTGACACCATGATCAAAGACGGGCTGTGTGACGCCTTCAACGGCTATCACATGGGTACAACGGCTGAAAACGTCGCTGAAAAATGGCAGTTAACCCGCGAGCAACAGGACGCATTTGCTGCCCGTTCGCAGCAAAAAGCCGAAGCCGCCATAACTGCCGGCAAGTTCAAGGACGAAATCGTGCCGGTCACCATCAAGACCCGCAAGGGTGATATTGTCATCGATTCCGACGAACATCCGAAAGCCGGTGTAACGGCGGAGGGTCTGGCCCAGCTGCGTCCAGCCTTTTCCAGGGACGGCACGGTTACCGCTGGCAATGCGTCAGGCATTAATGATGGCGCGGCAGCTGTCGTGCTGATGAGTGCCGAAGAAGCCGCCAAACGGAAAATCAAGCCGTTGGCCCGCATCAAGTCATGGGCAACGGCCGGTGTCGATCCCGCAATCATGGGTACCGGACCCATACCGGCGAGCCGCAAAGCCCTTGAGAAAGCAGGCTGGGCCGCCTCCGATCTGGACCTGATTGAGGCCAATGAGGCGTTTGCCGCACAGGCCTGTGCCGTCAACAAGGACATGGGCTGGGATGAAGACAAAGTAAACGTAAACGGCGGTGCGATTGCGCTCGGCCATCCCATCGGTGCTTCAGGCGCCCGCGTATTGGTCACTCTGCTGCATGAAATGGAAAAGCGCGACGCCAAAAAAGGCCTCGTTACATTGTGCATTGGCGGCGGCATGGGCATTGCCATGTGTATTGAGCGTGATTAAACGTCGACCACGAACCAGATTTTCAGGGGAGAATAATGATGAGTAGATTAGCAGTTGTAACCGGGGGAACCCGGGGAATTGGTGAAGCCATTTCCATTATGTTAAAGGCCAACGGGTTTACCGTTGCCGCCACTTACGCCGGCAATGATGAAGCCGCCGCTGCCTTTTCCAAGGCCAATGACATCAAAGTTTACAAATTTGATGTGGGTGACTTCGATGCCTGCGCCAAGGCTGTTGACCAGATCACCGCCGACTTGGGCCCCATTGAAGTGCTCGTTAACAATGCAGGCATCACCCGCGATGGCACCATGCACCGCATGAGCCGCGAGAAATGGGATGCGGTTATCGACACCAACCTGGGCTCCTGCTTCAACATGAGCCGGCTGGTCATCGAAAGCATGCGTGACAAAGGGTTTGGCCGGATCGTCAACATTGGTTCGATCAATGGTCAGGCCGGTCAGTACGGCCAGGTCAACTACGC
>JABMNT010000189.1 GCA_013203595.1 Rhodospirillales bacterium
GCGGGAGACGGCGCGCTTGTGCCGGAGCAGCTATTTCGGCGCCATAATGACCAGTGGCTTTCTGAAATCACGTTTTAATTGCCGGCGCAGGACATGGAAATAGTTGGACGGTGTCGTGCAATTGCAGACCTGCATATTGTCTTCGGCACAGAGTTGCAGATAGCGCTCCAGACGGGCTGAACTGTGTTCCGGACCCTGGCCTTCATAGCCATGCGGAAGCAGCATGACCAAGCCGCACATGCGCAGCCATTTGTGCTCGCCGGAGGAGACGAACTGATCAATAACCACCTGCGCACCGTTGGCAAAATCACCAAACTGGGCTTCCCACAAGACCAGCATCTGCGGTTCCGCCAGACTGTATCCATATTCGAAGCCCAAAACGCCGGCCTCGGAAAGCGGGCTGTTGATGACTTCGTAGGGGGCCTGGCCGAAGCGCAGGTTGTTCAGGGGAATATAGCGCTCTTCGGTATCCTGATCGGTTAAAACAGAATGACGATGGGAGAAGGTGCCGCGCTCTGAATCCTGTCCGGACAGGCGTACCGCATGCCCTTCCAAAAGCAGCGAGCCAAAGGCCAGGGCCTCGCCCGTCGCCCAGTCGATGCCCTCGCCCGTTTCAAACATCGCCTGTTTGGCTTTCAACTGGCGGGTGATTTTTGAATGCACATTGATATTGCCGGGAACCGTGGACAGGGCAGTGCCGATTTCCTTCAGCCGCTCCAGGTTAACGCCGGTATCGCCGCGCCGGGCATCGCCCGAAGCAACGGTTATGCCGGACCAGGCTCCGTCCAGCCAGTCGGCCTTATTTGTCTTGTAACTGCTTGCCGCTTCATGGGCGGCATCGAGCTGGGCAATGAAGGCGGCCAGTTGCTCTTCAATTTCGGCTTCCGTCAGGACTTTTTCGCGGATCAGTTTGCGGGCATAAATATCGCGCGTGGTTGGATGCGTCGCTATTTTCTTGTACATCTTGGGCTGCGTGAACATCGGCTCGTCGCCTTCGTTATGGCCGTGACGCCGATAGCAGATCATATCTATAACAACGTCCTGCTTGAATTTCTGGCGGTATTCAATGGCGATGCGGGCGCATTGAACAACCGCTTCAACGTCGTCGGCATTGACATGCAGAATAGGCGCGGCGACGGTTTTTGCGACGTCCGAACAATAGGCGGAAGAGCGGGAATGGCGTGGATTTGTGGTGAAGCCGATCTGGTTGTTGATAATGATGTGGATGGTGCCACCGGTCTGATAGCCCAGCAGGTGTGACAAATCCAGGGCTTCCGGGACCAGGCCCTGACCGGCAAATGCGGCATCGCCATGCAGCAGCAGGGCCATGACTTTTTCCCGCTCAACGTCGTTCTTTTGAACCTGCTTGGCCCGCACCTTGCCCAGACATACCGTGTTCACGACTTCCAGGTGCGACGGGTTTGCGGTCAGCGACAGGTGTACGGACTTGCCGTCGAACACGCGATCGGACGAAGAGCCCAGATGATACTTCACATCGCCGGAACCCATGACATCATCGGGGCGCGACTGGCCACCCAGAAATTCGTGGAAAATCGCCTGGAACGGTTTGCCCATGACATTTGCCAGGACGTTCAGGCGGCCCCGGTGGGCCATGCCCAGAACAATCTCTTCAACACCCAGTTGCCCGCCACGCTTGAAGATCTGTTCCATGGCAGGGACCAGGCTTTCGCCGCCGTCCAGGCCAAAGCGCTTGACGCCGCTAAACTTGCGATCCAGGTATTTCTCAAACCCTTCGGTTTCGATAAGCCGGTTGAGAATGGCCTTCTTGCCATTAACGGTAAAACTCGACTGATCGTTGATGCGTTCCATTCGCTGCTGGATCCAGGACTTTTCTTCCGGATCCTGGATATGCATGAATTCAACGCCGATGGTGCCGCAATAGGTTTGCCGCAGGATGCGGATGATTTCCCGAACCGTTGCGGTTTCCAGGCCGAGCACGAAATTGATGAAAATTTCCCGGTCCAGGTCCTTTTCGGTAAATCCGTAATTGGCCGGATCCAGTTCGGAATGTTCATTGGGAACTTCAATACCCAACGGATCCAGATTGGCCAGCAGGTGACCGCGTACCCGGTAGGCCCGGATCATCATCAGGGCGCGAATGGAATCGAGGGTTGCTTCGCGGACCTTGATCGCCGTCATTTGCGGCGCAGCTAATTGTTGCGGGGAACCGCCTCCAGAGCGGTGTTCGGCCGCCATGCGTTCCGACAGCGGCGCCAGATCGGCCTGTCCGACGATTCCGGTATCGGAAGGTGCCCAGGTTGCACCGCGGATTTCCGCATTGACGTTTTTCGAATCGTCCGCAAGGTCGGAAAAGAAATCCTGCCAATTGATATCAACGCTTCCCGGGTCGTCCAGATAGCGTTCATAAAGTTCGGCTACGTAAACCTGGTTACCCGAATAGAGGAACTGGGTCGGATCAAGTTCTGTCATCCACAAATGGCGCGCCGTTGCCGACGCGTCCTCCCTTAAACGTTGCGGCTTTGATAAATAGAATTCCTGGTCAGGTACATGGTGCTACTTAAAGACTTTCACCATGGTTTCACCGATACCCGCGGGCGAATCCGTCACATGAATCCCGGCGTCCTTGAGGGCCGCTATCTTGTCTTCGGCTCCGCCTTTGCCACCGGCTATGATTGCGCCCGCGTGCCCCATCCGGCGTCCCGGCGGTGCGGTCAGACCGGCGATAAAGCCGACAACCGGTTTTTTGGTGCCCGATGCTTTGAGGAAAGCAGCGCCATCTTCTTCAGCCGATCCGCCGATTTCACCGATCATGACAATGGCTTCGGTCTGGTCGTCTTCGACAAACAGCGACAGGCAATCAATAAAGTTGGTGCCATTGACCGGATCACCACCGATGCCGATGCAGGTGGACTGGCCAAAACCCGCCGCCGTGGTCTGGGCAACGGCTTCGTAAGTCAAGGTGCCGGACCGCGATACGATGCCGACATTGCCTTGTTTGTGAATATGGCCCGGCATGATGCCGATTTTGCATTCGCCGGGCGTAATGACGCCGGGGCAGTTGGGGCCGATCAGGCGCGTGCCGGAGTTCTGAAGGGCGCGTTTGACCTTGATCATATCCATCACCGGAATACCTTCGGTGATGCAGATCGCCAGTTCGACGCCGGCGTCGATCGCTTCGAGGATGGCATCTGCGGCAAAGGGCGGCGGTACGTAAATCACGGAAACGTTTGCTTCGGTTTTGGCAACCGCCTCCTTGACCGTATCAAAGACCGGCAGATCAAGGTGTTTGGTGCCACCTTTGCCCGGTGTCACCCCGCCAACCATATTGGTGCCATAGGCGATCGCCTGTTCGGAGTGAAAGGTGCCCTGGGCACCGGTGAAACCCTGACAGATCAGCCGTGTATTCTTGTTTACCAGAACGGACATTTATTTGGCCTCCTTCACAGCTTTGACAATCTTCGCCGCCGCATCAGCCAGGTTATCACCTGAAATGATCGGCAAACCGGAATTAGCCATGATTTCCTTACCTTTTTCTACGTTTGTTCCCTCAAGGCGGACGACCAGGGGAACCGTCAGACTGACTTCCTTGGCTGCGGCAACGACGCCTTCCGCGATCACATCACAGCGCATGATACCGCCGAAGATATTGACCAGAATCCCTTCAACATTGGGGTCCGAGAGGATGATTTTGAAAGCCGTGGTTACCCGTTCCTTGGTGGCACCGCCCCCAACATCCAGAAAGTTTGCCGGCGAGCCGCCATAAAGCTGGATAATATCCATGGTGCCCATGGCCAGGCCGGCGCCGTTGACCATGCAGCCAATTGAGCCGTCGAGCTTGATGTAGTTGAGCTCATGCTTTGCCGCTTCCAGTTCGGCCGGGTCTTCTTCCGACTCGTCGCGCATGGCTTCGACATCCTTGTGCCGATACAGGGCATTGTCGTCAAAATTGATTTTCGCATCCAGGGCAATCACCTCACCGGCACCGGTTACCACCAGCGGATTGATCTCGACAATGGAAC
>JABMNT010000190.1 GCA_013203595.1 Rhodospirillales bacterium
CCGGTTGTCCTGGTTGTGGACCACGGCTTCAACCCCTTTCAGGCGGGTCTTGAATAAACCCCGCTCGGCCTTGCCGTGGCTTCCCGCGCCATAGGCATAACCGCCCCAGGCGATATAGGCGTTGGCCAGATCATCGGTTCCCTGCCAGCCCTTTTCATCGATCAGCGCCTGCAGGCCGGCGCCATAGGCGCCTGGTTTGGAACCGAAGACCCGGAAGCCGGCGCGGGTGCGGGCGTCGTCCGGCGTCATCCCTTCGGCTGTAAAGGCGGCGGCCTCGGTTCTGACCCGTTCGGCCAGGGGGTTGGTTGCCGTCGGTTCGTCCAGATCGGCGACAGCGCGCACCGCGGAATCGACCAGATCAATGAGCCCCGGAAAGGCGTCCCGGAAAAATCCCGATATGCGCAGGGTCACGTCAACCCGCGGCCGGCCAAGTACGGCGGCGGGCAGGATCTCGAACCCGGTGACCCGGCGTGATGCCGAATCCCAGGTCGGTTTGACCCCCATCAGAGCCAGTGCCTGGGCGATATCATCGCCGCCGGTCCGCATGTTGGACGTTCCCCAGGCGCTGATCGCCATCGAGGTGGGCCAGGCACCGGCGTCCTGCATGTGCCGCTCGATCAGCAGCGTTGCCGACTTCCAGCCGAGCGTCCAGGCAGCCGGTGTCGGCACGGTGCGGGTATCAACCGAATAGAAATTGCGACCCGTGGGCAACACATCCGGGCGTCCCCGGGTCGGCGCCCCGGATGGCCCGGACGCCACAAAACAACCGTTCAGGCCCGTCAACAGGCCTGCAAGTTCGGCCGCTCCGGACTGGGCGACGGCAGGTCGGATGTCGGTCGCCAGTTTGGCCAGGACGGCGCGGGTATTGGTATGGCTCTCGGGCGGCACCTGGGCCTCGGCCACATAACTCACGGCCAGCAATTCCAGGCGCTCGACCGTATCACCCAGACTGCGCCAGGGATCGTCCGACACCCGAGCCAGGGCATCCGGGTGCGGGCCCGTATAATCACCGGCCATCTCGCAGTCCATGGGATCAAAGCCCAGTTGAAAATCCTTGGCCATGGCCCGCAACACAGACTGATCGCCCGGATCATCAACGCCCCGGGGAACCCGGACCAGAGCCACCAGCAGATCATCGAGCAGTCCGCCCTCAGGCGAGCAGCCAAAGATATGCAGACCGTCACGGATCTGCATTTCTTTCAGTTCACATAAATAATTATCAAGTTTGGACAGCGCCTGTTCATCATCGTCGTTGTTCTCGATTCCGCAGTCGCTGTCCAGTCCGGTCGCCTGACAGAGGGTCAGAATATCCTTCTTCAGGACTTTCAGGCGGCGCGGATCAACCCCGGCCGCTTCATAGTATTCATCAACCAGTTGCTCAAGATCGCGCAGTGGACCGTAACTGGTGGCCCGCGTCAGGGGCGGTGTCAGGTGATCGATAATGACCGCCTGGGCCCGGCGTTTGGCCTGGGTGCCCTCGCCCGGATCATTGACGATGAACGGATAGAGATGGGGCATGGGCCCGAGGGCCGCTTCCGGAAAACAGTCTTCCGACAGGGCGATCGCCTTGCCCGGCAGCCATTCCAGATTGCCGTGCTTTCCCATGTGAACGATGGCGTCGACACCAACGTCATGGCGCAGCCAGGCGTAAAAGGCGAAATAACTGTGCGGTGGCACCAGCGACGGGTCGTGGTAGCTGGCCACCGGGTCAATGTTGTAGCCGCGCGCCGGTTGCAGGCCGATGACGATGTTGCCGAGCCGATAGGCGGCGATGGCAAAGCGCCCGCAATCCAGATCGGCTGGCTGGTAAAAGGGATCCGCTTCCGCAGGCCCCCAGCGTTCGGTGACCTGTGTCTGCACGGCATCCGGCAATTGCCCGAAGAAAATCTGGTAATCGGCCATGCTCAGGCTTTCCGTCACGGTCCGCGACGCCAATGCGGCAAAATCGTTGGTCGGTCCGGCCTGCATGCGGGTGATCAGGGCGTCGCTTTCCGCCGGCAGATCCCCGACCCGATAGCCGGCCGCCTTCAGTGCGCCCAGCACCGTCAGGGTGGCCGCTGGCGTGTCCAGGCCGACGCCATTGCCCATGCGTCCGTCCTTGTTGGGGTAATTGGCCATGACCAGGGCGATGCGCCGCCGGGCTGCCGGCTTGCAGCGCAACCGCGCCCAGGCGGCGGCCAGTTCACTGACGAAGGCAATGCGATCGGCGACCGGCTCGTAATGGACAATATCGGTCTGGGTCAGCGGGTCGCGATGGGCGGCACCCTTGAACGACACGGCGCGGCTCAGGATCCGACCGTCGACCTCGGGCAGAGCCACGTTCATGGCAATATCGCGGGCCGATAATCCGCTCTGGCCGATGCGCCAGGCCGCCGCATTGCCACCGGAAAAAACGATTTGCAGAACCACCGGTGCGCTGTCTCCGCGCCTGGCATTGAAGGGGGTTTCGCGGGCGGCAACGCCGGGAGCGCCGACGGAAAACCCGGTACCGTTGAGAATGACATCGGGTGGCGCGTCGGCGAACAGTTGTTCCATGATGCCGGCGGCAATGGGGTCCTTCAGGCTTTGCGTGAAAACCGGCAACGGATTGAGGCCAGCCTTGTTCAGCCCGCTGATCAGTGCATCGATGGCCCCGGTGTTGCCGGCCTGGACCAGGGCCCGGTAAAAGACAATGGCGGCAATCGGTCGATCGGGCTGCCACCCGGCCTTGATCGATGACAGCGACGCCAAACCACCACCGGGCCAGTACAGCCCGGCTGTCACCAGGGGTTTCGGTTCCAGCCATTGCGCTTCAAAATCGAGCAGGGAGGCCGCATAATTGAGGAACTCCCTGGCATTGTCCGGGCCGCCGTGCACCAGATACTGCCACAGCCGGTAATGGGCGTCGGCCGGAAGGCTGGTCAGTTCCGCCAGTTCCCGATCAGGCTGGTCGTCGCCGGCCAGAAAGACCAGGGGAATGGCGTTGGCCTGACAGGCATTGACAACTTCGTCGGTCCCGTAGGTCCAGTAACCGCGGCCACCGAGCAGCCGCACGACAACCAGCCTGGCATGGCGGATCACCTGGTCCACATAGAGATCGACCGACATGTTGTGGGCCAGATGCATGAGGTTGGCGAGGCGCAGCGATGGCCGTTTCGGGTCTTGCGCCGCCAGCTGCGCCTGTGCCGCCGCCAGTGCCGTCAGTTCCGTATCAGCCGCCGACAGGACAACGATATCAGCGGGCGACTGGCCCAGATCAACGGCTTCCGACCCGTCATTGATCCCGCCGGGTTGGGCCGCCAGCAGATGCATGTCAGGCGGCCAGGGCCTGGCGGATGGCGTCCGTATCCATGCCGGTTTGACCGATGATCACCAGTTCCGAGCCGCGCACCTCATCGCTCCGCCAGGGACGGTCGAAGTAGCGTTGAATACGCGCACCCACGCCCTGGATGACCAGCCGCATGTCCTTGCCCGGAACATTGAGAAAACCCTTAATGCGCAGGATGTCATGGGCTACGGTCAGTTGCAGGAGGGTTTGTTCGAGGACTTCCGGACTGGCGATATCACCCAGCGAAACAACAAAACTGTCGAAGTCGTCGTGGTCATGGCCGTCTTCACCATCATGGTGGGATTTGCGGTTATCGATGACATCTTCAACGGCGGCTTCGATCCCCAGCAAAACCCCGATATCGATTTTGCCGAACCGGGTGGCAATGATTTTGGCTGACGGACTGATTTCACGGGCAACGCTTGCACGGACCGCCGCCAGCGCCGTTTCGTCGAGCATGTCGCTTTTGTTCAGCAGCACCAGATCCGCTGACAGCAGCTGGTCTTCATAAACTTCTTCCAGCGGCGAGTCATGGTCCAGCATGTCGTCGGCCAGACGGGCCTGCTGGACTGCCCCGGGGTCGTCGGCAAACCGTCCGGCGGCAACGGCCGGTGCATCGACCAGGGTGATCACCCCGTCGACCGTCACCCGCGACCTGATCTCCGGCCAGTTGAAGGCCTGGACCAGGGGTTTGGGCAGGGCCAGCCCGGAGGTTTCAATGACAATATGCTCTGGCGGCAACGGCCGGTCGAGCAGCGCTTCCATGGTCGGCAGGAAATCGTCGGCGACCGTGCAGCAAATGCAGCCGTTGGCCAGTTCCATGATGTTGTCGTCCTCGCAGCCTGCGATGCCACAGCCGGCCAGCATGCCCCGGTCAATTCCCAGATCGCCAAATTCATTGATAATCAGGGCGATGCGTTTGCCGCCGGCATTTTCCAGCAGATGGCGGATCAGAGTGGTTTTGCCGGCACCCAGAAAGCCGGTGATGACCGTGGCTGGAATTTTCATTGGCTATGCGTCCTTTAATATCTGTGCAAGTCCGGCAGTTAAAAAAACCACCCGATCCGAGGCCTCAGCAACTAGCCTATTCATTCGCCCGGCGCAATCAACGAATCGCCGGGCCAGGGCGTTGTCGGGGATAATGCCCTGTCCGACTTCGTTGGAAACCAGGACCACCGGCCCGCCTGTTGCAGCCAGCGCCGCGAGCAGTGCGGCCAGGGCTGCGTCGATATCTCTTTCGGCAAGCATCAGATTGGACAGCCAAAGGGTCAGGCAATCGACAAGAACCGGGCGTTCCGGTGGTGTCCGGCGGACAAGAAAGTTGGCAATCTCAAGCGGCTCCTCATGGGTTTGCCAGAGCCCGCCGCGCCGGTTTTGGTGGCATTCAATGCGGGCCTTCATCTCTCCATCAAAGGCCTGCGCCGTCGCCAGATAAATGCCACCGCCCATGGTTTCGATCAGTTGTTCCGCATAAAGGCTTTTGCCGGAGCGCTGGCCACCCAGCACCAAAGTGATTTTAGCCAGGCTCATGGCTGCCATTTCGCCGGCTGATTGATCGATACGGCGCGCCAGGCACGCCCCTTGCCCTTCAGCAAACCGCCTTCAATATGTTCAAGCCGGGTCAGCGACAAGGTGCCAACGGTGAACGACATGCCGGTTTCCGGCGGCAGTTCCAGGGCATGGGAGATGGCGGCACGAATGGTGCCGCCGTGGGTGACGGCAACAATGTCCCGGCCCGCGTGCATCTGTGTGTATCTGTCGATAATGGCTCCAACCCGGGCGATCTGATCAGAAAAACTCTCGCCCCCGGGGGGGCGGTTGTGGGCTGGCTTTTCCCAGAACCGATCATAGGTGGTCTGGTCCCGGGCCAGCATCTCGTCCCAGCTGGCGCCCTGCCAGTCGCCAAAGTCCTGCTCGCCCAGCTGTTGTTCGGCGATCGGTGTCGGAAATGCCAGACCGGCATCGGCAATGGCCTGGGCGGTGCGCTGCGTGCGCGACAGATGGCTGGTCAGCCAGATCGCATCGCCGGGCAGGGATGATGCCAGACCGGTGAAGGATTCCCGGTCGGTGGTGTCGCAGGCGACATCATCGGAGCCATAAATTTTACCGTCCATACCGACTACCGGGGCATGGCGGACCCACCACCATCTGGTTACCGTCGTCATAGCGCAAAAGCTCCTGCTGTTAGTAAGATACTGATTTCCGCGGCCTGCTGGGAAGCGCCCAGCACATCGCCCGTATAGCCGCCAATCTGACGCCGGGCGATGGTGGCCATCAACAGGGTTGCGGCCAGTGCGGCGATCATTGCAACGCATCCGGCCCAAAACCCGAGCAGCGGCCAGGCCAGGACAAAGCCGATCCCGAGCGCGAGCTGAGCCTGTCTCGGGGTCGGACGTCCGGCGCTGGCTGCCAGTCCATCGACCCGTGCCTGGGGCATCAGCACCATGATTCCCGGCATCAGGCTTCGTGATAGCACCGCCGCACCGGCCAGGGCCGCAGCCGCCAGTCCCGGCCCCAGCAGGCCAGCCACCAGCGAGGCCCGCAAGCCAACGCTGAAGATCAGCGCCAGTACACCATAAGTGCCGATCTGGCTGTCACGCATAATACGCAGTTTATCCTCGCGCAGCCGGCCGCCGCCAAAACCGTCAACCACATCGGCCAGCCCGTCTTCATGCAGGGCTCCGGTGACCAGTGCCGCCACGGCCAGCGCAATCATGGCACAGGCCAGCGGATGCAGGCTCAGCTTGGAGGCCAGCATCAGCGCTGCACCCGAGATCAGGCCGACCAGCAGGCCAATCAGCGGAAACGACCAGACCGTCCGGGCGAGCGGTGGCAGGGGCGCACCGGCGGTTGCGGGAAACGGCAGGCGGGTCAGAAACAGGCCGGCAACCGTGATCTCACCGCGTGCCGCGCGCAGCCAGTTGAGGAGTTGTTGCCTGTTGATTACCGGATCATCCATACCCATGCCACAAGTCCATTTTCCGCGTGCAAGACCGTCACTTTTGGTTATAGGTGAGCTTATCCCCAAAGAAAACAAGGCCGGACTGCTTGCATGACAATTTCTTCCCTTGATGATCTGAGAGCCCAGTTGCGCCAGTTGCCGGGCCCGGACAACCAGGCCCTTGAAAAGGCCAATGCGCGTGAACCACAACTGACCAAGCCGCCCGGATCGTTGGGCCGTCTGGAACAGCTGGCGGCCTGGCTGTCGGCCTGGCAGGGAACGCATCCGCCGCGCATGGAACGCCCCCGGGCACGGGTTTTCGCCGGCAATCACGGGGTCGTCGGCAAAGGGGTTTCCGCCTATCCGTCGGAAGTTACCCAGCAAATGGTTTACGGGTTTGAGGCCGGCACTGCGGCCATCAATCAGTTGTGTAAAACCTTTGATATCGAGTTACAGGTTGTCGCCCTTGATCTGGACAGGCCAACGGCCGATTTCACGCAAGCTGCCGCCCTGACCGAAGCCGAGTTTGTCGATGCCTTCAATGCGGGCATGGATGCGGTTCCCGCTGAAACCGATCTGATCTGTCTGGGTGAAATGGGAATTGGCAACACCACATCGGCCGCCGCCATCTGTCATGCCCTGTATGGCGGCCATGCGGCGGACTGGACCGGGGCCGGTACCGGCGTCGCCGGCGCCGCCATGGATATCAAGATTGCGGTTGTTGGCGACGGGGTGACACGCCATCAGGCCGCCATCCACGACGGCATCGATGCGCTCCGCCACCTGGGTGGCCGCGAACTGGTGGCCATTGCCGGCGCCATTGTCGCGGCCCGCCAGAACCGCGTGCCGGTGATGATCGACGGTTTCATTTCAAGCGCCGCCGCCGCCGCCCTGGAAGCCAGCCAACCCGGTGCCCTGGATCACTGCCAGATCGCCCATGCCTCGGCGGAAAAAGGCCACAGACAACTGCTCGAAGTGCTGAACAAGCAACCGCTGCTGGATCTGGGCATGCGCCTGGGCGAAGGCTCCGGTGCGGCGCTGGCCGTCGGCCTCGTTCGGGCCGCCGTCGATTGCCACCGGGGAATGGCGACCTTTGCCGAAGCCGGGGTCAGCGACAAGGAGGATTGACAGGCCAGCAATCTGCTCCGCAGGATTTGTTCAGGTGGCCCCCGTGCCGGCCAGGGTTTCCGCCATCAGGAAATCAACCACGGCCTTCAGGGCCGCCGGTTTTTCGGCTCCCCCGGCCAGGGCCTGTTCATAGACGGCGCACTGGCGGTGGGCGCTGGTGCCGCGCCTGAGAATTGTCCTGAGATGGCTGATCTCCTTTTCACAGCCCAGTTCCGCCGCGTCCTCGCCGATCAGCTCAATGATTTCCTCGATCAGTTCATGGACGGGAACGATTTCACCGATCCCGAAGTCGACCAGTCCCTCATTAATGCCGTAGCGCTGGGCCCGCCAGCGGTTTTCGGCAATCAGCATGGAGGCGTAGTGACGCCAGCGCTGGTTTTTCTGTTTCAGGCGGTGCAGCATCCGCAGTATGCAGGTAAACAGGGCGGCAATGGCCGCCGCGTCGTCAATGGAGGTGCAGACATCGGCAATCCGCATCTCCAGGGTCGGATAGCTCTGGCTGGGCCGCACATCCCACCACAGTTTCGAGGCGTCCTCGATCAGGCCCGCGGTGATCAGGGCATCCACGTGGCGCTGGTATTCCGCAAAGGAATCAAAGGTGTTGGGGATACCGGTGCGCGGCAGTTCATCAAACACACTGAGGCGGTATGACATCAGGCCGGTGATTTCCCCCTGCCAGAAGGGTGACGAGGTGCTGAGTGCGAGAATATGCGGCAGGAAGTAGGTGACCTGGTTAAGCAGATCGATGCGCAGTTCATCGTCATCAATGCCGACGTGCACATGCATGCCGCAGATCAGCAGGCGCCGGACCACCGCCTGCAGGTCTTTGGCCAGGACATTGTAGCGTTCGCGGTTGGTGTGCGTCTGGTCCTGCCAGTGCGAAAACGGATGGGTGGAGGCGGCTATAATGGCGCAGTCATGGGCCTGAGCGATTTCCGAGACGGTGGCCCTCAGTTCGGCCAGCCGGGCCCGGGCCTCCGGCACCGTTTTGCAGACCGGGGTGTTGCTTTCGATCTGCGATTGCAGAAATTCCGGTTTGACCAGATTGGGCAGGCGTTGCTCGCACTCGGTGAAAATGGCCTCTGGCGGATTTTTTGTCAGGGCCCCGGTTTCCGGGTCGACCAGCAAATACTCCTCCTCAATACCAACGGTAAAACTGGGATTGAAGCGCATGGAATGCCTCCTCGTTTGGTTATTAATACTCCCGGGCTTCGTACAGATTGGCGTCGGTCAGGATCTCGGTGAGGATCCGGTGCAGCATCTCCGACCAGCGCGCGACCCCCGCCTGATCGGCGACCTGGTCCTGGCGGATTTCAATGACGCAGGTGGCCAGACCGGCGGCACCGGCATGGACATCGATGGTATAGGCCATTTCGAGGGCTGAATAGGGTTCATTGTTGCCAACCTCAAGGCCTTCGCCGCTGAGCCGTTCCATCAGGGGAACCGCCAGCCGGGGGTCGTGTTTCCACAGGATGCCGACGTCCCAGGGCCGCGGCTGGTCCTTGAAATGGGGGGTGAAGCTGTGCACCGAAAACAGCACCGGTGCCGGACCCCGGTTCCACAAATGGGCAACGCTGTGGCTGACCGCCTCGTGGTAGGGATTGAACAGGGTGTCAACGCGCTGGTCGAGCTGATCTTCCGTCAATTGCTGGTTGGCCGGCACCAGGGTGCCATCGCTGATCTGGGGGACCGATTCCGGATGGCCGGGCGGCCGGTTCAGGTCGATCACCAGACGCGAGTAATTGGCCAGAACGGCGCGGCAGTCCATGGATTTTGACAGGTTGCGGGTGATCTGTTCGGCCCCCACATCATAGGCGATATGGCGGTTAAACTCCGACGCTGGCAGGCCCAGGTCGCCCAGCTGGCCGGGGACCCGTCGGCTCGCGTGATCACAGATCAGCAACATCTGCGAGCTGCCGTCGGCGTTGATCACCTCGAACGGGGGCGGGTCGCCGCCGTCCAGCAGCCGCCCGAGCGGTGTGGGAAATTGGATGATATCTGCGTTCATAATTGCACTATACCCGATCGCACCAGCGCGTCGAGTCTCTGGATCGGGTCTTGAGTTTTACGCCTGAATAACCTAATGGCTTGGGCCTTGCCATCGCGTGGAGATGACCATGGACCGTGACCTGCCCGTCCAATCGCCCTGCACCAGCGTCTGCCAGCTGGACGCGGTGTCCGGCTATTGCCTGGGTTGCTGGCGCTCGGGCGATGAAATTGCCGGCTGGAGCCGGTTTGATGATCAGCAAAAGCACAGCATCCTGGCCCTGTTGCACGCCCGCCGCGAACAGGCCGGAGGGCGTCGGCGGCGGCTGACGGCAAGACGGGCCCGGGGCAAATAAAAAAGCGCCGGCGGTGGCTGCCGCGGCGCTTTTTATCCGGTTCCTACCAGGTCCCGGTATTGGGCATGGACAGCCAGGGTTCGGCCGGTTCCAGCGAGCCATCGGCCTGCAGCAATTCAATGGAAATGCCGTCTGGCGATTTGACAAAGGCCATATGGCCGTCGCGGGGCGGGCGGTTGATGACAACACCGGCGTCCTGCAGGCGCTGGCACAAGTCGTAAATATTCTCGACCTGATAGGCCAGGTGACCAAAATTCCGCCCGCCCTTATAATCTTCCGGGTCCCAGTTATAGGTCAGCTCAACCATTGCTTCCGGGTTTTCGTCAGGACCCAGAAATACGTTTGTATAGCGGCCCTTTTCGCTGTCGTGGCGGCGGATCTCCTTGAGACCCAGCTTGTTGCAGTAAAAATCGAGGGATTCCTCCAGGTTCGAGACCCGGACCATGGTGTGATAATAGCGCATTGAATTCTTCCTTTGTGAGTTTTGAGCCCGGATCATAACCGATGCTTGGCGCTTCTTCCAGAAGCGGGATGCTGATTTTTTGGACAAATAGTTGTGCCGGAAACACGCTTAACAGTGCGTATCGTTGCCGGCGTGCAACCCCATCGGACACGGCTGGGCTGTTACGACGGGGGCGTCTTTGGTTCGTAATGCATTTGCCATTGCGCCAACAGGTCCGATGGTCCGAACCGAAGATGATACTGGCGCATGGCAATGCGCAGGGCGGTGCGCGCGGCTTTGGTTTTTGGCGGCGCCATGGCCTGCGGACCGGCGCCGCTTTCCATGGCCAGATCAAACTGCTTTTTCATATGCGTCAGCTCGGCTGACCCGAAAGCATGGAGCAGCTCCTGAAAACGGGCAAAGGCCGCCGGATCGAAAGGCCGCAGGTTGCCGGCCGTATCGCGCAGCGGATTGGGCGGATAAAACGCCAGTACCGGCACCCAGCCCGCGGGCACCGGCACCGTCGCCGCCTGGGTCTGGCGGCGCGCCAGCAGTTTTTCGGACAGATGCGTGTGCGGTCCCAGCGGCGTCTCGCCGCCGTCCGCGGGGATCTCCTGATAAACCTCGATACGGGCGATTTTTGAGGCGAAAATGCGGTCCGGGCTGGCCGCCCGGACCGCCCGGGCCAGGGCGAGGGTCTGGTCAAACAGGCTGCGCCCGGGGTGCTGGCGCAACAGGGCAATCAGAGCTTGATCACGGGTCCGGATGCAGGCATCCAGATGCGCCACATCAAGCCCCAGATCAAAGACCACGGCATCGGCTCCGGCATCGACCCCGGCATCGGCCCCGCCACCGCATAAGGCTGCGTGGTCCGGGCCAATTTCCCAGATGCCCCGGCGGCGGCCCATCTGAGCCGTCGCTGTCGGCAGGCAGACCAGTACCCCCTGGGTCCAGGCGTTGGCCAGACTGGACAGGCCCTCATAGGCGACCAGCCGCAGCTCCGGGTGGGCCTGCACATGAAGGCTGCCCAGCGCGGTTCGTGCGGACAGGCCGGTGGCCGTCTCGGTGATTGCGGCGATCTCGCCGGGATCATGAAAAAACTCGGCCAGCGCCCCGAAGGTCCCCAGACTCCAGCTGGTTGCCTGGTCACGCAGCGCGCGGCCAAGCACGGCAAAAGGTTTCGACTGGTGCGGTGGCAGGTTTTTCATGGCTCAAGTTTAAGCCGGAATTCGGATTATAAAACCACAGAGTCCGGATGCTCCGCCCGGGCCGCTTCAAAGGCCAGCAGCGCCTGCTTGCGTTCGATCCCCCAGCGGTAACCGCTGACAACACCGGTATCGCGGATAACCCGGTGACAGGGGATCAGCACACCGATCCGGTTGGCGCCGCAGGCGTTGCCAAGGGCGCGCGCGGCTGATTTGCCGTAGCCGATTTTGGCCGCCAGGTCGCCGTAGGTGGTGGTGCAGCCGAGCGGGATTTTCAGCAGCGCCTCCCAGACCCGAACCTGATAGGGCGTGCCGCGCATGAGCACGGAGATCGGCGCCCCGGCGGCATCGCCCCGGGCCAGGGCGAAGACCGAGCCAATGGCCTGCTGCCCGGCCGTCGGATCGGCCAGCCAGCGGGCCTGATCCCAGCCCTGTTGCTGCTCTTCCAGTGCCGCCGCATAATCACCGTTGGCAACAAAAGACAGCCCGGCCAGGCCGCGTTCGTTTTCCACCGCCATGCATTGGCCAAAGGGCGTCGGATGAAACCCGTAGCGAAATTCGAGCCCCAGCCCCCGTGACTTATATTCGCCGAAAGCAGGAACTCACGGTGATCTTCCGGCATCTCTCCAACCATAATTTTGATTAGCTCTTCGCGTGCGGTTGTTAGATCATCAAGTGTGATAGGTTGATTAGTCATGCCGACAAACCCACGTTCGAATTCTGCCGCAATATCCTTCCTCGTTGGCGCAAGGAGTTCGGCCAATGGCCGGCTCCCGCTTAAGAGATATATAAGGAACGCTTGGCGAAGATCATCATCCACCCCTTCATTCGCGAGAAGGTCACGCACATCGAACAAATCACGCGGGTGTTGACGGTCAAGCGCCGCAACGATCTTTCCTGCATATAGATCCGCAAATGAGACAACCTGAATTTCTGCAAAACCAAATTCGTCTTCCACGCGCGGTGAGACTGCGCGCCATTCTGGTTTATATAC
This sequence comes from Rhodospirillales bacterium, assembly GCA_013203595.1. Classification (GTDB taxonomy): domain Bacteria; phylum Pseudomonadota; class Alphaproteobacteria; order Rhodospirillales; family Casp-alpha2; genus JABMNT01. Next base: position 12,360 of record JABMNT010000190.1, read on the forward strand.
GCATCCTCTCAATACCGGTGTGACCTCAATTTTGATTTGTGTCCGCGCGCGCTGAACTTGTAGCTTTGTCACTGCGCCATCCCTAGGTGCCGTTATCTCCCGAATTGATGCGCCGGGCATAGCTCTACGCAATTTATCCGCGATCCGAAGAAGTGCGGATTCAATCTCTGCAAGAGCTTCTTTGCGACCTGCGTCAGGCAAATAGGTCAGGTCGATATCAACCGACAGGCGCGGCAAATCACGAATGAACAAATTGATTGCCGTGCCGCCTTTGAGCGCAAAGCATTCTTTCTCCGCGATATGCGGAAGAGTCTGAATCAGGAGATTAACTTGCTGGCGGTACGCTTCATTGATTGCCATGCATATCCTCCGGCACCGTGATCAGGTATTTGCTATCCAGATGCCCGCCTTTGATCAACATACGTTTCCCGGCGCCCAAACCGATTTGGCTCTCATCAAGTTGATGTAAGAAGCGAAAGCCATGGCGATGTGCAAACCATAAGAACAAACGTTTCACCTTTATGCTTTTGCAATCTTCCAATAACTTTTGCAATCGACGCGGACTTAGGCTCCGTAATCCCTCCATCAGCATGTCCGCTTGATGAAATGTCTCTTTTGCCGGGAGTTCATCGAGCATCTCCAATACGGCGCGCTCAGGCGTAGAAAGTGTCATGGGCCATTCCCAATGCCCCCAGTTATGCTGCGTTAAGCTGCTATGCAATGCATCAGCGCGTGCAACAGCCTCCGTCTTCAAGTTTAACTCGACACTGGTAAGGCCACGGTGGATAGGATCATTTTGAAACAAACGGCTTGAGTTGTGCTGAATGAATTTTGCTTCGCAGTCCAACTGACCCAGCCATCCGGGAAGTTTCGAATCACTGTATAAATGGACCTCGCGCGAGCCTTCCTGCGAAACATAGTGGGTAAAGCCATGCAACTCTAACGCCGTGCGCCCGCCCACATAGGGATGTACATCCAGAAATGATTGCAATGATATTACGACCTGTTGCCATTTGAGCGCGCCGCCAGGCCGACGAAAAACACCGCGCGCAGGCTGATCCAACCAACCGGACTTTACATACTGATTTCGCAGTGCACTTGAATACCCCTTGCGCTCTAACCACACGGCACTGGCAAGCAAGCCTTCCGGCAATACTTTATATAGATGGTTTAGTTTTGTCTCTTTTTGTATGCTCATGATTAGTAAAATAGCATATTTTCAAACCGATTTATAGTTTATTTATTTTTAATAAAACATAGTTAAACTATGTTAAATAGATAAAATCCAAACTCACAGTATCAACAGCATAATGGGGTCCATTGTAACAGTCCGGCCTCATATTGAATTGGAAAAACCGTCTATTAAATCGATTAATAGAATATCTGTCTATTATCGGCCCGAAATCGATTTAGGATACAACTAAACAATACCTTCGTCCCCTGTCTATAAACTCATAATATAAGGGACAGTGGCAAAGGTCGGCAAATGGGACATTGCGGACGCTTACCCTAAATCCAACAGTGAGGCACCTAGAAGGTATTTTGTTTGCTTAATTCATTCTCAATATAAACAACTCTTTAGAGAAAAAATTTATATTTTAGTGCTGGTGGCTGCAAAGCACTTTAGAAAATCGAGAAGAACCTTCATTTCCGACGGAATTTCGTCGGCACGCATAGCATCAATGATTGAAGTTGGAGTTACGCTGATATCGTAATTCTTTTGTAAGTTTTGGTTGATAATTACTAGGGCCTCTTTTCCCGAAATTAGTCTCAGCCTAGCATTTTCATCTGGCCATAATTCATCAATCATATTTAGGGTTTTCTCGCTCACTTTCGTCTCATCAATTTTAGGTGAATTCTCTCGGTGGAAACGTCGGCTTTCAGACAGAAATTGTGAAGTAATGTAGCTCTTTTTAGAATTAGAAAAAGAGCTCAATACCTTACCAGCCACCGGCGTATAACTTTTGTTTTTGCCTGTTCTTTTTCCATGATCTATAATTTTGCGACTCGCGGCACGGTCGATAGCGTCAGCTACTAATAGAAAATTTTCAATTTCCTTGCATTTATGAATAGTTACGTAATTACAAAAAGCTCGACACCCTTTCGCAATAGCAGCGCTTTCTTCATCGGATCTATAATCTCGGTCCAAGATCGCCGCTGAAACTATTTTGGCACCCAACGTAGTTTCAATACCCGTCTTCAAGCTACGAATCCGTTCAGGATTAAACCCCTCAACGATCACAACAGCAAAATCTTGCCGGTTTCCAATTTGATTCAGACCAAGTTTTCGAGCAAATTTTCCCAGTATCTGAAAATCTTTCCCCTCAACAAAGAGTGCACGCCTTGTTTTAGCTAACTGAGTAAGTATTGGATTTGTATTTGAACCCAGAACCTCAAATACCTGTGCAAGTTGGGTATGGTTGCTTAGGCGGCGCGACGATTGACGTTTTTTGTTTATAAGTATTAC
>JABMNT010000191.1 GCA_013203595.1 Rhodospirillales bacterium
ACCCCGGCCTCGACCAGGCCCATATAGGTTTCCCCATGGGCAACCACGGCGTCGCAATGCAGCAGAATCTCGCAGCCGCCGCCAAGCGCCATCCCGGACGGGGCACCCACCACCGGAAACGGGGCAAACCGCATGCCCTGAAAACTGTCCTGACCGCGCTTTAATACCCAGCGGACAAAGGGCCAGAGCCTGAGTTTGGCGCCGACCAGCAACAGGGCGATATTCGCCCCCACCGAAAAATTGCTGGCTTCGTTGTAAATGACCATCGCCTTGAACCCGCGCTTGGGGATCTCGCGCACGGCCTTGTCGATCATGAACAGGATAAAGGGGTTGAGCGAGTTCATCTTCGAAGTGAATTCCAGACAGGCGACGCCATCGCCAATATCCCAGAGCTTGCACGACATGTTCTTAAAGACCGGCTGGCTGCGGCGCTTCACGTCTTCGAGCAACAGCACCCCGTCGGGCCTTTGTAGCGGCTGATAATCCGAGCCGGTGAACTGATGCAGCCGGCCGTCCCTGATCTGATAGAATTTGCCGTTGCCGACGGCGGCCAGCCAGGGCGGGACGGCGATGCCGTCTTCGGCCAGCTGCCCGGCCAGCCAGGCCGGACCGATTTTGTCAATCAGCTCGAACGGGCCGGTTTTCCAGTTGTAGCCGAGCCGCATGGCGCGATCGACGGCGTCCGGATTGTCGGCGATTTCAGGGACCAGCGACGCCGCATAGGCCAGGGTTTTCACCAACACACTGCGGGCATAGCGCGCTTCCGGGCTGGCATGGGTCAGCAGGCCGCGCAGCCCGTCCTTGCGGGCCGCTTTCAGGGCGGCCGGTTGCGGGCGGCGGGCCGGCGCGTAGGTCCCGGTTTTCAGATCGATGACTTCCTTGACCTTGCCACCACCTTCAGTGTTGAGGCGGTAAAACCCGCCCTTGCCCTTGCGCCCGGTGTAGCCATCGGCAATCATCCGGGCCAGCAGATCCGGGGCCGGGCCAAGGGCATGGAAGGCATCGGCTTTGCCAAGGGTGTTTTCGAAACTGGTCAGAATATGCGGCATCAGATCGAGCCCGACCAGATCCAGCAGCCCGAAAATCCCGGTTTTCGGAATACCGGCCGGACGGCCAAGCACCGCGTCCGCTGCCTCGACCCCGACGCCCAGACGAACCGCTTCGGTAACAGCGGCGTGCAGCCAGAAGGTACCGATCCGGTTGGCAATGAAGCCCGGCGTGTCCTTGGCCATGACCACGCTTTTACCCATGGCCCGGTCAGCGAAAGCGTCGATCAGGGCCACCGATTTCGCGTCCGTTTCCTGGGAACTGACAATTTCCAGCAACCGCATATAGCGCGGCGGGTTGAAAAAGTGGGTGATCAGGAAGCGCCGCTTCAGATCCCTGTCCATGCCCTCGGTGAGCACGGCGAGCGGCAGGGTCGAGGTATTGGAACTGAGCACCGCGTCGGCTTTCAGAAACGGCGCAAGGGTCCGGTACAGCTCTTGTTTGATATCGGGCCGTTCGATAATCGCCTCGATGACCCAGTCGCAGTCGCGGATCAGCGCAAGGTCATCGCCGGTTGTTCCCGGCGTTATGCGGCTGGCGATTTTGCCATGCATGAACGGAGCCGGGTCGGTTTTCTCCATGGTTTTGATGGCCGCGGCGGCGGCATCGGCAACCACATCAAGCAGCACCACATCGGCGCCCGCATTGGCGGCATGAGCGGCAATACCGGCGCCCATGACACCGGCGCCGATGACACAGACTTTTTTGATCTGGCTCATGTGACGGACTCCAGAACCGTGGCAATGCCCTGACCGCCGCCGATACACTGGGTGGCCAGCGCATAGCGCCCGCCCTGGCGTTTCAGAAGCTGTGCCGCCTTGCCGGTTATGCGTGCCCCGGTGGCGCCCAGCGGATGGCCGAGCGCGATGGCACCGCCGTCGATATTGACCTTGGCAATATCCAGGCCGAGGTCGCGGATTGATGCCAGGGACTGACTGGCGAAGGCTTCGTTCAGTTCGACCACATCCAGGTCATCTACCGTGATGCCGGCCCGCGCCAGGGCTTTTTGGCTGGCACCGACCGGACCGATACCCATGATTTCCGGTTTGCAGCCGGCAACCGCGAACGATTTGATCCGGGCAAGCGGCACCAGCCCGTTTTTATGGGCAAAATCCTCTGTCGTCACCAGTACGGCCGAAGCCCCGTCGGTCAGCGGTGACGACGTGCCTGCGGTGACGGTTCCGGTTTGCCGAAAAGCTGGCTTTAAGCCGGCCAGTGTTGCCGCCGTGGTCTCGCCGCGAATGCAGCCGTCCGCCGTGATCCGGCCCGAGGCCCCCTCAATGGCTACAATTTCCTCCTTAAAATTGCCAGCCTGCGCCGCCGCCGCAGCCCGGCGCTGGCTTTCGGCGGCAAAGGCATCCTGCTGCTCGCGGCTCAGGTCATATTGATCCGCCACATTTTCGGCGGTTTCCCCCATCCCCATATAGGCCTGCGGATAGCGCTCATACAGACCCGGATGCGGCATCGGATTGAAACCGGTCATGGGAATACGCGACATCGATTCAACACCGGCGCAGATAAAGGCCTCGCCCGCATCCATCTGCATGGCGCCGGCGGCCATGTGAATGGCCTGCATCGATGATCCGCAAAACCGGTTGACGGTGACCCCGGCAACACTCAGCGGCAGGTCGGCCAGAAACCCGATCAGACGGGCAATATTGAAGCCCTGCTCGCCTTCGGGAAAGGCACAGCCGACAATCAGGTCCTCTATCTTTTCGGCATCAATTCCAGCACCTTCGACCAACTGGCGAACCACCTGGGCGGCCATTTCGTCGGGCCGAACACGGGCAAGCTCGCCCTTGTAGGCGGGGGTGAAGGGGGAACGCGCGTATCCGGCAATGACAATGGGTTTCATGGCGTAAACTCCTGTTCGTAAAAAGGGCAAGCCCCGGATGGTTTCCCCGGACCTTGCGTTTAATTCCAGCATTCGGCCGTTGCCGGCAATTGATCAACGCTTTCATTGCGTACGCCAAAGCATCCCTGGCAGACCTTTTATCCATCGATCACAGCATCCTGTTTCTCGCTCTGTTCCCTGACCAGTTCCTTTTTCGACAATTTGCCGATCATTGTTTTCGGCAGTTCGGCACGAAATTCAATGACGGTCGGCTGTTCGATGGGATTGAGATGTTGTTCGGTAAATTTCAATAACGCAGCCTCGCTGACGGTGGCGCCGCTTTTGAGCTTAACAAAGGCCTTCGGGGTTTCACCCCGATAGGCATCGGCAATACCGATAACCGTCACTTCGTCGACATCCGGATGCTGATACAGCGCATCCTCGATGATCCGTGGGTAGACCTTGAAACCGGAGCAGAAAATCACATCCTTCAGGCGATCGGTGAGAAACAGATAACCCTCTTCATCCTGGTGGCCGACATCTCCGGTCAGCAGCCAGTTGTCTTTCAGCGTTTCTGCTGTCGCTTCCGGATTGTTCCAGTAGCCAGCCATCACCTGCGGGCCGCAGACGGCCAGTTGCCCGCGCTCACCCGGCGCCACCGTCTTGCCAGGATCGTCCAGACTGCGAATTTCCACTTCCGTCCAGGGCAGCAGCAAACCGATGGAGCCGGCCTTGTTTTCCGCATCCGGCGGATTGCAGGCGATCACCGGAGAGGCCTCCGTCATGCCATAGCCCTCGACCACAACGCAGCCGCTCAGGCTCTCGAATTTCGATTTCACGGCGACGGGCAGCGAGGCCCCGCCGGAGATACAGAAGCGGATCGACGACAAGTCGTAGCGGTCCAGCCCGTCAAAATTGTTGATCGCGCCAAAGATCGTCGGCACCGCCGGAAACAGGGTGGGTTTTTTGGCATCGATGGTTTTCAGAACCGTCGCCAGTTCGAAACGCGGCAACAGGATAAGCTCGGAACCGGTGGCGATGCCCAGATTCATGGCCGCCGTCATGGCGAAGACATGAAAAAACGGGATCACGCAGAGGAACCGCTCGCCGTTCGGGTCCACCTCACCCATCCACAACTGAACCTGCTGAATATTGGCCGTAAGATTTGCATGGGTAAGCATCGCGCCTTTTGGGATTCCGGTGGTCCCGCCGGTATATTGCAGCAGGGCGATATCCGTCTCGGGATCAATGGCAACCGGATCCGGATGCCCTTTGCCGTCCATTATTTTGGCAAAGGGGACGACCCGCTTATCGGTGCTGACGGCGGCGACTTCACTGCTTTTCAGAACGTTGAAAAGCAGTTCCTTAATCGGTGGCAAGGCATGACTGAGCGAGCCAACCACGATGCAGCGCAGCGGCGTGCCGTCCAGCGCGGCTTTGACTTTCGGGTAAATGGCTTTCAGCCCGAGCGTCACCATAAGCGTGGTTCCACTGTCGATGATCTGCTGGCGGATCTCGCCCTCGGTATACAACGGGTTGAAATTAACAACCGTCGCGCCGATTTTCATGGCGGCAAAATAAGCGATGACATAATAGGGACAGTTGGGCAGGCACAGCCCGACCCGGTCGCCTTTCTGAACCCCCAGATCCTGCAGACCTCTGGCTGCCCGGTTGATTTTCTTTGCGATCTCACCGTAGCTGTCGATCTGGCCCATGAAATCGAGACAGCGCCTTTCCGGCCAGCGCGCTGCCGCTTCTTCAAAAACCAGATGCACCGGCTGGCTGGTGGGATGGGCGGGGGGGTGATGGCGGGTTATGGGATCCGCCGGGCTATCCACCCGGGCGATGAAATTGGTTATCAGTTTGCAGGTGTCGCCGATATTTTCATTGAGAATTCCGTGCCGGTTTGACGGAATCCAGTGCAATGCCTTGTCGGTGACCTTCAATTTCTGAAATATCTGACGGGCACTGTCGGGATCGACAACCGGATCATTATCCCCCTGGATGACCAGTGTCGGCACTTTTATTTTCGGTAAATGCCTGGGCAGGGCAGAGGTCATGATGCGCAGCTGATAAAGCCCGTGAATGGGAATATTTCGGTAATTGATATGGGGATGCTCGGACTCGTTCGGCCTGAACGGCATCACCCCATCATAGGAGGGCAGCCAGTCTGACAATCTGTTGAGGCCGTGGACCAGCGGCAGAAACACCAGATTACGGTTGCGATAATCCTGCGGTGCCGCCACCGACGCGACCCCGATCAGTTTTTCCGGGTTTTCCGCCGCCAGCATGAGCGATAACGCGCCACCGGCAGAAAACCCGACAACAAGTATCTGATCACAGAATGCCGACAGAATCCGATACCCCCGGCGAACCGAGTCCAGCCATTCCGACCAGCTGCGGGACTTCAGATCCCACGGCGATGTGCCGTGCCCGGCAAGGCGAACCCCGAGCACTGCATATCCGTCAGCCGCCAGGGTTTTGCCATAAGCGGCAAGCTCCGCCGGCGAGGCCAGCAGGCCATGGACCAGCAGCACTCCCTTGCCGGCGTGATCCTCACCCGGCAACAGGTAGGGCGCGCCGCTTTCCGTCGCCGTTTCCTGTTCATTGATATCCCGGAACCGGTCGTCCGCGTAGTGGGTTCGGTTCCAGTCGTAGGCCCGCAGTTCGTCATCGAACAGGAAAGCGGCCAGTTCCGTGTCACTGACCGATTTATAGTTTTCCAATGCCTCATCGATGGTCTGGCACACTTCGCGAATGGGAGAAACCTCATTGGCATAAACCAGAAGCGGATTTTCCAGGCGAACATTATCGAAGTTCTGCACATCGGTCAGTTTGTCGGTAAACCGGTAGGACCGTGGTGTTCGGCCAACCAACCCCGCCCGCTTGCAGGTTTCGAGAAACCGGTCGAGTTCAATACAGGTGCCGTCCAGCAAGCCGCGGTATCGATCCGGCCAGAAAAGGCTGCGGTGCAGATGAATATTGGGGATTGCCTGTAATTGCTTGAGCGCCAGATACAGGGTTGTATGGAAATCTTTGGCAGCAATCGCCATCCTGCCCTGTTTCACCAGACTGATAACCACATAGGACGCCAGATGGCTCAGGTTGATGGTGATGGCTGTGTACATGCCGACCATCGTCGCTTCACGAATACGTGCAGATTCCTTGGCCAGGCTTTTGACCAGCATTTTCTCGGACCAGTTTCCCACATTGTCGGCGCGCAGACCAAACAGGTCATCCAGCGATTTGACGGTCAGAAAATATTTATCCAGCAATCTTTTCTCCCACCAGGTCCATTGCATCCCGGGAGCCACCGGCTCGCTGAAACGAATATCCATATCCGTATCACGCAGCAACAAATTGCCTTCAATGACCAGTTCCTCAATGAACTGGTCGGGCAAACCCTTGGCAAGCAGCGTGGCACCACGGCTGAGGATATTCTCTTCGACACGAAGCGGGTAGAAAGTGATGTTGGCCGGAACAATCAGAGTCGGCTCGCTGGCACGCTCACGCAATGTCTCGATGCTGGCAAGTTGCAGTGACTTTCCCCAGCGCTCAAGCCGTTCAATATCATTGCGCGCAAAAAGATCCAGAATGCGTCGTTTGAAAACATCAAGGGTGAGCGCCAGGACGGCACCGCCAATATGGTGTTTGCGGCGTTCCTTTGCGGTTCGCGAGAAAATACCGAACCCACCGTCGCTTCTCAGTACGCGCCGATCCTTGACCATGCCCCCTTCGGGAAAGATCACGACCTTGCGACCGCGCAGGATTTCGGCAGCGAGATAGGCCAGCAACCCCGGCTGATTGTTGGGCATGGCGCCGACGCTTCGCAGGAATTTATCGAATCCTTCACCGGACTTGAACAGGTGGTGATCGGCAACTGAACGGCAAAAAGCACCGGTCGCCTGATAAATCAAAAATGGCGGAATGACCGTCTCGAACCGGGCAAAGTGATTAAACAGGAAAATCTGGCCCTGCTGCATTTGGCCATGATCATGGTGGACCATGATATTAAGGCCGAGACGCCTTCGGACCACATCAAAGGACCGAACTATGCGACCGTAACTGCTTTCATTTATCGTAAACGAACGATCATCGGTCATGGCCATCGCACCCAGTGCTAAATAGCCCCCCTCAGTTACAGATATAGCATATCCGCAGACTCTGTATATCTATTTATTTCTTTTTATATCAATAGTTTAAATCATCTGCACTGGCAATAACGCGGGTTGTTTCCGGTCATCGTGAATCCTGGGCGCAAGCCGTTGTCCCAGGAATGCGGAAAAACGACCTATTTAGCCGCCAAGGCTACGGCATCCGCAATATCGTTGACAACGGAAGCGATCAGGACTTCGTCATCGCCTTCTGCCATGACACGAATGAGCGGTTCGGTTCCGGACTTGCGAATGAGAATGCGGCCGGACTTCACCAGCCGGGCCTCACCCTGTTTGATGGCGATCTGAACATTTTTGTCATCGAGCGGCTGACCGCTGCTGAAGGAAACATTCTTCAGCAGTTGCGGCAGCGGTTCAAACAGGCGTGTGACCTCGCTTGCCGGCCGACCAGATGCGGTAACCACAGCCAGCACCTGCAGCGCCGCCACCAGGCCATCGCCGGTCGTCGAGTGATCACCGAGGACGATGTGACCGGACTGTTCGCCACCGATGTTATACCCCTGGGCCCGCATGTGCTCGACCACGTAGCGGTCGCCGACCTGGGTCCGGGCCAGATGCAGTCCGATTGTTGTCAGATAATGCTCCAGCCCCAGGTTCGACATGACCGTGGCCACGATACCACCGCCCTTCAGACTATCCTGATCAAGACCATTTTTGGCGATCAGGGCCATGATCTGGTCACCGTCAACCATGGCTCCTTTTTCATCACAGACCAGCAGCCGGTCGGCGTCACCATCCAGGGCGATGCCGATATCGGCGCCATGGGAAACGACCTGGCTTTGCATATAATCCGTATCCGTCGACCCGCATCCCTTGTTTATATTCATTCCGTCCGGGACGGTGCCGACCGCGATAACCTCAGCGCCCAGTTCCCACAGCACTTCCGGCGCGACCTTATAAGCAGCGCCGTTGGCGCAATCGATAACAATCTTTAAGCCGTCCAGATTGCGGCCGCGCGGAAATGTCCGTTTGACAAATTCCGTATAGCGTCCGGCCGCGTCATCCAGACGTCTCGCCCGCCCCAGTTTAGACGGCGCAATGAGCCTGTCACTCAGGTCACTGGCCACGTTCTTTTCTATTTTCGCCTCGACCGCATCAGACAGTTTATAGCCGTCCGGACCAAACAGCTTGATCCCGTTATCTTCAAACGGATTATGGGAAGCCGATATCATCACCCCGAGATCGGCCCGCAGAGAGCGCGTCAGCATGGCAATCGCCGGCGTCGGCATGGGCCCAACCAGGATCACATCCATGCCCATGGAAACAAAACCCGAGGTCAGCGCCGGCTCCAGCATATAACCCGACAGACGGGTATCCTTACCGATTACCACGCGATGGCGATGGTTGCCGTTTCTAAACTGCAACGCTGCCGCCATCCCCACCTTCAGGGCCACTTCGGCGGTCATGTTTCCACGGTTGGCCGTGCCACGTATTCCGTCTGTGCCGAAAAGCTGTCTAGTCATGGGAAATTGCCAATTATCTGTTTGGCCTAATCTAACCCGCAAGGCAGGGAATATCAGGTCACATTTTGTTTCAGAATGTTAGATGGTCAGGGTTAATTTTTAATTAGCTGGCAATCCGGGCGCGGTGCCCCGTCAGCCCCTCAGGAACGCGTCCACCAGTTGCTCCCATTCGGCGGCAACAGACCCCGAGGCAACCGGTTTTTGTGCCCGCCGGTACCAGTAGCCGGCGTTCGAAAGATCGCCTTCATCACGGTGCAGGAAGGCGTGCACCCAGTCGCCGTCGGCACCTTTCTGACTTTGTGCAATTTCATGGGCCCGGCCCCAGTCGCCTTTCGCCTGATACCACATGGCCTGCAGCAAAGGCGACAGGCTTTGTTGTGGGCTGGCGTCGGTCAGCGTTGCCTTGAATTCATCTTTTGTCATGGTCCCCTCCCTGCATTTTCGTAACCGATTGAATATGGTCGCAAAGAACCAGAGCCTGCCTGGTTTCAGCCACATCATGGACACGGAAAATCTGTACGCCCCGGGTCCGCGCATAGACCACGGCCGCCAACGAGCCCGGCAACCGTGCCTGTGGTTCCGCTGCTCCGGTTAAGGTACCGATAAATCGTTTCCGCGATACCCCCAGAACAACTGCACAGCCAAGGCCATGCAACGCGTCGATCCGGTTCAGCAGCTGCAAATTATGGGTCACAGTTTTACCGAATCCAATGCCCGGATCAATGGCAATCCGTGATTTTTCGATTCCGGCTTTCAGGCAGACGTCGATCCGCTGCTGCAGATAGTCGCGAATATCAGTCGGTGCATCGCTATAGGTTGGGTTTTCCTGCATGGTGCCCGGTTCACCCTGCATATGCATCAGAACAACGGGACAACCAAGATCAGATACCGTTTGCAGGGCGGCGGGATCACCTGTCAGGGCCGTAATATCATTGACAATATGGGCTCCGGCCGCAATCGCCCTGGTCATGACCTCCGCGTGGCGGGTATCGATTGACAGTTGCGCGCCACTGTCGGCCAGGGCTTCGATGACCGGCAGCACCCGACGCAATTCTTCGGCAATGGAAATTTCGCCGGATCCAGGCCGGGTTGATTCTCCACCGATATCGAGAATATCTGCACCCGCCTTGATCATGGCACGGCCACGGGCAACAGCGTCCTTGCAGGCAAAGACTTCGCCACCATCGGAAAAGCTGTCGGGCGTCACATTGATCACGCCCATGATACGCGATGTATCTAGGGACAGACCGGCAAAAGATACAACCGACGGAGCCATACGTCGCCTGCCGGGGTCAGGATTCTGGTTGAGGTTCGACGCCACCAATGGGGGAAGGACCGTCACCCTTTTTCTTGATGCCGCCGCTTGACGGAACCGATGACCGGTGCCCGCCTTCCGGCTTGGTATCATCACCCTCGTCACGGACGATGGCTTCGCCCTTCAACAGGGCCGTAACGTCGTCACCCGACAGGGTCTCGTATTCCAGCAACGCCTGCGCCACCATTTCCAGTTCGTCGGCATGTTTCGTCAGAATATCACGGGCTGCGGTTTCGGCTTCTTCAATCAGACGCCGCACTTCGTCGTCGATCAGGGCGGCGGTCGCATCGGAAATGTTTTTCGTGCGGGCCACGGAATGGCCGAGAAACACTTCCTCTTCATTGTCGGAATAACGCAGGCGTCCCAGCTTGTCGGAAAACCCGTATTCTGTGACCATGCGGCGCGCCATATTGGTCGCCTGCTGAATGTCGTTGCCAGCCCCGGTCGTGATGTTCTCCTTGCCAAAAATCAGCTCTTCGGCAATCCGTCCGCCATACATCATCGCCAGACGCGACTTCAGCATGACTTCCGAATAGCTCAGTTGATCGCGTTCCGGCAGGTTCATGGTAACACCGAGAGCACGGCCACGGGGAATGATGGTAACCTTGTGCAACGGGTCGGTCTTTGGCATGTGAATACCAACCAGCGCATGGCCGGCTTCGTGGTAGGCGGTCAGTGCCTTTTCGTCTTCCGTCATCACCATGGAACGGCGCTCGGTACCCATCATCACCTTGTCCTTGGCCATTTCGAAATCGGCCATGGTGACAACCCGTTTACCGGTTCGCGCCGCCAGCAGGGCCGCTTCGTTGACCAGGTTGGCGAGATCCGCCCCGGAAAAGCCGGGGGTGCCACGGGCAATGATGCGGGCAACCACATCCGGCGCCAGCGGGACTTTCGCCATGTGAACCTTGAGAATTTTTTCGCGACCGAGAATATCCGGATTGGGGACCGTAATCTGACGGTCAAAGCGGCCGGGGCGTAACAGCGCTGGATCGAGCACGTCGGGTCGGTTAGTCGCGGCGATCAGGATAACCCCTTCGTTCGATTCAAATCCGTCCATTTCGACAAGCAACTGGTTCAGGGTTTGCTCGCGTTCGTCGTTGCCGCCACCCAGGCCTGCGCCCCGGTGCCGTCCAACCGCGTCAATCTCGTCGATAAAGATGATGCACGGTGCATTTTTCTTGCCCTGCTCGAACATGTCACGGACACGG
>JABMNT010000192.1 GCA_013203595.1 Rhodospirillales bacterium
AGGCATGGTCTGCAAACACCGGAACACTCTGGCGAATGGCTTTCTCGATATCCTTCAGATAGGCCTTTTCCTCGATATCACAGAAGGAAATAGCCGCGCCAACGGCGCCCGCACGACCGGTCCGGCCAATGCGGTGAACATAGCTGTCGGGCTCGTTGGGCAGATCGAAGTTGATGACGTGGGTGATCCCGTCAACATCGATACCACGCGAGGCGATATCGGTAGCCACCAGGGCGCGCAGGCGGCCGCCTTTAAAGGCTTTGATCGCCCGTTCACGCTGGCTCTGGCTTTTGTTGCCATGAATGACCCCGGTCTGCACACCACTGCGTTCCAGATGGCGGGCGACATTGTCGGCACCGTGTTTGGAACGGGTGAAGATCAGGACCCGCTCAATGGCGGCGTTACTCAGCAATTCGCCGAGCAGGGCCCGCTTATTGTCCTTGCGCACGAACATCACGCGCTGTTCAATCTTTTCAACGGTGGTCGCCACCGGCGCCACTTCAACCTTGGTCGGGTGATCAAGCAGGCTTTCTACAAGTCCGCGTACATTTTTTGCCATGGTGGCTGAAAACATTGCGGTCTGGTGAACCTTCGGCAGTTCCGAGGCGATCAGCTTGACGTCCGGCGCAAAGCCCATGTCGAGCATGCGGTCGGCTTCATCAAGAATGAAAACCTCAACCCGGTCGAGGCGCAAACAGCCCTGGCGTTTCAGATCAAGCAGACGGCCGGGCGTTGCCACCAGCACGTCAACCCCGTGATGCAGGGCGCTGATTTGCCCGCGAATGGACACACCGCCATAGGCAACAGCGGTTTTCAGTTTGAGATGCCGGTTGTAGGTTTTGATACAATCGAGAATTTGCGAGACCAGCTCGCGGGTTGGCGCCAGAATCAGGGCCCGGGTCGAGCGCTTCAGGCGCGGCCCATCGGTTTCCGCCAGGCGGTGCAGCATGGGCAGGGAAAAGGCGGCCGTCTTGCCGGTTCCGGTCTGGGCAATGCCGATCAGGTCACGGCCTTCCATCAACGGGGGAATGGCACGCATTTGAATGGGTGTGGGTTGGGTAAATCCTTCTTCCGCAATGGCACGAAGGATGGGTTGGGCCAGATACAGGCCCTCAAAGTCAGTCATATGTGTTTGTTCTTTCTAAAAACATATCAGGGTTGGGTCGGGCGATCATCGCTCCGGACCACGAACGGCACACCAAAATCTGGTGTCATACCGTCTAACGAAACGCCCTGAATGTCGGAATAAATGGGGCCGAAAATTTCGGCTAGCTATCGAAAACTCGACGCTGTGGGAGTGTCGCTGGCGGCAACAGGCGCTCTTTTTCGTCTGTTGTCAAGCGTTGTGTGCATTGCGGTTTCCGTCGTGGCACCGGAAAACCCGGCAGGAGCCCTTAATTTCCGCCCCATAGGGCCTCATTCGTCCAGTCAAAAATATTGCAGTGCACAATAAAACTTAAGGAAATATTGCATTGCAATATGTCCTTTTTCCTGTATGTAAGCGGCACCCAGACAACTTTCACAAAACAGGTTACCCATTTTAATCAAGCCCCTGCTTGCCAATGTCGCTGCCCAGTTCTCCCCCAAAGACGGGCAGAACGCCATCGCCGTCCCGTTCACGCCCAATCGCATCAAGATCGAAATTCTTTCCGGCCTGACGGTTGCTCTGGCCCTGGTCCCGGAAGCCGTGGCCTTTTCCTTTGTCGCTGGCGTGCATCCGCTTGTCGGCCTCTATGCGGCCTTTATTGTCGGTTTGATCACCGCCGTGTTCGGCGGCCGCCCGGGCATGATTTTCGGGGCGACCGGCGCCCTGGCCGTGGTCATGGTCGCGCTGGTGGCGCGCCACGGCGTTGAATATTTGTTTGCAACGGTCGTGCTCATGGGCATCCTGCAGGTTCTTGCCGGTATCTTCCGTCTCGGCAAATTCATCCGACTGGTTCCCCATCCGGTTATGCTGGGCTTTGTCAACGGCCTGGCCATCATCATTTTTCTGGCCCAGCTGACCCAGTTTCAGGTGCCCGGCCCGGACCAGGCAAGAGTCTGGATGTCCGGCCTGCCCCTGCTCACCATGCTGGGGCTGGTGGCGCTGACCATGGCGATTGTCTGGATCATGCCGAAAATCACCAGCGCCATCCCGGCGCCGCTGGCCGGTATCGCCGTGGTTGCCGGGCTAGTCATTTACTTCGGTATTGATGTGCCCCGGGTGGGTGATCTGGCCTCGATCAAGGGCGGGCTGCCCGCCTTCCATATCCCGAGCATCCCGGTAAACCTGGAGACCCTGGAAATTATCTTCCCTTTTGCCGTTATACTGGCGGCGATTGGCCTGATCGAAAGCCTGCTGACCCTCAACCTGGTGGGTGAAATCACCGGCCGGGACGGTGGCGCGTCGCAGGAATGTATCGCTCAGGGTGTAGCCAATACCGTAACCGGTTTTTTTGGCGGCATGGGCGGTTGCGCGATGATCGGCCAGTCAATGATCAACGTCAAATCCGGTGGCCGCACCCGGCTTTCCGGAATCTCGGCCGCCCTGTTCCTGCTGGCCTTCATTCTGGTCGCCTCCAGCCTGATCGAACAAATCCCCCTGGCCGCCCTGGTCGGGGTCATGTTCATGGTGGTGATCGGCACCTTCGCCTGGCAAAGCCTGACCATTTTGCGCCGCATTCCCCTGACCGATGCGCTGGTCATGGTCCTGGTGACCATCGTTACGGTGATGAGCGATCTGGCGATTGCCGTCGTCGTTGGAGTGATTGTCTCGGCCCTGGCCTATGCCTGGAACAACGCCACCCGGATCCATGCAAAAACCCACAAGACCCCGGAAGGAGCCCGGGTCTACCAGATTGAGGGCCCCCTGTTCTTCGGTTCCGTCAACGGGTTTGCGGCCATATTCAACATCAAAAAGGATCCGGACGTTGTCATTGTCGACTTCATGAACAGCCGGGTTGTTGATCAGTCGGCCCTGCAGGCGATCGAGGATCTGGCATCAAAATATGAAGAGCGCGGCAAAACCCTGCAGCTCCGCCACCTGTCCCATGACTGCCACAAGCTGCTGAACCGGGCCGGGCAGTTGATAATCGATTCCGATGACGACCCCAGCTACGGGATTGCCGTCGATTATTCGGTAAAAACCGGCTCCTTTGGCGGCGGTCACTAACGGCGTTTCCTTCGATCAAGATTTGCCCTATGGTTTCAGGGAACCGTACCGCGAACCATCGGCAAGGTCAGATGATCTCCTTTGACAAGATAACGGCGTTATCGGACAATCCGAAAATCCTGGCCTTTGCCGAATTCGTGATTTCCGAGGCTGGCGACCGTCCTTATCCCGATTACCGCCAGATCGATCTGATGAAAGTTGCCGGTCTGGTCTCGCATGTCTTTGTGCTGGATTACCGGGCCGGATTTGAAGGCGGAATTCTCATCCATTTCAGTGGCACAGAGATCGATGATCTGTTTGGCCACAATATCACCGGGCAGCGTTCCGATACATTTTATTCCGGTGATGATATTGGCGTGTTTATTATGAAACTCTATCGTCAGGCCTATGTCACCGGCCAGCCCGCCTATACCCGCCGGTCCGTGCATTTCAAGGACGCGACCATCGACAAGAACCGGATCGTCGAAAACATCATGTTTCCCTGCTCATCCGATGGCGATACCATCGATTTTGGCCTGGGGTTTGCACAATTCACCCTGACCAACGCGCAAATAGAGAACAGATATATCCTGATTGATCCCCTGGCCTGATCACGACCGGCCTGTGCACGGTGCTGGCGGCTTTTGGGATCACTCTAGTAGGCATATTCCGTATAAATCGGCGTTACCGATTTCTGCCATTGCCGTTCGTAGGCACATAACAGTTCATCAGCCGGTGTCATTCCCGATTCAGCGATCTGGAACAACGGCTTCAGAAAATGCGATTCATCAAGCCCGACGCTGTCGAGTACCTTGCGGCTTTTTAATCCGGCATGGGAAATTTCCAGCGCCTGCAGGGCCACTTCACGAACCGTACGGTTACGGAACTTGGTCTTCAGGGCGGTGACGGGAACTTCAGCGCGCAGCTGCGTGTGCTCGTCGGGCGTCCAGTCCTTGATCAGATCATAGGCGGCCGTGCGCGCCGCCTTGTCATACAGCAGGCCGACCCAGAACGCCGGCAGGGCGCAAAGCCGGGCCCAGGGGCCGCCATCGGCACCGCGCATTTCGAGGAACTGTTTCAGGCGCACTTCCGGAAAGGCGACGCTGAGCTGGTCTTCCCAATCCTTGATGGTTGGGTAGTGGCCGGGATAGGCTGGCAACTTGCCGGCCATGAAATCACGGAAGGATTGTCCGGCGGCGTCGATATAAATGCCATTGCGGTAGACAAAATACATGGGCACATCAAGAATATAGTCGACGTAACGCTCGAACCCGAAGCCCTCTTCAAAGACGAAGGGAACGGTTCCACAGCGGTCATTGTCGGTATCGGTCCAGATGTGACTGCGATACGACAGAAATCCGTTTGGCTTGCCGTTCTTGAACGGCGAGTTGGCCCAGATCGCGGTGGCAATGGGTTGCAGGGCGAGGGATACGCGAAACATCTCGACCATTGTCTGTTCCGAATCGAAATCAAGATTAACCTGCACGGTGCAGGTCGACTTCATCATCTCCAGACCCATGGTGCCGACCTTCGGCATATAGTCGCCCATGATCTTGTAGCGGCCCTTTGGCATCCACGGCATGTCCTCGGTGCGTCCGTCCGGTCGATAGCCAAGACCGACAAAGCCGATCCCCATTTCACTGGCCAGGGCCTTGACCTGGTGCAGATGACCGGAAACCTCGCTGCAGGTCTGGTGAATATTCTCCAGAGGCGCACCGGACAGCTCGACCTGGCCTGCCGGCTCCAGGGAGATGGCAGCGCCATCCTGCTTCAGGGCGATAATGTTGTCGCCCTCCATCACCGGCTCCCAGCCAAACCGCTGCATGCGCTCAAGCAATGTGCGGATGCCGTTTTCCTCGGTATAGGTGAGCGGGCTGTAATCGGCCAGATGATAGGCGAACTTTTCGTGTTCAGTGCCAATCCGCCACTTCGTCGGCGGCTTGCAACCAGCCGCCATATAGTCGATCAGGGGCTGCTTGTCCGTAATCAATTCACCGCTTGTATGGGTGCCGTCAGCCATTGTAGGTCCTCGTCTCTTTTGCGTCTGTGCGCTGTTCTTTCCTATGAAATAACCGGATTATAAGTCAGGTCAATGCCCCTATACAGGCCAAGGCGACGATGGCCGCGGTTTCAGCCCGCAAAATGCGCGGTCCCAGATCAATAAAAGTGCAGAATTCCGGGACTTTCAACAGCTCCAGTTCGTCTGCCCTGAAGCCTCCTTCCGGGCCAATTAAAATTCCACAATCCGCACTATTTTTAAGCGTTGATGAAATGGCGTCAGCAATCGCCATGCCGCCCCCGGTTTCATCGGCCACCAGCAGGCGACGCGCAGACGGCCAGCCGGCCAGCAACTGCGCCAGGGTCTGCGGCGCCGCGACCTCCGGCAGGCTCAGGCGCTCGCACTGTTCAGCCGCTTCCAAAGCCTGGGCCGCCATGCGTTGCTCATTGACCCGGCCGCCGATGGTGTTGGCCGTGATCACCGGTAACAGGCGCGCGACCCCCAGTTCCGTCGCCTTTTCAACAATGATCTGTGTGCGCGCCTTTTTAAGCGGCGCGAAAGCCAGCCACGGCCCAGGCTCCGGCGCACCGGGGCGGCGCTGGTCGTCCACAACGACTTCCGCATTTCGCTTTTTCAGCACCGCCAGCGGCCCCGACCATTCGCCGTCGTCGGCATTGAACAGGGCAATCCGGTCGCCCGCATGCAGGCGCAGAACGTTACCCAGAAAATGCGCCTGATCGGCAGACAGGGAAATTTCGGCGCCCGCCTGCAGGGGCCCCGGGTGATAAAGACGGGTTCTGATGCTGTTAAAAGTCATGGGCCAACAATAAAGTGGATCACCGCTGCCGCCAAGCAGTGGTGCAGCCGGAATAAAGTGCATATAGTCCGCCTATGGATACGACCACAAACAAACAGGCCAGCGATATCGACGTCGAGAACTGGGTCGATAAATGGATGCCGGCACCGCTTCGCCCCTATTGCCGGTTGGCCCGCCTCGACCGCCCGATCGGCACCTGGCTGCTTTTACTGCCGTGCTGGTGGAGCCTGGCGCTGGCCACCGACGGCTGGCCCAATCCGGCCTATATCCTGCTGTTTGGCTTAGGTGCCCTGGTCATGCGCGGAGCCGGCTGCACGATCAATGATCTGGCCGACCGCGATTTTGACGCCAAAGTGGCGCGCACGGCAACCCGGCCCATCGCCAGCGGCGCCGTCTCGCCCCTGCAGGCGATGATCTTCCTTGGCCTGCAGCTGGGCCTCGGGCTGGCGGTACTGGTGCAGTTCAACAGCTACACGGTCTGGCTCGGCATTTCGTCACTGGGCCTGGTCGTCATCTATCCGTTCATGAAGCGCATCACCTACTGGCCCCAGGCCTGCCTGGGGCTGGCCTTTAACTGGGGCGCCCTGCTTGGCTGGACCGCCGAGGCCGGGCAGCTGCAGGCGGCACCCCTGGTGCTCTATGCAGCCGGCTTTTTCTGGACGCTGGGCTACGACACCATTTACGCCCATCAGGACAAGGCCGATGACATCCTGATCGGGGTCAAATCGACGGCGCTGAAGTTTGGCGATGCCTCGAAACCCTGGATTTCAGCGTTTTATGCCATCAGCCTCGGGCTGATCTGCCTGGCCGGATATCTGGCCCATATGACCTGGCCGTTTTATGTGGGCGTCGGTCTGGGTGCTGTGCAACTGGCCTGGCAGGTCACCACGCTGGATATGAACGATCCGAAAAACTGTCTCCGGCGGTTCAAGTCAAACCGTGATTTCGGCCTGATTGTGTTCTGGGGAATTGTCGCCGCCCAGGTGCTGTAGGTGCGGAGAAAAGGGGATCATGTCACCCCTGATTAAAAAACCGACCGGGCGGTGATGGCTCCTATGGGCTATCTGTAATTTAATTTCAATTGTGAATTTTCCTGCAAATAGTGCGAAGGAATAATTTGAACCGTGCTATGTAAGCGTAGGCATTGATCCATAATTGGCTGACCGTCCCGGTGCGGCCCCATGGACAAACAGCATTTAGACAGCGGGTAAATAGGGTGGAAACTGAGCCAAACGATTTCGACCAGGTGAAGAAAATCGTCGAGACGACGATTCATACCTATTGGAAGTCTTTTTTAATCCAGGGCGGCGTTATGGTCCTGCTGGGCCTGCTCGCCGTCTCTTTGCCGCATGTGGCAACAATCGCATTTGGCATCGGAATCGGCTGGCTGTTGTTTATCGGCGGGATTTTAAGAGCAGCCACTTTGTTAAAATCCCGGCACGCCCCTGGATTTATCTTGTCCCTGCTGACCGCGGCACTGGCCGCAGTCCTCGGTGTTGTACTGCTCGCCCAGCCGATGCAGGGGGCGCTGACGCTGACCATCGTATTGATTGTCATCTTTATCGTCGAAGGGGTGGCTGCCATCCTTATCGCCCTGGATTTTCGCCGCCATGTCAGGGCGTGGGGATGGACCCTGTTTAGTGGTATGATTAACCTGTTTCTGGCGTATTTCCTATGGAATGGCCTGCCTTCAACCGCCAACTGGGCGCTTGGTCTGCTGATCGGACTCAACATGTTCATGACCGGCCTTGCCCTGATCATGATGTCGCTTGCAGCCCGCAATCTGAACCCCGAAAAATAGGAGCTATCAAATGAATTCGCTGATCACTCAATCCGTTATCTCAATTCTTGCCGGTATTTTCATCTTTGTTAAGCCGGAATTGCTAAGTTATATCGTCGGTATCTACCTGCTTGTCGTTGGAATTGTCGGTCTGGCGCAGGTTTTCATGTAACCACCTGAATTAACCACACGCGCCTTTAGAGAAAACGGGCTCCGGTACGCCGGCAGGCGTTGAGCCGTGTAACCAAGTCCCTGAATGGCAGGTAAACCCGCTAACGGGGCGGCGCGAAAAACCGCTCGCTGGCAAAGGCAAGGGCGGTTCTGGACAAAGCCTCGATATAGCGCTGGCGGGTTTCCGGGCCATGAATGGCCGACAGGATAAACGGCTCGACGTCCATTTCCGGTGCGATCCGTTGCTGGACCGCGCTCAGCATCTGCGCTTGAGTTCTGGCCGCAAACCGGCGCCCGCTGGCCGGCACTTCGGCGAGCGGAATGATGGCACCTTCCGGCGCATAGGCGCCGCGCCGCCCCATATACAGATTAACGGCACTCAGCGCCGGCCCGGCTTCAACTTCCAAATCCACGTTCTCGAGCCGGCCAAAGCTGTAGTTCTCGTTGGGCAGTTCGGTTTCATGCATGGCTGCCAGCTGGTCATCGGTCAGCCAGTTGACGTAAAGGGCGACCCGGGTACCGGGTGAGGCATGCAGGGTGGCGGCGATGGAGCCATAGCCGGTCACATGGGCCGAATAGACCGTATCGAAATCGCGCAAATGCACCCTTGATGTGGGGATATCGCCCCACTCGGCGCCTCTGAACTTGCGGGCCAGCTGCTGCGGCGACTGGTTGGAGCCGACCGCCAGCACCGGGGTGCGCGCCGATACGTCAGGGAATACATCGGCGGCAGTGATCAGCTGCACCGCATCCGGCATTGCCGCCCGATAAACGAAGGACTGGTGGGTCAGCGGATAGGGATAACCAAGCGCGCGCTCGAGCACTGATTCATGATCAAGGCGGCCCGGCGTCCCGCTGCTATTCAGCGGCTTTACTCAGATATTGCGAAATATCGACCTCGTCGATCTGCCCCGGATCCAGGAACCGCTCGGCGTAATCCTTGTAAATACCGGAGGTCAGAAACAGCTCGAACAGTTCGTCATCAATATGTGCGTCTTTTTTCATAAACGACATGATCTTGACCGCATCGCTCAGTTTCTTGGGCGGCTTGTAGGGCCGGTCGGCGGCGGTCAGGGCCTCGAAGATATCGGCAATGGCCATAATCCGGGCCGGCACCGACATATCGCTTTTTGACAGCTTGCGCGGATAACCGGTGCCATCCATTTTTTCGTGATGGCCGCCGGCGTATTCGGGAACCCGTTTCAGATGTTTCGGGAACGGCAGCTGCTCGAGCATGATGATGGTCTGGACAATGTGGTCATTGATCTTGTAGCGCTCTTCCTCGGTCA
Organism: Rhodospirillales bacterium; assembly: GCA_013203595.1. Taxonomy (GTDB): domain Bacteria; phylum Pseudomonadota; class Alphaproteobacteria; order Rhodospirillales; family Casp-alpha2; genus JABMNT01. Next base: position 9,187 of record JABMNT010000192.1, read on the forward strand.
GGGTGCCACGCCCGATCGACAGGTTGTAGACCTCGCCCAGATTGAACTTGTTTTCCGGCATATCGAGTTTGAAGCCAAAAGGATTGTCGTCCTTGGCGATGGCCGGCGGACCTTCGCGGGCGATGATATGATCGACCCGGTCGGCCAGCAGGTTCTCGACAACCGGTAACGGCGGTGCCGGGGTCAGGTTCTTGCGCTTCAGTTCCTCAAAGGAGATACCAATGCGGTCGTCGAGGGTCCGCGTCCACTGAATTTTGCTGATTTCCTTGAGCCGTTCGACCCGCTCCGGGGCCATGAACTCGCCGCCCATGTTGCTTTCGGCGATAAAGGCGAAATCATCATCCAGGCTGGTCAGTTTCTGTTCCAGCTCGGTGCGCAGGGTTTCAGCGTCCTGCTTGTTGTCGATCAGGGCCTTCAGATAATCGATCACCGCATCGCGCTTGACCACTTCGAAGCGGGTCCGCACTTCGTGAATGCGGTCATAGATGGTCTCCAGCTTGGTCGACTTATCGACCACATATTCCGGCGTCGTGACTTTGCCGCAATCGTGCAGCCAGGCCCCGATATGCAGCTCGTACCACTGGTCTTCGTTCAGATCAAAGTCGGCAAAGGTGCCCTGCTTTGAATCAACGGCTGCCTTGGCCAGCATCTTGGTCAGTTCGGGAACCCGCTGACAGTGGCCGCCCGTATAGGGCGACTTGGCGTCAATCGCCGAGGCGATCAGCTCGATAAAGGAATCGAGCAGTTGTTTCTGGCTGGCCAGCAATTGCTGGTTATCGAGCGCAACGGCGGCCTGCGACGACAGGGCCTCGATCAGCGGCTGGATTTCAGCACTGAAGGCAATGACCTCGTCACTGCCAGGCGCTTTCGCGTTGAGCAGTTGCAGAACCCCGATCACCTCGTCCTGCGAGTTCTTCAAAGGCACCGTGAGAAACGACTTCGAGCGGTAGCCCGTCTGCTCATCGAACTTCTTGGTTCCGGAAAAATCATAATCCTGGACTTCATAGGCGTCCGAAATATTGATCGATTTTGCGGTCAGGGCAGCGGCACTGGCGACCTGTTTCAGGTTCTTTTCACCGGTTTCCGGGTCATACATATTGACCGGCGGGAAAGTGATGTCCTTGCCGGTGGTGCCGCCCATGGCGATATTGAGAGAATCGGTGCGCATGATCTCAAACTTCAGGCGGTCATCCTCGGTGCGGATATACAGGGTCCCGCCATCGGCGTTACACAGGCCCTTGGCCTCCAGAAGAATGGTCTCCATCAGGCGGTTGATATCGCGCTCCGCCGACAGGGCGATGCCGATCTCGATCAGCCGCTGGAAACTGTTTGCGTTTGTATCTTCAGCCATTCTATCCCGCCCGAATTTTTCTAACCCATACTAGGTACTACGAAATTCCTAATAAATCACTTCTATATACGCATCCCGCCCCCGCAGCCTGGCATGTTGCGAATCGTATCGTTCTTTAGTGGCGAATACAACATGGGGATGGCCTTAATTATTTCCAGTTTCTATTGTTTTCAGAGGCCTAACGAAAGTGACAGGAGCCAAGTCTGATTATATTGCCACGGGAACATTATCCGTTGGTGACGAATCATGCCCCCTGAACAACAAGGCACTGGCCTATTGCCACGCGGATGCAGGCTCAGGCAGCGGCACCGATGGCTGTGATCTCGTTAACTCCGGTAAATCCCTTGACCTCCCCCCTTGCCTTCTGTGCAATGGAAAAAATTCAAACTTCAGGACGCCCCATGGCCTTTTCATCACTGCGCGACTTTATTTTCAATCACCTGGAACCCCGCGGCAACCTGATCCGGGTCACGGAGCCGGTCTGTCCGGTGCTGGAAATGACCGAGATCCAGACCCGGCTGCTGGCCGAAGGCGGGCCGGCCGTATTGTTCGAGAACCCGGTGCGTGAAGACGGCACGCCGTACGGCATGCCGGTGCTGGTCAATCTGTTCGGCACCGTCGAGCGGGTCGCCTGGGGCATGGGCCGCGAGCCCGGCCAGTTGCGCGAAGTTGGCGAAACCCTGGCTTTCCTGCGCCAGCCGGAGCCGCCCGGCGGCTGGCGTGAAGCGCTTGATATGCTGCCGATTGTCAAAACCGTGATGTCCATGAAACCGAAAACCGTGTCCCGCGCCCCCTGCCAGGAGGTGGTGCTGAGCGGTGATGATATCGATTTGTCGCAACTGCCGATCCAGACCTGCTGGCCCGGCGAGCCGGCACCGCTGATCACCTGGCCGCTGGTGGTCACGCAAGGGCCCGAGTCCGGCAAAAAGGGCGGCGACAAGCGCGACGGCTATAATCTCGGCATCTACCGGATGCAGGTGACGGGTAAAAACACCACCCTGATGCGCTGGCTCAAGCACCGCGGCGGAGCCCAGCATCACCAGCGCTGGAAGGACACAAAGCCCGAACCACTGCCGGTCGCCGTGGTCATCGGCGCCGATCCCGGCACCATATTGGCCGCCGTCACCCCGGTCCCCGATACCCTGTCCGAATACCAGTTCGCCGGCCTGCTGCGCGGCCAGAAGGTGGAACTGGTCGACTGCAAGACGGTGCCGCTGAAAGTGCCGGCCGAGGCCGAGATCATCATCGAGGGCCATGTGTCTTTGGACGACTACCAGGACGAAGGCCCCTATGGCGATCACACCGGGTTCTATAATTCAGTGGAGCCGTTCCCGACCTTCACCATCAGCGCCATTACCATGCGCAAAGACCCCATATATCTCTCCACCTTCACAGGCCGGCCGCCGGACGAGCCGTCGGTGCTGGGCGAAGCGCTCAACGATGTGTTCGTG
>JABMNT010000193.1 GCA_013203595.1 Rhodospirillales bacterium
CCCCGTGTTCGCCGGTCAGCACCCCGCCCACCGCGACACAGAGGCGCAGAATATCGGCGCCGAACTTTTCAGCCCGCTCAAATTCGCCGGGGTTGTTGGAATCAAACAGGATCAGCGGATGCAGGTTGCCGTCTCCCGCATGAAAGACGTTGGCGACCCGCAGCTCATAGGTTTTTGACAGTTCAGCCATTTTCCGAAGCACTTCGGAAAGTTTTCCGCGCGGAATCGTGCCGTCCATGCAGATGTAATCGGGTGACAGCCGACCGACCGCGGGAAACGCCGCCTTGCGGCCCGACCAGAAGACCAGGCGCTGTTCCTCCGACTGGCTGACTTTCATATGCACCGCGCCGATATCGCGGGCAATCTTTTCGACTTTCCCGATCAGGTATTCAACCTCGACCGCCGGCCCGTCCAGCTCAATGATCAACAGGGCCTCGACGTCGAGCGGATAGCCGGCGTTGACGAACTCTTCCGCCGCCTGAATGGCGAAGGTATCCATCATCTCCATGCCGCCCGGAATGATACCGGCACCGATCACAGCGGCAACGCAGTCACCGGCCTGTTCGCTCGATTCGAACCCCAGCAACACGGCCTTTGCCGTTTCCGGGGAGCGCAAGATCCGCACCGTGACTTCGGTAATAACGCCGAGCAGGCCTTCCGAGCCGGTGATCACACCGAGCAGGTCGTAGCCCGCACTATCGAGATGCTTGCCGCCGAGACGGACCACGTCGCCGTTCATCAGCACCAGTTCCACGCCCAGCACATTGTTGGTCGTCAGGCCGTACTTCAGGCTGTGCACGCCGCCCGAATTTTCGGCAATGTTGCCACCGATGGAACACGCAATCTGGCTCGATGGATCCGGCGCATAATAAAAGCCCTCGTGCTGCACCGCCTGGGTGATGGCCAGGTTGGTGACGCCAGGCTGGGTGACGACGCAGCGGTTGCGGAAATCGGTTTCCAGTATTTTGTTGAATTTGCCGAGCCCCAGCGTGATCCCGTCGGCCAGCGGCAGCGCACCACCGGAAAGCCCGGTGCCGGCGCCGCGCGGGACAATTTTCACATCATTTTCGTGACAGTATTTAAGCACCTTTGATACTTCCGCCGTGGTTTCAGGCAGGACCACGATCAGCGGCATCTGTTTATAGGCCATCAGCCCATCGCAGTCATAGGCGCGCAGTTCATCTTCGTTGGTAATCACCCCTTCGCCGGAGACAAGGGCCTGCATGGCGGCGATAATCTCGTCGCGCCGGGCAATCGTTCCGTCGTCGGGTTTTGGCATCAACATACGCTAATCTCTCAAATGATCCCAAGGTTAAGGATGTTCAAATCATAGTGCCACAAGCCGCTTCGCCCGTCACTCCTTTGGCGCATTTTATTGAGCCGGCTGTATCCTGACCACGGTTTTGTCATTGATCGGCCAGTGAAGCAACGCGGCGGCAAAGCCGAGCGCAACCCCAGCCCACCAGATGGGCATATAAGTTCCATATAAATCAAACAGATAACCGCCGAGCCAGACCCCCAGAAAACTGCCGATCTGGTGGCTGAAAAAAACGAAGGCAAACAATGTGCCCATATAGCGGGTACCGAATATCTGGGCGACCAAACCCGACGTCAGCGGCACCGTGCTTAACCACAGCAAACCCAGCAGACTGGCAAAGACGATGACGGTAGTGGTACTGACCGGCGTCAGGATGAACCAGATGAAAACCAGAGCCCGCGAGATATAGAGCCAGCTCAGCAGGTTTTTCTTGCGCCATTTGCCGCCAAGAACGCCGGCCGAATAGCTGCCGATCACATTGAAAACCCCGATCAGGGTCAGCGCCAAAGCTCCGGTTTCCTCCGGCATGCCGAGATCACTCAAATAGGCCGGCAAATGGACCGCGATAAAGGCCACGTGAAAGCCGCAAACAAAAAACCCGGTGGTCAGCAGCAGATATCCCCGGTGACCGGCGGCTTCGCGGATCGCGTCTTTCAGGTTACCGGCGGATTCGACGGAGGTGGAGGCAACGGGTGCGATTTTCGCGGATTGGCCGATCATGATCGCGCAACAGACAATGACAAAGCCGAAGGCCGCCAGATACAGAAAGGCCAGCGACCAGCCATAGGCACCGATCAGGACCTGACCCAGGGGGACTACCGAAAACTGGCCGACACCGCCGGCGGCGGTCACAATTCCCAGACCCCAGGAGCGTTTTTCCGGCGGCATGACACGGCCGACCACGCCCAGAATAATGCCCAGCGCACTGGCGCTCTGCGCCATCCCCAGCATCAGTCCGGCGCTGATATAAAAGGCCCCCGGTGTCAGCGAATTGGCCATGATCACCAGGCCACCCGCATACAGGATACCGCCAAGGGCGATGATCCGGCCGGGTCCCCATTTATCGGCAGCGGCGCTGGCAAAGGGCTGGAACGCCCCCCACAACAGGTTTTGCACGGCCAGCGCCAGACTGAAGGTTTCCCGTCCCCAGCCCAGATCCATGGTCATCGGTTTGAGAAAAAGCCCGAGACTGTTGCGCAGGCCCATGGCCAGCAGCACGCTCAGCGCGCCGGCAAACAGGACGATAATGATCATTCGCGACGACTGGGTATCGGGGCTTTGGGCAGACATGGTTTCTCCACGATCAGGGGCTGTCAGTATGCAGCAGTTTGAACCCTAAACAATCCCTAGATTGGACAGATATATGGGATATTTCGTCACAGATATGGACGGACGCAGGGTTAAAGACAGGACGTCGGCCGGCCCAAATCACTGGCCGGAACCAGAACGCAAAAAACCGCGCCATTGCTAGCGCGGTTGCGGTCCCCTACCGGGTGCCAGGCACCCGATCAGAAAGCTCAGCCCTGGCGAGCCTTGAAACGCGGGTTTTTCTTGTTGATAACGTAGACACGGCCCTTGCGACGGACGATGCGACAGTCCTTGTCACGATTTTTTGCCGATTTAAGCGAATTTCTGATCTTCATAAGACTATCCTCGAGAATTCCTTGGCCCCGCACCAATCAGGGGCGTTTGAGGCGCGGAACATAGGCGCTGGTTTCAGGCTTGTCAATGCAGCGATTGGCAATAAATGCCGGAATATTCAGTGGTTTTACATTGGAATTTTTGCAGCGTAAACTGGCTTTCTATTATGGCTGCTTACATACCTAATCCCTCCCCGGTCCAAAGCAATCTGAAAGGTATCCTGTGGATGCTTTTCTATGCGGTGGCCATTTCGGTGATGCATACCTCGATCCGCTTCGTCTCGGAAGGCATGCATCCCTTCGAAATCGCCTTTTTCCGCTGTGTATTTGCCCTGATCACCGTGGCCCCGTTTTTTATCCGCCAGGGCTGGGCACCGCTGCGCACCAAGCGCTTTCCCATGCTGCTGACCCGCGGTGTCATCAATATCTACTGCATGCTGGCATTTTTCTATGCGGTCAGCATCGTGCCGCTGGCGGAAATTACCGCGCTTTCCTTTTCGGCGCCGATCTTCGCTGTGGTTCTGGCCGTGTTTATTTTCAAGGAAAAAGTCGGCCTGCGGCGCTGGTCGGCGATTTTTGTCGGTTTTCTGGGCACAGTTGTGATCCTGCGGCCCGGATTCCAGGAGTTTTCCTTAGGCCAGTTCCTGGTCCTGTCCTCGGCCTTTGCCTGGGCGATCTGCATTATTATCGTCAAGGAACTGGGCAAAACCGAGACCAGCGTGACGATCGCCACCTATATGTCGCTGGTGATGGCACCATTGTCGCTGATTGCCGCTGTTGGCGTCTGGGTATGGCCGACGCCCGAGCAGTGGTTCTGGCTGGCCTTTATCGGCATCATCGGCGGTGCCGGGCAGATGGCGATGACCGAATCCCTGCGCAGTGCGCCCACCCACGTGGTCTCGCCGATCGACTTCACCCGGCTTATTTTTATTGCCACACTGGGCTTTATCTTCTTTGATCAGGTTCCCGACGGGTTTGTCTGGGCCGGCGGGACCTTAATTATCGGCGCAACCGTGTTCATTACCTATCGCGAGCATCAATTGGGAAAAGCCCTGAAAACACCTATCGAAGCGGTGCCATGATCGACAACCAGCGCGCCCTGTTCGATATCCCCGCCGACGTCACCTATCTCGACTGTGCTGCCAATTCGCCATTTCTGAACACCGTCAGACAGGCCGGTGTTGGGGGCCTTGATCGCAAATACCACCCCTGGGAGATTGACCGCGCTGTTTTTGTCCGCGAAGGCGAGGCCGTGCGCGGCCTGTTTGCCGGGCTGATCGGGGCCACCGCTTCAGATATCGCGATCACCCCGTCAACCGCCTACGGCATTGCCACGGCGGCGCAGAACCTCACGATCTCCGCCGGCCAGAGCATCCTCGTGCTTGCTGATCAGTTCCCGTCCAATGTCTTTGCCTGGAGGGAACTGGCAACAGCCAGCGGGGCCCGGATGGTGACCGTGCCGTGGCCGGTCGACCACGACTGGACGGCGGCGGTGCTCGCGCACATGACCGCGGAGACGGCGATTGTCGCCCTGCCGCCGTGTCACTGGACCGATGGCAGTGCGCTGGACCTGGTCACCATCGGCAGGCGCTGCCGCGAACTGGGGGCTGCCTTTGTGGTCGATGCCACCCAGGCGGCGGGTGCCGTGCCTCTTGACGTTGCCGCCATCCAGCCCGATTTCCTGGCCTGCTCGGCCTATAAATGGCTGCTCTGCCCCTATACGCTCGGCTTTCTCTATGCGGCGCCGCACCGCCAGGGCGGACGCCCGCTCGAATCCCATAACCTGAACCACAAATCCGCAGGTCCCGGCGCCGGCTCCGCCTATGCGGCGGACTATGCCGACGGGGCGCGCCGCTACGACATGAGCGAACGGTTCAATTTCATCAACATCCCCATGGCCATCGCCGCCATGGAGCAGGTTACCAAATGGGGGGTTGGCAATATCCACCAGACCTTATCTGCGCTGATCGATTACACTGAGCTCAAAGCCGCCGCGATCGGCTGGAAAGTGCCCGAAAAATCCATGCGCATCGGCCATTATGTCGGCCTGAGCGCGCCCAAACCCCTGCCCGCCGATGTGGCTGCGCGTTTGCAGGGCGAAAACATTTTTATGGCGGTGCGCGGCGCCGGCCTGCGGCTGTCGCCGTATCTGTACAATTCAAAGGCCGATATCGACCGCGCCATGGCCGTGCTTGCCCGCCTTTAGGCGTGTCTCGCGCAGCTAATTAATGACCACCACATAGCGGACAATGCGGTTGTTGTCGGAATCCGAAATGTAATAGCGGTTATCACGGGCAACCACCCCTTCCGGGTCATCGAACAGGCCCGGGCCCATGCCCGGCAGTCCGTTGCCCAGCACCCCGATCAGGCGACCGCCGTCCGGTGCCTTGGGGTTGATCATCATCACCCGGTGACCATCCTGATCGGCCACCACAAGGCGCCCGTAGCGGTCCACATCCAGATAGCGCGGCCCGATGAAGCCGTATTTTTCATGGTCCAGCACCTGCAGTTCGGTCAGGTCCGGCGCATACTGGACCAGCCGGGCGTTGAAATTGTCGGCGACCCAGATATTGCCGTCCGCATCCTCGGCCACATCGTGCGCCCCCACATGGTTGCCCGCATTGCCGATCAGCTCACCGGTCGGGCTATAGGCGAGCAGCGCGCCGATGCCACCGGCCATGGCGTAGATATTGCCGTTCGAATGCATCAGCGCGCCTTCCGTCTGCGACGCTGGCAACACCAGACGCGGCTGCGGATTGGCGGCGGTAATATCATCAAACACCAGCACCACACCCAGCCCGGTCACCGCCACCGCCGCCCGGCCCGACGGCCCAAACGAGATATCGTGCACCCCGTACAACTGGCCATCGCCGATGGAGCCGACGATATCCATGGAATCGGGGTCGAGCACGGTGATCCGGGAATTAAACTTGTCAGCCACATAAAGCCTGCCGTCGGGGCCGAAGGCCAGATCATGCGGATCGTTCAGCACCGCCGGTCCGGCCTTGTCGAAAGTGGCGAAGGGCCGGGGGTTGGTTTGCGCAGCGGCAGGCAGAGCGACACTGGCGGCAAGAATAAGCAGGATCAAACAACGCATGGGACGTCTCTCCCTAAAGGAAGGGAAATTCTGACGGGCGGAGGTGAAGTTGGCAAATCAAATGTTCGGGGGGGAGTAAAATACCTCCCATTGGAGGATACTAATTTAGAGAATTTATCTGAAAAACAATCCGTACATAACCACAACAAGTCCTATACAACATAGAATGATCCGAAATATATCCCAGGCTCTCAGATAATTGTCGGAATCGTCGAAATTTAAAAGAAAATCTGTAAGCCAATTGTTTGGAATGGCGGGATTAACTCTTCTTTTTTTCATTCCGTAAATTACGACAAACAGTTGAACAACGCAATAAACCAGAGACAACAGGGCAAGGAGGCCTACAAAACCAGAATAAACCCAGCCGCGATCTTTAAAATCACGAACAGCGCGCCAGTTAAAATTACATACATAATATGTCGCATACGATCACTGTAACGGATACCCGAAAAAAACATAACCTGCGTTATGCACATTCCGATACCGAATTAACCGCACCTACTCCCCCGTCAAAACCAGGAACAGCCACCCACACGTGCGATCAACCCCCCCCTAAAACAGCGCCTGACAGGCCGCCTGGATTCTTGCGCAGGCTTCTCTGAGCTCGTCCATGCTGGCCGCCGTCGAGATGCGGAAATAGGGCGACAGGCCGTAAGCCGCACCGTGCACGGCGGCGACACCGGAATGGTTGAGCAGGTACATGACCACGTCTTCGTCGGTCGCAATGGTTTTGCCATCCTGGCTGCGCCGGCCGATCAGGCCGGAGCAGTTGGCGTAGACATAAAAGGCACCCTCCGGCACCGAGCAGCTCAGCCCCGCCGCATCGTTGATCATGCCGACCACCATGTCGCGGCGCTTCTGGAACTCGGCCGAGCGTAACGGCACCAGATCCTGCGGCCCGGTCAGCGCCTCGATGGCGGCGGCCTGGCTGATCGACGACGGGTTGCCGGTGTTCTGGTTCTGCAGTTTGCTCATGTTGCGGATCAGCTCTTCCGGGCCGCCGGCAAAGCCGAGCCGCCAGCCGGTCATGGAATAGGCCTTGGATGCGCCATTGACGGTCAGCACCCGGTCTTTAAGCGCCGGCACCACTTCGGCAATGGTCGCGAACTCATGACCGTCAAACAGGATATGCTCGTAGATATCGTCGCTCAGCACATAGACATGGGGATGGCGCAGCAGCACTTCACCCAAAGCCAGCAGGTCCTGGCGGGTATAGATGCTGCCGCAGGGGTTATTGGGCGAGTTCAGAAACAGCCATTTGGTGCGCGGCGTAATGGCGCGTTCGAGATCGGCGGCCTGCAGGCGGAAGCCGTTTTCCTCGGCGCATTCGATCGCCACCGGCACGCCCTTGACGAATTTGACGATGTCGGGGTAAGCGACCCAGTAGGGGGCGGTGACAATCGCCTCGTCGCCCTCTTCGATGGTGCTGACCATGGCCGAGAAGATGATCTGCTTGCCGCCGTTGCCGGCCATCACCTGATCGGGGGTGTAATCCAGGTTGTTGTCGCGCTTGAACTTGTGGATGATCGCCGCCTTCATTTCCGGCGTGCCGCCGGTCGGCGTGTATTTGGTCTCGTCACGCTCCATGGCGCGGATCACCGCCTGTTTGACGTTGTCAGGTGTCGGGAAGTCGGGCTCGCCCTGGCTCAGGCGAATGATATCGCGCCCCGTCGCCGCCAGCGCCCGGGCCCGGGCCGTGGCAATGGAACTGGCGGTGGCTTCAAAGCGGCTCATGCGCTCGGCAATCAACTTCATGGAACGTCCCCGAAATTCACAAAACAAAGGAGTCCCACATAAGCCAAGCCATGGCTTGCGTCCAGTGTGATTACTGGATGCGGACAGATCTGTCGGTTATGGTATCCGGGTGACATGAGAAGGACGGAACGGACAATGAAAAAACCCCTGAACGTTGCCCTGCTCGGCTGTGGCTTCATGGGTCGATTTTCGGGTCGTCCCGGAAAGCGGTCAGCGCATCCAGACCGTCTGTGATGCGGAGCTGTGAAGCGCGGAGGCGGAAAAGTGGGCGGATATCGGCGCGCACTGACGGTTTGGGCCTGTCCGCGCAGATGGGGCGAAAGAGCCGCCAGCTAATCGGCGGGGTTGCACTTCTCGTGATCTCTGCAAATATACAGATACAATTGGAATGGCGTGGCTGCGCAAGATGGTCCGACATCCCCGAAAACAGGCACAAACAACTATTCAGAACAACCGTTCACGAACGGCAGCGGAGGCAGCAATGAAAGTCATCGGTCTGGATCATCGCGGTATTCGTACCGCAAACCTGGAAGCCTCGCGGCACTTCTACGAAGACCTGATTGGTCTGCAACAGGGCAATCGCCCGGGCGCCCTGGCGACCAAAGGCTACTGGCTCTATGCCGGGGACACCCCGATCATTCACCTGATTGAAGATTCCGACGGCACCACCAGCCCGCCCCAGGGCCTCAGCGAAACCCTGGTCGATTCCGGCGGGCGCACCCATGTGGCGCTGACGGTAGAGGGCGGCCGGGCCGCCGTTGAGCGGATGAATGACGCCGGGGTTCCCTATTGGGACCGGTTGTTTAAAAACCCGGTCATGTATCAGGTCTTTGTCGAGGATCCCAACGGCCTGCTGATCGAACTGATCGACCGCAATCCCGGCAATATCGACGGGCCGATCTGCAAAGTGGTCGCGTAAAACCCACAGCAGGCCTGACCGCCCCTGGCTGAATCCGATCGGCCTTAAGCGGAAGCCCGCCCTGGCGCCAAATATTCCCTGATCACGTGAACGTGATCAGGACCGGCCCCACTTGGCTTCTTTCACATTATTCTGTATGCAGTTGATTGATTCATAACTCGGCAGGCGCTAGGGCCGTAAAGCTGAAGACCACGGGACCACGTCTATATGAGTAAAATCAAACAAACGGAAGTCATACGCGGCGTCTACTGGATGGAGATTCCCGAGGCTGACCTTTATATCCTGTGTGGCTGTCCGGAAGATGCGACCAAGCATTTGATGCGCCTGCGCCTGATTGTGCCCACCGAAAAGGATGGTGTGGTATTCGAGACCGGACCCAATGCCATCCTGCTGTCCGACGTCGCCCTGCAGAACGGAAAATTCTGCAATCTGGCCGAGTTTCCGGTCCTGCAGATGCTGTATCGTCAGGGCATGCTGATTCCGGGCCATCCCAACAATACCGGCAGAAAACCCCTGCTGCTCGGCGCCAGCGACCAGATTGACGCACAGATGGCCTATATTTACCGGGGCAATTACGGCCTGGTTTCCAAGGAAGAGATCATGGCCACCGGCGAATCCGCCGAACGCGCCGAGATGATCATGCGCATGAAGTTGAAGTTCGCCTTCGGCCGCATTCTCGAGACCGGGGAATTGCTGGATCACCGGATCATCGAGGCCGCACCGGTGGAGATCCGCAATGGGGCGACGATCCGCCGGACCCGCACCAACATTTTCGAAATCGCCTATGGCGACGAGACCGTGACCATCGATCTGACCGTCAAGCGTGGCCGCAACGACCGCTCCGCCTATCCGCTCGGTTTTCAGAGCATTCCGCGCGACTATTTTTCCGTCATCCATTCCGGCCAGGGCGATGGCTGGGACATCAACCGCCCGTGCATGGCCAGCATTCTGGTCTACCAGGGCAAGATCTATCTGATCGATGCCGGTCCCAACATCTCCTACAGCCTGACCGCGCTCGGTATTGGCGTCAACGAGATCGAGGGTATTTTCCACACCCATTGCCACGATGACCATTTTGCCGGGATCACCAGCCTGATGCGCACCGACAAGCGCATCAAGTACTATGCAACGCCTCTGGTCCGCGCTTCCGTGTTCAAGAAACTGTCGGCCCTGCTGGCCATGGAAGAGGACCAGATCTCCAATTTCTTCGATATCCGGGACCTGACCTTCGATACCTGGAATGACCTGGGCGGGCTTGAGGTGAAGCCGGTTTTATCGCCGCATCCGGTTGAAACCAGCGCCTTCTTCTTTCGCGTGTTCTGGGAAAGCCGCTATTTGAGCTATGCCCATCTGGCCGACATTACGTCCTTCGATGTGTTATCGAAAATGGTCACCGATGACGCCACGGCACCGGGCATCTCGCAGGCCGATTTCGATCAGACCAGGGCCCATTACCTGACCCATGTGGATCTCAAGAAAGTCGACATTGGTGGCGGCATGATTCACGGCGAGGTCGAGGATTTCAAGGATGACATGTCGGGCAAAATCGTGCTTGCCCACCGCTCCGAGCCGTTGACCAACAAACAGAAGGAAATCGGCTCGAGTGCGCCGTTTGGCATTGTCGATACCATGGTCGCCGACGAATCAGGCAATCTGCGCCGCTTCTCTTATGAGTTTCTGCATACCTATTTCCAGAATCTCGGCCGCCACTATGTGCGAACCCTGCTCAACAATCCGATTGTCGAGTTTATTCCGGGCACCATCATCCTGCACAAGGGCCGGGTCCCGGAAGCCATCTATCTGATCGTCACCGGGACGGTGGAAAAAATCCGCTCCGTTGATAATGTGTATAACGTCATTTCTGCCGGCGGCCTGATCGGCGAATATACGGGCATCCATAACCTGCCGTCGGAATCCGCCTACCGGACCGTCAACTTCGTCCGCGCGCTGCGCATCACCGCCGCCAGCTATCGGGAACTGATCAAGAAGAACGATCTCAGCGAACTGATCGATCAACGGGCCGAAAACCGCGAAATTCTGGAAAAAACCTGGTTGTTCGGCGAGTCCGTATCGCCACCAGTGCTCAACCGCATCGTCGATGCCATGGTCCTGCACCGCTATGAGGCCGGCGCCATGCTTGATGATTTGCCGTCCGATGCGATCTTCATCATTGAATCCGGCACCATCGAGCAACTGCGTGATGGCCGGCAACCGGACATACTCGATTGTCGCAGTTTCTTCGCCGAGGAACAGGTCCTGTTCGGCATTACCCAGGCCTTCGCATACCGGGCCCGAGACGCCTGCCGGGTCTATGAAATTCCCGGTGCCGTGATCAATGAAGTGCCGATTGTCATGTGGAAGATTCTCCAGTCCTACGAACTGAAAGTCATCTCCTAGGCATTACCGGCAGGCACTTCGCCATCAGCCCGGCTCAAGCCGCAGGATGCGCCCGTCATCGTCATCGGTCAGTAGATATATATAGCCGTCCGGCCCCTGACGCACATGGCGAATGCGCTCGTCCAGATCGGCCAGAATGCGTTCCTCTGCAACCACCTTGTCACCATCCAGGGTCAGTCGGGCAACCAACTGGTACTTGAGGGCGGCGACCAACAGGTTGCCCTGCCATTTCGGAAACTTGTCGCCTGAATAAAAATCCATGCCGGACGGGGCAATCGACGGGTCCCAGTAATAGACCGGCTGCTCCATTCCCGGCTTGTGGGTGCCTTCGCCGATTGAAAGGCCGGTATAATGTCTGCCGTAGGCGATCACCGGCCAGCCGTAGTTTTTGCCGGCCTCGGGTATGTTCACTTCGTCACCGCCCCGCGCCCCATGTTCGACCGTCCACAATTTTCCGGTCTGGGGATGCAGGGCAGCGCCCTGTGGATTGCGATGGCCATAGGACCAGACTTCCGGCCGGTAACCGGCGCGCCCGACAAAGGGATTGTCAGCGGGGATCGTGCCGTCGGGATGAATGCGGATGACCTGGCCCCGGTTGATGGTAAAATCCTGGGCCCGGTCGCGTTCGCCGCGCTCGCCGATGGTAATAAACAGATTGCCATCGGGCGCGAACACCAGCCGCGAGCCATAGTGGCGCCCGCCGCCGGTTTTCGGCAATTGCCGGAACACCACCGCAAGCCCGACCAGCCGGTTGCCGGCCACATCCAGTTCCGCCCGGGCAACCGCCGTTCCCGAGCCGCCCTGTCCCGGTTCCGCATAGGAAATGTAAATCAGCCTATTCTGCCGAAACCCGGGATCCAGCGCCACATCCAGCATGCCACCCTGGCCGCTGTTGTCGACAACCGGAGCGCCCGTCAGGGGGGCATATTTTTCACCGTCTTTACCGATCAGCCGAAGTGCCCCTTCGCGTTCGGTGACGATCATCCGGCCGTCGGGCAGAAAGGCCAGTCCCCAGGGATGCTCAAGGCCTTCGGCCACGGAGACCACGTTGAGGACATAGTCTGCGGATTTAAAGGTCGCGGCGGAGGCATCTGACGCCATGGCGAGGCCGCCAATAACAAAGGCTGAAACCAGGGATTTAGAGACCATTGGGATATGCTCCTGTGCCAGATAAGGGGTATGTCTTTGTTATTTAGGCATCAGGGACCGGGGTCGCAACCGGCTGCCCGCTTAAACAGAGCCTGACGTTTTTCACGAACAGATCGTATTTTGCCACCGACGCTTCCGGTGCCCGCCCGGCCACATGCGGGGTGACGATCAGGTTTTTCAGGCCGATGATGGCGTCCGGGATCGTCGGCTCGCCGTCCAGCACATCCAGTCCGGCACCACCGATAATATCGTTTTCAAGGGCCTCGACCAGGGCCGCGGTATCAATGATCGAGCCACGCCCGATATTGACGACAATCCCGCTGGCGCCCAAGGCCGCCAGAACCGGGCCGTTGACCATATGCTGGGTAGCGGGGCCACCAGGGCCAGCGCAGATCAGAAAATCGCTCCAGGCGGCCAGCGACAGCAAACTGTCGTGATAGGCAAAAGCAACGTCATCACGCGCAGAGCGGTTGTGGTAGGCGATTTCCAGATCAAACCCCTGCCCGCGCCTGGCGATCTCCATGCCGATCCGGCCCAGCCCCAGGATCCCCAGCCGCTTGCCATAGACACAGGGCCACTGGTAGTTGGCGGTCGACCAGCCGCCCTGCTGCACGATCTGGTTCATGGGCACGATATGACGGGCCGATGCCAGCAGCAGGGCCATGGCATGGTCGGCAACCGCCTTTGAGTTGGTGCCGGGGCCATGGGTAACCGCAATGCCTTTTGCGCGCAACGCCTTGGCATCAATATTTTCATAGCCGGCACCAAAGGCACCGACCAGTTTCAGATCCGGCAACCGGTCAACTTCGGCGGCGCTGATGCCCCGGGTACCGTTGGTCAGGACAATCTCGACACCGGCGTGGGTGGTGGCAAAAAAAGCCGCCCGGGCATCCAGATCCGCCAGATAGTCGACGTTAAACTCGCTTGCCAGATTCTCGCGCACCGAATCGGGGGCAAAACAGATGATCACCAGATGAGCCTTCACGGCATTTCTCCTGCATTAAATTGATCGATAAGGGCCAGTAAGTCGCTGATTGACGGCAACACGTGATCGGCCAGCGGGGCCAGGTCGTGGCGGCTGCTGGTGCCCGTCAGCACGCCAACCCGGAGCCCGACTTTTGCCGCCATGGCCATTTCCATATCATGGGCGTTGTCGCCGACCACACAGACTTCGTCCGGTCGACAACCCGTGCTGTCACAAAACCCGTGGACCATTCCCGGCTCGGGTTTCAGGCCAAATCCGCTGTCGTAGCCGCAGACGAAATCAAAGGCGTGAAGAACATCAAAGGGGGCCAGTGTTTCATGCGCGCTCTCGAAGCTATCGCTGGTGGCCAGCCCCAGTTTGAAGCCGCGCCCGGCAATGGCGGCGATGGACCGGGTTAAATCCGGCACTGGCCTGGCCGTGAAGGCCGCCGCCGATTTGCCGACTCCGTTTATCAGGCGGACCAGAGTCTGCACATCTTTGTGCGGCACAAAGGTTTGCCAGAACGCGGCGATCTGATGATTGCTGCCGGCCGCCAGCAGGGAGCCCGAGGCCACCGTACCGGTGGCTTCATCCTGTCCGCTTGCCGTCAGGATTCGGGCCGCAAGCTCCCGGTCCCCCTCGGCGGCAAGCAGGGCAATGGCCCGGTTCACGGGCACCCAGGTGGCATTGAAGTCAAGCAGCGTGCCGTCCTTGTCAAAAACGATTCCACGAATGGGCAATAGGCCGGTTCCCTCTGCTGGCGTAATGGCGTAATAGGTTATCTGATATTGTGAGGATTGAAACCCAAGTGGCAAACACAAAGACATATGACTACATCATTATCGGGGCCGGTTCCGCCGGTTGTGTGCTGGCCAACCGGCTGAGCGAAGACCCGGCGGTTTCGGTCCTGCTGATCGAGGCCGGGCCGATGGATCACAGCCTGTTCATTCACATGCCGTCGGCCTTCGCCTGGCCGCTGGCCGACGATACCTATAACTGGTTTTATGAAAGCCAGCCGGAACCTCATATGGATAACCGGCGCATGTATTGTCCGCGCGGCCGGGTGCTCGGTGGCTCCAGTTCAATCAACGGCATGTGCTATGTGCGCGGCCATGCACTCGACTACGACCGCTGGGCCGGCAATCAGTTGCCGAACTGGTCCTATGCCCATTGCCTGCCCTATTTCAGAAAAGCGGAAACCTGGGAACGCGGCGCCGATGCCTACCGGGGCGACAGCGGGCCCCTGCACGTCACCGACGGTGCCTGCAAAAACCCCCTTTATGAGGCCTTCATCAATGCCGGTGTCGAGGCCGGCTACCCGAGAACCGACGACATGAACGGCTTTCAGCAGGAAGGTTTCGGGCATATGCAGATGACCACCCACAAGGGCCGGCGCTGGAGTACGGCGACGGCATATCTGCGCCCCGCCCTCGGCCGCGCCAACCTCAAGGTCATGGTCAAGACCCAGACCCGCCGCATTGTCTTTGACGGCACGCGGGCGGCGGCTGTCGAGGTTGGTCGGGCCGGTAAAACACAGACCCTGCACGCCCGCCGCGAAATTCTGTGCTGTGGCGGCGCCATCAATTCGCCCCAGCTGCTGATGTTGTCGGGGATCGGTGATGGTGACCAGCTGGCCCCGCTCGGCATCCCGGTCGTCAGCGAACGCAGCGGCGTTGGCCAGAATTTGCAGGACCATCTGGAAATCTATGTGCAGATGGCCTGCACCCAGCCGATCACCCTGTATGCGGCGACCAGGCCTCTCAACAAGCTGAAGATCGGTCTTGAGTGGCTGTTGTTTCGCTCCGGTCTGGGGGCCACCAATCATTTTGAAGCCGGCGGCTTTATCCGCAGCGACAAAGGCGTTGCCCATCCGGACCTGCAGTATCATTTTCTGCCCATGGCGGTGTCCTACGACGGTAAGTCAGCCGCCGACGGACACGGTTTTCAGGCCCATGTCGGCCCCATGCGGGCCACCAGCCGCGGCCATGTCCGGCTCACCTCGGCGGACCCGACCGTCTACCCGTCGATCCTGTTCAATTACATGTCAACCGAACAGGACCGCCGGGAAATGCGCGCCGCCATCCGCCTGACCCGGGAGGTTTTTGCCCAGGATGCCTTCGCACCGTATCGCGGCGCAGAGCTGGCGCCGGGGAGCGCGGCGCAGTCGGATGCGGATCTCGATGCCTTCGTCAGGGCCTTCGGCGAAAGCGCCTACCATCCCTGCGGCACCTGCAAAATGGGTGTGGCCGATGACCGCGATTCCGTGGTCGGCGAGGATCTGCGGGTTCACGGTGTCGACGGCCTGCGGGTTGTTGACGCCTCGGTGATGCCATCCATCCCCAGCGGCAATCTGAACGCGCCGACTATCATGATCGCTGAAAAGGCGGCGGACATGATCCGGGGCAAACCGGCGCTGGCGGTTTCTGAAGCCGAGACCTACGTCGCGCCGGACTGGCAGAATCTACAGCGCTGAACCATTGAAAAATATTGTAGTTATTTTAGTTATTTTTCTAACTAATTGATTCATAGAGATTTTTAATTTTCGAACTGTGATCTATATCACTTACCCTGAGGTCCTTTTCTGCCATTATAATAGCACGGTTGGTCGCTTACTCCTCCTGAAAGCCCAACCGTCTCCCTGTTAAACTCGCCGGGTCACATTGTGGCCCGGTCTTTTTTTGGGAGAATGCCTGAAATCAAAATTCCAGGCGATCAATAATGCTTTCAATGCCAACCTGGGCGCAGGCTTCGTCGGAGTCTCCGCCAGGGGCACCCGAGACACCGATCCCGGCGACGATCGAGCCCGCCGCTTCGACGATCAAGCCACCACCGGCCATCAACGCCTTATCGACAAAGCGGATACCCCATTGCGGATTGTCAGCCTGTGTCAATTGCGACAATTCCATTGTGCTGGTGCGGAAACTGACGGCTGTCCAGGCTTTGCGGTAAGCAGTCTCGGTGGTATGGGCGCCGGCATACTGATCACGCAGATTGACCTGCAGATTACCCATCCGGTCAACAACCGCGACCGCTACCTGAAAGCCGCGCTGGCGACAATCGTGCAATGTCGTTTGCGCCAGTTCCAGCGCCGTATCCAGGGTCAGTTGCTTGAATGTCACCAATGCCTCCGCGGCACCCGCGCTCTGAACGCTGCCTGAACCGACAACAACCGCCAGTACGGCCAGTGATTTTTTCAACATAAGGTTTTCCTCCCGGTTTGATTAGAATTGGAATTCTCATAAGCGTCACAGGCAGCCGAAGACATGGCAAGCCGGGCAATCAGGGATTCCAGAAAACCCCAAAAGAAATCTTCACCCGGATAACCCGAAATCCGCCCGACTTCGCGCCCGTCATCGACCAGCACAAAGGTTGGCGTATAGACGACGGCGCCAATGCGGGCCAGATCAGCGGGCATCTCATCGTGTACGGAGACCCGACGCAACGGCGCCCTGCGGCCTTCGTCTGTCAGCGGATAAATGCCGGAAATTTCCTCATCCCACTGCTCACAATAAGAACAGGCCGGTGAATCAAACATCACCAGTTCAGCCGCCTGGGTTTGCCAGGCCAGGCAGCCACCGACGAAAGCCCCTGCCAGAATCTGTCGCATGTTCATTGCCATATGTCACTTTATATTTATTGAATATGTTAAATCAAGCCTCAGCCTTCAATCACCCGAACAAATCATCTGTAAATTCGCCAAACCAGCGATCGCCCGCCGCCGCTGTTGCGGCGCGGGTCATGTCGGTTTCGCCGATAGCGCTGGAAAATCCCCTGGTCCCGGTGATGCGCCCGTGCTCCGCCTGATAGGCGCCGCCCACCTGCAGGCCATGATTTGGGGCAATCAGGAAATAGCAGGCATTGTCATAGGCGGGCGGCATCGGATCTCTGCCCGTAAGCAAGCGCCCGACCGCAGCCGCACAGACATCGCCCATACTGGCCGCCGCATGGGCTGATTTCGACATATCGCCGGCCTCGGCGGCGTCACCGATCACATGCACATTGCCGGCAAGCAGTGATTGCAGGGTCACCGGATCAACCGGGCACCAGCCGTCATCCGCGCTGAGCCCCGACGCCCTGGCGATATCTCCGGCGCGCTGCGGTGGGATGACATTGGCGAGATCGGGACGGATCGTCTGGCCATCGTAAACAAGGGACCCGTCAGCGCCGTTAACGCGTTCAACCTGGCCGCCGAACTCAAGCGGCACCCATTCAATCATCCCGCCGTAGAAACGATCCCAGGCCGGCAGGATACGATCCATGAGCGGAAACTCATCTTTGTTATCGAGGACCAGTATTTTCGATTTCGGTTTATGGGACTTCAGGTAATGGGCGATCATGGAAACCCGCTCGTAAGGCGCCGGTGTGCATCTGTAGGGACGCGCCGGCACCGACAAGACAACAAGACCGCCGTCCTCGACTGCCGCCAACCGGCTTTTCAACAAGTCAATGTCGCCGCCCAGCACATAGCTATGGGGGAACCGGACTTGCGCGGCGCCATCAAAACCGTCGATCTGATCAAAGTCCAGGCCGATTCCCGGCGCCACAATAAGCCGGTCATAGGCCACCGTTTCCTGCTCCGACAGATGAACAACTGATTTCTCCACATCAATGCGGGTCGCCCTCGCGTTTATCCATTTTATGGCGTCGGTTTGGCGAACCCGGTCATAGGCAAAATCCAGCGAGCTCCGTTCCCGCAGATCGGCCAGTACGGCGCCGGACGAAAAACAACAGGTATAAGCCGGATTGGCCTCGATCATCGTAATCGCGATCTCCGGATAATGGGTGGCAAGATGCCTGGCCGCAGCTATTCCACCGACCCCACCACCGACAATGACCACATGCGCGCGCGCGCCGGCGAAGCTGCGTGGTGCAGCCACCAAAGCCCCGGCGGTCATTAAGCCGTTCAGAAATTTACGCCGTTTTATCGCAACCATCACCATTCCCGTTCGCAACGCCAAATTCAGGACTGTTTTATTTATTAAAGATCATGCCATAATATTGCCCACGGTACAGTCATAGACATTATATTATTCAAACTTGATATTATATAAAATTTGAATATGATGAAAATAGATTTCGGTAAATCAGGCTTTTTACCGGAACGTACCAGACCCGTAAAAATACGGGTTGGTTACAGGGACTTCAGGCGCATCTGCGTCGCAAGGTATTAAGGAGGAAAAATTGGTTATTAAAACCTTGGCCACAGTGGCTGCGGGCGCGGTTATCGCCCTGTCACTCAGTCTACCAGTTTCGGCAGCTGGTTTAGTCAAATACGAAATCAAGGATGACGCAATTGCGGCATCTCTCACCGGCAAAGCCGGCGACCCCGCAAATGGCAAAAAACTTGCCATCAACCGGAAAAAGGGAAATTGCCTGGCCTGCCATGCAATGCCAATTCCCGAACAGGCCTTCCACGGCAATATCGGCCCCACTCTCAAGGGCGTCGGGTCCCGATACAAAGCCGGCGAACTCAGGCTGCGTGTTGTTGATTCCAAAGTCCTCAATGCAGATACAATCATGCCCGCCTTTTACCGGGACTCCGGCTTTCACCGGGTGCTGAAGGGTTTTGAAGGAAAAACGATTATTTCGGCACAGGACGTCGAAGATATTGTCGCTTATTTGGTGACGTTGAAATAACTGCGCACGCGCATTTACCGACCGTTTACGTCAAGGAGATATTTAATGCCCACAAACAACAAAACCTTCCGGGTTTCCAGACGCGATGTGCTGAGTTATGCCAGCGCAGGTGTTCTGGCAACAGCCGGCATCAGTCTGTTTGGCTCGGTTGCCAAGGCAGACAAAAAAATGACCATGGACATGATTTCGAAAGTCACTGGAGGTCGTGAAGCAAAAAGCGGCCGCATCACGCTGGAGCTTCCACAAATTGCTGAAAACGGAAATACCGTTCCATTGACCGTCGAGGTTGAAAGCCCGATGAGCGATGCCGACTATGTGAAATCCGTTCACATTTATGCGGAAGACAATCCACTTCCGCAGGTGATCAGTTTTCACTTCAGTCCGGCAAGCGGAATGGCCAA
The DNA here is from genome assembly GCA_013203595.1 of Rhodospirillales bacterium. Taxonomy (GTDB): domain Bacteria; phylum Pseudomonadota; class Alphaproteobacteria; order Rhodospirillales; family Casp-alpha2; genus JABMNT01. Next base: position 19,278 of record JABMNT010000193.1, read on the forward strand.
GGCATCAACCCGGATGCGTCTGGCGAAAACCCAAAATGTCATCGCTGTTGCTGAAATGAGCGACGGTTCGGTATTCCAAGCCAGCACCGAGGTCAAAGTGACCATCGGTGGATGTGGCGGTTGATCGGGAAAGGGAGAATATAAAATGGCGAATGTAAAAGCCCGCGTAAAAACACCCAGCAGTGCCAAAAAAGGCGAAGTCTTTGAGGTGAAATCCCTGATTTCCCACAATATGGAATCAGGCCAGCGTAAGGACAAAAAAGGGAACAAGATTCCCCGGCAGATCATCAATAAATTTGTCTGCACTTACAACGGCAATGAAGTATTTTCTTCCGACTGGCACGGTGCCGTATCGGCAAACCCCTATTTGGCCTTTCACGTAAAAGCCGTTGATAGCGGGACGCTGGATTTGACCTGGACGGATGATTCGGGTGCTGTTTTCAATAAAACGGCAAAAATCACGGTCACATAATATAGGGGAACACCGATGCGTAATATATATATGGGAGTGCTCGGCGTCGCCGCTCTGACCGCAGGTTCGATTGGACCGGTTTTTGCAGCAGACTGGGGCAAGTATGAAGTCGAAGATCGCCGGAGTGGATATACCTATGCGGCGAAGGAAACCCGCGACATTCAGGACGATGACTTCGAAAACCCGGCAATGATCTGGGTCGACGACGGCAGTAATCTGTGGAATCAGGTTGAAGGTGAAGCCGGCAAATCCTGTGCTTCGTGCCATAATGACGCCGATGTCAGCATGAAGACGGCCGGTGCCGAATACCCGAAGCACAGTGCCAAAACCGGCAAAATGCAAAACCTGGAGCAACGGATCAATCAGTGTCGGGAAGACAACATGAAGGCCAAACCCTTCAAGTGGGAATCATCCCAGATGCTGGCAATGACGGCATTTGTCCGTCATCAGGCCAAGGACCAGCCGGTTAATGTAAAAATTGACGGCCCGGCCGCACCGTTTTTCGAAAAGGGTAAAGCCTTCTTCGAAGAGCGCCGCGGGCAACTGGATATGTCCTGCAAAAACTGTCATGAAGATAACGCCGGCAATATGGCGCGGGCCAACCTGCTTAGTGAGGGCCAGAGCAACGGATTCCCGACCTATCGGCTTAAATGGCAGAAAGCCGGGTCTCTGCATCGCCGTTTCAGGGGCTGCAATTCCAACGTCCGGGCCACACCCTTTGGCTACGGTTCCGACGAATATGTAAATCTGGAACTCTACGTCGCATGGCGCGGTCGCGGCCTGCCCGTCGAGGCTCCTGCGGTACGCAACTGAGTGCAGGCGTGAAGAATCAATTCGGGATGCCCAGAACGGCATCCCGGCTTGTTCACTCAGAAAATTTAAACCGAAGCCAGCCCTCTGCTACCGGGCTGCATGTATTGATTTATTTGACCATTTCGAAATGAGGCTCATGCCATGATGGATCGTCGGCAATTCCTTCAGGTCGCGGCGGCTACGGCTGCGCTGACTGGTGCACCCGGAACATTTACCCGGGTCGCCGCCAAACAGACGTTGACCCAAAATGACCTGCTCAGCTTCAAGGCCAAGGGCCAGGTGACGCTGCTCAACTTCACCGACTGTCATGCCCAGCTGGCACCTATTTATTTTCGCGAACCCTCCGTCAACTTAGGCGTCGGCGAGGTTGACGGACTGCCGCCGCATTTGACCGGCAAGGATTTCATCGATCACTTCCAGCTCGCCATCGCCTCGCCGGAAGCCTATGCCTTGAGCAGCCATGACTTTTCGTCGCTGGCCAAATCCTATGGCCGGGTCGGTGGTATGGATCGCATGGCGACCCTGATCAAGGCGATCCGCGCCGAACGGCCGGACAATACCCTGCTGCTCGACGGCGGCGATACCTGGCAGGGTTCCTACACCTCGCTCCACACCCAGGGCGCCGACATGGTCGAGGCCATGCACGCCCGCG
>JABMNT010000194.1 GCA_013203595.1 Rhodospirillales bacterium
ATCGCTGAGACGTCCGCACCGGTTCCTCAGGCTGCGGAGCAGTTCGCGCAGCGATGTGGGACATCACAAGCGGGCCGCTTTAACGATCTCAGCTGCTTCCATATGAACATGAACGGCACTAATCTGTGGCGGGTTTCGGCTTGCCCAGGATAAACAGGTTGCCGAGCAGGATAAGTGCGGTGCCCATGAGAGCCGCCGTGGTCCACTGAAAATTCTCGAACACCATGGACAGGCTGAGGGCAATGATCGGGAACAGGACCGTGGCGTAGGAGGCCCGGTCGGCACCGATGCGGCCGAGCAACGTCAGGTAACAGCTGAAGCCGATCACCGAGGCAAACACCGCCAGAAAGGCCAGACTGCCCAGATAGGCGGGACTGACATCCACGACAAATGGTTTTCCGCTGATCAGGGCAATTCCCGTCATGTAAATAGCGCCATAGGCCATGGCGATTGAGGTCGTCTCGATAACCGGCAACCCGCGTTTCTGATAGAGCGCCGATGACAGCATGCCGATCGCCGCGGCCAGGGTACCGCCGATTGCCAGCAGCAAGCCGAGAGAGGTGCGGGTCGACAGATCGAAGGCGGCCAGGTCCTGCCAGAACACCAGGGTGATGCCACTCACGCCGAGCAGGCCGCCAAAAGCAACACGGCCGGAGATCGCTGTTCGGAACAGGGCGGCATTGCCCAGAATGGAGAACACGACAACGGTGGAAAACAGCACCGCAACCAGTCCGGTTGTGAGATACTGGGAGGCCAGATAAAGCAGGTAATAATTGGTCCCGAACAGCATCACCCCCTGAAAGGCCATGCGCAGATGATCGCCGGCGTCAAACCGCAGACGGCGTCCGCTGAGCGCGCAATAGCCGAGCATGAAGGTGGCGGCCAGTACGAATCGATAGGCAACGGAGACTTCCGGTGCGACCGTGCCCAGCTGATACTTTATCGCCAGCCAGCTCGATCCCCAGACGGCGACGGTGGTCAGATAAAGAAGTATATTTGTCATCAGCGTTCAGGAATTGATTTTGCGCAGATAAACGATCAGGTCGAGGGACGGCGGATCGCTGGGAACCTGCGATAACAGGCCATGAACCTGGCCGCGATGGTGGGTCGCATGATTGAACAGATGGGTCAGGACCTGGCGCATGGGTGTGGAAATGGTTGTCGGTTTTACAAGGGTGGTATAGGTCAAAGACCCGTCAAAGGCGGCATCGGGCATGGCATCGATGACCGCCTCTATGCGCTGGTCTTCACTGGACCGTGCGGCGGCCAGGCCTTCGCGGGTATCGAACAACCGGGCGTCCAGATCCCGCAGGCCGCTGTCGATCCCGGTGATCCGGCCGAGCCACACACGATCACCCACCAGGATATGATTAAGGGTGCCGTGGATGGAGCTGAAAAAGGCACCGCGATCGGCGTGATAGGCGTCTTCGCTCAGGGCCCGGCAGGCTGTAACCAGACGCCGATTGGCCCACGCCCCGTAACCGGCCATCATCTGAAAATGCGATTTGTTCATGGCTGTAAGTCTTGCATGGATGCAACCGGATAAAAAGCACCGCTGTTCAGGCGGCGTGGCCGCATGGCCATAAAAAAAATCCCCGCAAGGCCGCTTGTCCGGCCCTGCAGGGAAGTGACGGCGATTAACACCATCAGGGGATCAGGAAGGGGTTGTCGGCTTCGGCGTCCGTCATCGCGCGGCTCAGGCCCACGTCCCTGAGCTGGGCTTCCGACAGGTTGCGAAGCTGGCTGCGATAGTGCTGGCGGGCCTGCCACGTGTACAGCTGGCCAATGGTTTTTTCCGGAAGCTGAACCACCGCGCGAAACAGGTTTTTTACAGCAGCGTTGATGTGGTTTGCCTGAACGGCCTGATTTAGGGAGTTGTTTTCAATACTGTGCATAATCATGTTCCTTTCCGAACGGTCCCGGACTTTCCAAGTGCCGGGGAAGCGGTTGATGTCGATGCCAGATATGTACGTGAATGGGGAAAAAACGACAAACGACTAATTTTGATATATAAATTAGTTTTTTTAATGCGAATGTATGGATACAATAGCTGAATATGGCTGAAAACCAGGACAAAAATTGAGCCAGGGCCTGAAAGCCCTTGTTAAAAAGATAATAATTTTTTATTAGTCCCTTATGGCACGCAGACTTCCCCCTCTGAACGCGTTGAAAGCTTTTGAAGCGACCGCCCGGCATTTGAGTTTCACCAAGGCGGCGGACGAGCTGTTTGTCACCCAGGCCGCGGTCAGCCACCAGATCAAGACCCTCGAGACATTTTTGGGATTGGCCCTGTTCAAGCGTCTGAACCGCTCGTTAATGCTGACCGATGAGGGGCAAATCCTGTTCCCGGCCATGAGCGAAGCCCTCGAACTGATCATGCTGACCACCGACCGCCTGCATCGGCACCAGCAGTCGGGAATGCTGAACGTGGCGACCATGGATTCGCTGGCGGCAAACTGGCTGGTGCCGCGCCTCGGGCGATTTCGCCGTGCCAATCCGGATATTGATGTGCGCGTGTCCACATCGGATCAGCTGGTTGATTATGCCCGCGACGGCATTGATCTGGGGATCCGCTACGGGCGGGGCGACTGGCCGGGCATGTATGTCACCCATCTGATGACGGAAGAGGTGTTTCCGGTGTGCAGCCCCAAGCTTCTGGCGGAAGGGCCGCCGCTGAACACTCCCAATGATCTGAAACACTACACGCTGTTGCATGACGATATGCGCGAGGACTGGCGGATGTGGCTGATGGCGGTGGGCGCGACCGAAGTTAATCCGACCCGTGGTCCCGGCTTCAAGCATTCAAATTTTGTCTACCAGGCGGCTGTGGTCGGCGATGGCGTGGCGCTCGGGCGCAGCGTGCTGGTCGCCGACGAACTGGAGCAGGGCCGGCTGGTCAAGGTCCTGGATTTCGCCCTGCCCGCCAACTATGCCTACTGGATCGTCTCGCCACGGGCCGCTACCGACAACCCCAAGGTCAAACTGTTCCGCGACTGGCTGCTGGCGGAAGCGACCGAGAGGTAGGCCGTTCGGATAGTTCCGGCTTGCGCTTACGAGGCGATTTCCGCGCGGTCTTTGAAATAGGTCAGGGCTTCCGGGTTGGCCAGGGCCTCGACGTTTTTGACCGGGCGACCATGCACCACGTCACGCACCGCCAGTTCGGTAATCTTACCGGATTTTGTGCGTGGAATATCGGTCACCTGGATCACCCGCGCCGGCACATGGCGCGGCGTGCAGGTAGCGCGGACCTGGGCCTGGATTTTCCTGACAAGGGCGTCGTCCAGTACCAGCCCTTCGCGCAACACCACAAACAGGACAACCCGTACATCGTTGTCCCAGTTCTGGCCGATGACGATGCTTTCCCTGACCTCGGACAGGCGCTCCACCTGACGGTAGATTTCCGCCGTGCCAATGCGCACGCCGCCCGGGTTCAGGGTTGCATCGGAGCGGCCAAACATGATGTAGCCGCCATGTGCCGTATGTTCGACAAAATCGCCATGGCACCAGATATTATCGAACACGGCGAAGTAAGCCTCGTGATAGCGCGTCCCGTCGCTATCGCCCAGAAAGCCCAAGGGCACGGACGGGAAGGTCTGCTTGCAGACCAGTTCACCCTTTTCGCCATGCAGGGACTTGCCGTCATCATCAAACACGTCCACATCCATGCCATAAACCGCCTGCTGCAGTTCGCCGGCCCAGACCGGTTTGGTTGGATCGCCGGACATGAAGCAGCCCATGATATCGGTGCCGCCGGTGAACGACATCAGATGAATGTCCGCCTTGATCGCGTCGTAGACAAAGGCAAAGCCTTCCGGCGCCAGCGTTGAGCCGGTTGAGCAGAGCACCTCGACGGAGCCCAGGTCATGGGTATCCATGGGCCGGTGGCCGCTCTTTTTCAGGGCATCGATGAATTTTGCGGAAGTCCCGAACAGGGTCATCTTTTCGGCGTCTGCATAGTCGAACAGAATGTGCGAGCCGGGGTAAAAGGGCGAGCCGTCATAGAGCAGCACGGTGGCGCCCCAGGCCAGGCTGGTGACCAGCCAGTTCCACATCATCCAGCCGCAGGTGGTAAAAAAGAAGACCCGGTCATCGCGCTTGATGTTACAGTGGAGCAGGTGTTCCGACGTATGTTTGAGCAGGCTGCCGCCGGCCGAATGGATGATGCATTTGGGGGCGCCGGTGGTGCCCGACGAAAACATGATATAAAGCGGCTGATCAAAGGGCAGTTGGGCAAAGCGGATTTCGCCCGGCGGGTTCTGGTGTACAAGCTCATCCCAGTGCTGGGCATTGGCAATGCCTGACAGGTCCGAGGCCTGGTCCAGGTAATTGACGACAATCACTTTTTCGACGCTGGGCAACTGATCTGTGATTTCCTCGATCTTATCCAGGCTGTCATGGGTTTTGCCGTTGTAATGATAGCCGTTGGCGCAAAACAGAACCTTCGGCCCGATCTGGCTGAAGCGGTCGAGAACGCCCTGCACGCCAAAATCCGGGGAACAGGATGACCAGACCGCGCCAATGCTGCTGGCGGCCAGCATGGCAATGATGGTTTCCGGCAAATTGGGCAGATAACCAGCAATCCTGTCGCCGTCGCGGACGCCCAGTTTGATCAGGGCCAGGGCGATCGAGGAGACCTGATCGTAGAGCTGGCTGAAACTCATGCGCCGTTTGACCTTGTCCTCGCCCCAAAACACAAAGGCGTCGGCATCATCGCGGCGCTTGAGCAGGTTTTCCGCGTAGTTGAAGCGGGCTTCGGGAAACCATTTTGCGCCCGGCAGCTTTTCCTTGTCGACCAGTTCCGGCCCGGCCCAGGACTGCCCGTTGAGGTCTGCAAATTCGACCAGGCTGCGCCAGAATTTTTCCATTTCCCGGACTGAAAAGTCCGACAACTGATCGGTATTGCTCAGCTCAACCCCCCAGTCCCCGTTGATCTTTGCCATAAACGGCATGACATTGGCATTCTTTATGCGCTCGGCATCGGGTGTCCATAACGGTTCAGTCACAACGCGGTCTCCATGTTTTATTCGGGTCCGGCATCGCCGGGCTTGGCTGTAAGGCGCAGTATGCGGAGCTATCCGGTCGCCTTCAAGTCTGGTTTTCAGGGGTTATCTGCTGTGTCATAATCGACCATCTGAAATGCGGAACACAGGAAAGCCGGGGTTTAATCAGGATGGATATTAAGGGATTGGCAGCAGTCGTAACGGGGGCCGGATCGGGGCTGGGCGAAGCCACGGCGCGGGCCCTGGCCGGCGCCGGCGCCCGGGTCGCTCTCCTCGACATCCATCTCGACAGGGCGGCCGGGGTTGCCGCCGAGATCGGTGGTATCGCCATTCGCTGTGATGTTGCCGACGCCCGCAGTGCCGCCGACGCCTTGCAGGATGCGCACGATGTCCACGGTGCCGCACGGGTCGTCGTCAACTGTGCCGGTGTTGCCCCGGCGGCAAAGATTGTCGGCCGTCATGGCCCCCATGATCTGGCGGCCTTCACAAAAACCATAACTGTCAACCTGGTCGGCACATTCAACATCATGCGGCTGGCGGCGGCCGACATGCAGAGCCTGCCGGCCCTGGCGACGACGGAGCGTGGCGTGATCATCAATACCGCGTCGATTGCCGCCTTTGAGGGCCAGATCGGGCAGGCCGCCTATGCCGCATCGAAAGGCGGCGTGGTCGCCATGACCCTGCCGGCGGCCCGCGAGCTGGCCGCATCCGGGATCCGGGTTCTGGCGATTGCTCCGGGCCTGTTTGCAACCCCCCTGTTGGCCGGGCTGGCCGACGATGTGCAACAGAAACTGGGCGATCAAATTCCCTTTCCGGCACGCCTCGGTGCGCCGGCTGAATTTGCCAAACTGGTTTTACACATGGTCGACAATGTCATGCTCAACGGCGAAGTCGTCCGCCTTGACGGGGCGTTTCGGATGCCACCGAAATAAATCAGGCGATTTCATTCATGAAGGTCGCCAGCTTGATATCCTTTTCGGTCAGGCCGCCCGCATCGTGGGTTGTCAACGTCACCTCGACCCGGTTGTAGACATTGAACCATTCCGGATGATGATCGGCCTTCTCGGCGGCGAGGGCGACCCGGGTCATGAAGGCGAAAGCCTGGTTGAAGGATTTGAAATAAAAGGTTTTCGTAATGGCATCACGGCCAGCCACCGGCTGCCAGCCGGTCAGGCTGGCGAGGGCGTCGGCGCGCCGTTCGGGGGTCACGACCCGGGCCCTTCAATGGCCGCGATCAACTGGTGCAGGCGAAAGGGTTTTAACAGCATGGCGTTGGCTCCGAGTTTGCCACTGGATTTCAGGTAGGCGGGATTCCCGGAAATCGCAATGATATGGACGTGGCGGTCAAGATCGCGGATTTGCCGGATCGATTCAATCCCTTCGCCATCGTCCATGACCAGATCGGTAACCACAACAGACGGCCGATGCAGGGCGAACAGACGCAGTCCGGCAGCGCCGCTGGCCGCGTCATAGACCTGAAAGCCAGCTTCCGTCATGCCTTCGCACAGGCTTTGGCGAAAGGGCTGGTTATCCTCAATGATCAAAATCGCCTGCATGAATTGATTCTAACCAGAGTTGCCACCGTGATCTGTTCAACCCGGATCACAGTTTCGCGACAGATTAGGATCGCCCTATACCAATAGAGAATAGTGGCAGGTGATTTTCGAATTTTTATTCATATGCGCATGGCGTTAGCTTGGCTCAAAATAAACGTATAACCCAAAGGCGAAAAGATGAAACAAATTAACGTGGGGATAATCGGCACCGGCTGGTGTGGCGGAATTCGTGCCCAGACCTGTGCCTCAAACCCGCTTGTCGACCAATTGCATATTGCCGAAACCAACCCGCAGCGGCTGGCCGAAATGAAGGCCCTGCATGCGCCAACAACAGCGACGGAAAATTATCGCACTCTTCTGGAAAATCCCCAGATTGATACCATCATCATCTCGGCAACGCCGGAAACCGCCCATTATCCGATGGCCAAGGAAAGCCTGATGGCCGGCAAGCATGTGTTTCTGGAAAAGCCGCTGGCGCTGACCCTGACGGAAGCCGATGAATTGGTTGCCCTGGCCCGGGCCCGTAATCTCAAGTTCACCATCGGTTATTCGCAGCGCTTCAATACCAAGTATGCCTATATCAAGAAAAGCCTGGAGGACGGCGTTATCGGCGATCCGGTCAGTGTTCTGGTCAGCCGTCATATCAGCCGCAGTCTGGGCAGCAAGATCGGCGGCCGGATCAAGTTGTCGCCGGCGGCCATGGAAGCCACCCATGATATCGATTTTGTCCTGTGGTGCCTGGAACCGGCCAAGCCGGTGCGGGTTTATTCGCAATGGGTCAACAAGGTCATGCATCCAACCCACGGGGTCCAGGATTGCCAATGGATCATGGTGACCATGGATGACGGTACGGTCTTCACCATCGGTGCCGGCTGGATACTGCCACCGGCCTATCCCAACTTTTCGCAAACGGCGATTGAATTTGTCGGCTCAAAGGGGGCTCTGTTTGTTGACGATTCGCATAAGGATGTGATGCTGACAACCATGGATAAGGGTATCGTTTTCCCGATGTCGACCATGCCCGGCGAACAGGTCAATCATGTATTTGCCGGCCCCATGCATGCCGAGACCAATCACTTCGTTGACGCCGTCGCCTATGACAAGCCTGTCCTGGTGACACCGGAGCAGGCCCGCAATGCCATGGAACTCTATGTGGCGGCCGATTTATCGGCCGAACGAAACGAACCGGTTACCTTGCCGCTCAATCATGATCCACTGACGCCCTGACCACCTGACCGGCGGGTCGCCTGTCAGGTGGTCAGCCTATTTACAGAAGGAGACAACGCCCTATGCACACACCTGCATTTCCGGAAGTTGGCGGCGTTGTGCACCTGGAGCACGTCAATTTTGTTGTCGCCGATCACGATCTGGCAACCACGTTTTTCATGGGTGGCCTGGGTTTTACCCGCGATCCCTACAAACGGGCCGATGACAGCAATATGGGGGTCAATGTCGGTAACCAGCAATTTCATTTACCCCGGCGCGGCGCGACGCCGTCGTTTCCCGGTGAAATCGGGCTGGTGGTGCCGGATTTGCCGGGCATTAAAAACCGCCTGGCCCGCCTGCAGGCCATGGGGCGGTTTGCGGGCACGCCGTTTGCGGTTTCCGATATGGGCAACACCTTTCACGTGATCAGTCCGTTTGGTATCCCCCTGCGCCTGTTCGCCGCCGGAACGACGCCAAGTTTAAGGCCGCTGGCGATCTCCTATGTGGATGTTTCGATTCCCGTCGGCTATGCCAAAGCCGTTGTCGCGTTTTATCGGGATATGATGAATTGTCCGGCGGTGCGGACCGTGGTTGATGGCGAGGTGACGGCCTTTGTTCCAGTCGGGCCCTATCAGAGCCTGCGCTATCACGAACGCGATCTGGACGACTATGATACCCATAACTTTCATATCGCCATTTATGTGACCCACTATAACGAGATCCGTGAAAAACTGTCACAACGGGATGCCTTCATGGGCGACGGCCTCAATCAGACGTTTTTCTTCAAAGGGGTCTACGAGCCGTCTTCCGGCAATCAGGTCTGTCCGCTCCAGCATGAAATTCGCGGCATTTATCATCCCGATTTCATGCGTCCCCTGGTCAACCGCTGGCCCATGAACAGCGAGCCGTTCTCGGATCAGGCGGCGGTTATGGCGTCCCTTCGCGACGAGAAAGGGGTGCCGTTTGAAAATCGATAACCGGGGCCTATAACCATGACCGACAGCCAGCAGATCGTTCTCAAATTTGGCGGTTACCAGCCGCCGGCTTCGGTGCACACCCGAGCGGCGGACGTTTTCGGGCGCGAGCTGACGGCGCGCCTGGGCGACCAGATCGTCTTTCAGTTTGACGCCAATATTGTTGCCGACGGTCATAATGCCAAGGAGTTGTTGAGCCGGGTTGAAAGCGGTGCCTTGTCTATGTGTTATTTTTCGGCCAGCTATCTGGCCGACCGGGTGGCCGAGTTTGCCTTGCTTGATTTGCCCTTCATGTTCAAGAACCGGGCCCATGCCTATGCGGTTCTGGATGGTCCCCTGCAGGCTTATCTGGCCGATAAACTGAGCCAGAACACCGGTTATAAACTGATGGGTTTCTGGGACAACGGATTCCGGCATTTTTCCAATTCCGTCCGCCCCATCCGGGTCCCGAAGGACTGTCAGGGGCTGACCATTCGCACCCTGTTCAGCGATTTGCATGGTCAGGTATTCAAGGCTCTGGGTTTTGATCCGGTGCCACTGGATGTCAAGGATCTGATTGCGGGCATCGAATCCGGGGCCGTTACGGCACAGGAGAACCCGTTGACAAATACCTATAATTTCGGCATTCACCACCACCACAAATACATGACCCTGTCGTCCCATTTTTTTGGCGCTGCGGCGCTGTTGTGCAATGCCCGGATTTATGATGCCTGGCCGCCGCATGTGCAGGCTGCGGTCGATGAAGCGGCAAAATTGGCGACCAGTGCCCAGCGCGGCTTTGCCGCCCAGGAAGACGCCGTTATGCTGGCCAAACTGGCCGAAACCGATGCCCAGGTTATTGAACTGAGCGTTGTTGAGCAGGCCCTGTTTGCCGCTGCCGCGGAACCGGTTATGGCGGCGCAGCGGCAACGGTTTGGCGACGATCTGTTCGCCCTGGTGGAAGCGGATATGAAGCCATGAGTGAGCCCCAGCGGGTCAGCCAGGCGGCCCTGCAGAGCTTTATATACAACTGCCTTGTTGCCGAAGACATCCCGCCTGACGATGCCGCCGTAGTCAGCCGCCTGATGGCGGAAGCGGATGTGAACGGGTCGGACGGGCATGGGGTATTCAGGCTCGCGCAATATATCGAACGGATCCAGGCCGGCGGCATGAACAGGCGCCCGCAGCTGACCGTGGTCAGTGAACGCGCCGCCATGGCGCTGGTTGACGGCGACAACGGGCTCGGCCACCTGGCGGTCAACAGGGCCGTCGAAATTGCCATGGAAAAAGCGGCGACAACCGGTGTCGCCTGGGCCGGGACACGGATGAGCAACCATGCCGGACCGGCTGGCCTTTATGCCCGCATGCCCCTTAGAAAGGACATGATCGGAATTTACATGGCGGTCGGTAATGCCAACCATCTGCCGCCCTGGGGTGGCACCGACATGCTGCTCAGTACCAATCCGATCGCCGTTGCCGTGCCGACAAAATCGGAAACACCGATCGTCCTCGACATGGCAACCACGGTGGCGGCCTATGGCAAGGTGAAAACCAAAGCGCAGCGGGGCGAACCGATGCCGGAAGGCTGGATGATCGACCGCATGGGCCAGCCGCTGACCGATCCGCAACGGGCCGATGAGGGGTTTCTACTGCCCATCGGCGGACCGAAAGGCTATGGGCTGGCGCTGATTTTCGGGCTGCTTGCGGGCACCCTGAACGGTGCCGCCTTTGGCAAGGCGGTGATCGATTTCAATGCCGATTCAAAGTCCACTACCAATACCGGGCAAATGATTATCGCGGTCTCCGTCGAGGCCTTTTGTGATGTTGATGCGTTCAAGGAAGCGGTTGACCAGGTGATTGTTGATATTCGCTCATCGCCGACCCTGCCCGGGTTCGACAGCATCCGCCTGCCGGGCGAACGGGCCCATTCGGTGCGTCTGGACAATGAAGCCAGAGGAATCCCGGTTCATGGGGCATTGCTTGAAAAGCTGCATGTGCTGGCCGACAGTCTCGGGGTTGAGCGCCTGCTTTAGTGCCGTTCATGTTCATATGGAAGCAGCTGAGATCGTCAAAGCGGCCCGCTTGTGATGTCCCCCATCGCTGCGCGAACTGCTCCGCAGCCTGAGGAACCGGTGCGGACGTCTCAGCGATGCCATATGAACATGAACTGCACTAGACTTTCAGGACAATCTTGCCTGTCGCTTTGCGGCTTTGCAGCATCGCCATGGCCTTCGCCGCATCGGCCAGGTCAAAGCAGTGGGAAATATGGGGTTTCAATGCACCGGCCGCGTACCAGGCAAGCAGCTCCTCGAAGGAGTCTGCCAGCAGGGCCGGGTCAAGGGTGCGATAGGCTCCCCAGTAAAACCCGATGACGCTGAGGTTTTTGACCAGCAGTAAATTGGCCGGAACCGGGGCCACAGTGCCACTGGCAAATCCCACCACCAGAATCCGCCCGCCCTGGACCGTTGCCCGCAGAGACGCGGTAAACACATCGCCACCGACCGGATCGTAGACCGCATCAACTCCCCTGCCGGCGGTCAGCATCTTGACCCGGGCGCGAATATCCTCGGTTTTGTAATCAATCAGATGATCGGCCCCGTAGCTTTTGGCGATCTTCAGTTTGTCGGCACCACCCGCCGTCGCAATGACGGTGGCGCCCATTTTCTTGGCGATTTCCACGGCTGTCAGGCCAACCCCGCCGGCGGCGCCATGGACCAGCAGGGTTTCCCCCGCCTGCAATTTCAGCTTGTCACGCAAACCCACATGGGAGGTGCCATAGGCAATGGGGAATCCAGCCGCCGACACATAATCGAGCAGCTCGGGAATCAAGAAAACATCGGTTGCCCGGGCGACAACCTCTTCGGCAAATCCACCATAAGGAACAACCGCCATCACCCGGTCACCCGGCTGAAACCGCGAGACATCGGGCGCCACGTCCAGCACATCGCCGGAAATTTCCAGGCCGGGGCTGAACGGAAGCTGGGGTTTAACCTGATACTCCCCTCTGATCATCAGGCTATCGGCGAAGTTCAGGCCGGCCGCACGAACAGCGATGCGCACACCTCCCGCGGTCAACACCGGCACCGGCACATCGTCCAGTTCCAACTGGTCCGGCTCGCACCAGTCCCGACAGACAATCGCCCACATAACGTGCTCCTTGAAATTAACCGCCTTATATCCGAGGTTAGGCGCAAGTCTCTAAATCATCCAGCGGGAATTCAAAATGCGCGGTTATTTTGGCATCGGTGCCGAAGGCATCAACAAGACCATGAACGTGGGCAACCTGTTTCGCACGGCCCATGCATTTGGTGCCAGTTTCGTGTTTACCGTGGCCGCCACCTATGCCCGCGAAGAAGGTGCCAAATCCGATACCTCGGACAGTCTGGGCCATGTCCCGTTCTATTCCTTCCCCGATATCCAGACCATCCAGCTGCCGGAAAAATGCGCCCTGGTTGGCATTGAACTGACGCCCGATGCGGTGGAACTGCCGAGCTTCCATCACCCCAGCCAGGCGGCCTATGTGCTGGGCCCGGAACGCGGCTCGATTTCCGCCAGCCTGACCGAGCGCTGTGATCACATCATCAAAATCCCCACGGCCTTTTGCGTCAACGTCGGGATTGCCGGGGCCATCGTCATGTATGACCGGATCAAGAGTCTGGGCAAATTTCCCCGTCGCCCGGCCCGGCCCGGCGGTCCGAGCCGCTTCGATGCGCTGCCAGCCCATCAACACGGCGAACAGGTTATCCGTTCCAAAATGGCGGCTTTCCGTGACACCCCGCCAGAAGGATATAACGATTGACCCGCGACCTGTTTCCCCTGGCTGCCCTGCGCGCGGTCACCGCCCGATCCTGGCTGATCCTTCTGCTTTTGCCATGCCTTCATCTGGTTTCCCTGTTGGTCCTGCGCGCCCATGCCGGTCCGTTCTGGATGTGGTCAAATCTGGACCCCGATTACTGGTATTTGCTCGATTCGCTGAACATGATCAACCTGCACTGGCCGGTCCATATTGCCCATCCCGGCACACCGGTGCAGTTGCTGGGTGCGGTGCTCATTCGGATCATCCATCCCCTGTCCTCGGCGGACCAGATTACAGATCTGGTGCTGGCAAACCCGGAAACCTACCTGCACCTGATTTCCGCCGTGCTGATCGTCGTCAATACGGCAGCCTTGGTGTTTGTCGGCCTGTGCGGCTATCTGCTGTTCAACGACCGGCTTGCTGTCGTCTTATTACAACTGGCACCGTTCATTTCCACCCTGAGTATCAAATGGCTGACCCATGTGGCGCCCGAACCGCTGTTGATCACCGTTGTCCTGATCCTCGGCGGCGTCGCCCTGCTGGCCCTGCGACCGGGAAGTCTGGCGCAAAACCGCCTGACCTATGCCCTGGTCTTTGGCCTCCTTGCCGGTTTCGGGATGGCCACCAAAATCACCTCCGTCGGTATTTATTTCCTGCCGGTATTTCTGTTGTGGAGTCCGCGCGCACTGGCCACCTATGCCGCCGCAGGTCTTGTATCAATGCTGCTGTTCACCCTTCCCGCAGCCGGTTCCTACGGTGCGTTCATGGATCATCTCACCGCCATTTTCGGCGGCGGCGCCGCGTTGGGTGATATTGAGAAACCGGTTATGGACATCGCCGACTATTCGAGACAACTGCTCCGGGTGTCCAGCCGTCCGGCTTTTTTTGTGGTGTTTTTCGTCTCTCTTTCGCTGATTGGTTATCTGGGGTTCCAGGCAAAATTTCGGGCCAGGCCGTTTCCCCTGGCGGCGCGCCTGCTGGCCGGACTGTGCCTTGCCGATCTGGTTCAGGCCCTGATTGTCGCCAAACACCCGTCGGGCCATTACATGATCCCGGTGCTTGTGCTCAGCGCATTGGGCATCACCCTGATCTATCGAACCCTCATGGAAACGATGGCCGCCTCGAACTCATCATCCAGGCCCGTTTACGGTATCTTCGGGCTGGTCGGAGCCGGTCTCATCGTCGCCCAGTCACTGGCCATGGTGAAACTGGACCGGCAGTTTGTGGAACGTGCCACCGTAGCCACAAGCCTGAATGACGACCGGTTTGACAAATGTGCCCGCATTTACTTCTGGTCCGCTGCCAGCCCCTCCTATGCCCTGCAACTGGGCAGTCACATGGTTGGAAATCCCTTTGCCGAGGCACTGACGAGAAGCCGGCCGGCGAACGACTACTGGTTTGAAATTATGGGCAAGGAATTCCGCAACTGGAGCGGCCCGCAGGACATTGAAAAAATTGCCGCATCCCGGCCCTGCCTGTATGCGCGGGGATACTATCCAGGGCATATCCTGCCCACACTGAAAGCCCTGTTGCCCAACCATTCGTTCAGTCGTGAATGTTCGCCCGGCGGCGATCACGAGACACTTCTGACCTCTGGTGTCAATTGTCAGGGCGACCTGGAATAGGATGCCGCAGCCATTTCAGAACCGCTCTTCCGTCGGGCACCGGCCGGCGGGCATTGGCCTCGGGGAAATTCCCGCAGCACCTGGCGTCGATAATAAAATAGCCATTTTCAGTCAAACTCTCTAAGCTGCTGCTCTCCCGGTCTTGCAATAAATGGAATACGTGGATATTCAGTCAGGATGCCTAAAAACAACAAAAGCCCAGCCGATGATGTCGCATCGGCCCATAAAAGAATTCTGGAGCTTGAGGCGACATGCGCCGCATTGCGCAATGATCTCGCCAACCTGCGCGACGAAAAGGGCCTGGCCCGCGACCTGGAGCAGACCAAGGCGCTGCTTCAGCAAACCCATGACGAGCATCGTTTCATTTTTGACAGCAGCCCGTTTGGGGTTTCGATCATCCCCACGCAAAACCCCAACCAGCGGCTTTTCGTAAACCGGCGGATGGCTGAATTGTTCGGCTACGAATCCGTCGATGAAATGCTGCACGATTCAGCAGCGGACAGTTATGTGAACCCCGAGGATCTGGCGCGCCTGAGAAACTCCGGCACCGGCGCCCAGTTCCTCTCAGAAATGGACACCGAGCGCTATCGCAAGGACGGGTCGCGCTGGTGGTGCCGGCTGATTCGCCGGCCCGCCACTTTTGAAGGCCAGGATGTGATTGTCGCCTGGCATGCGGACATAACGGTACGAAAAATAGCCCAGGATAACCTGAAGGCCAGCGAGGCCCGATATGCATCCGTGGTCGACAGTCAGTCCGAGTTTATCACCCGGTTCAGGCCCGATGGAACCTATAGCTTTGTCAACGAGGCCTTTTGCGGGTTTACCGGAAAATCTGAACAGGAGATCTTGAAGGGTTCGGTTTTTGATCATATCCCCGGCCCGGAAATCGAGCGGATTAAAGCCCATTACACCTCCTTTTCAGCAGATACCCCTGTTCAGGAAAGCGACATAAAGTTACCTCGCCACGATGGCGAACTGCGCGATATCGAATGGCGCGACACGGCCTATTTCGATGCCCAGGGTGAGATCACCGAGTTCCAGTCCGTGGCCCGCGATGTTACGGAACAAAGGTTGGCCAGAAGCGCCCTGGAGCTTGCCAAACAGCAGGCCCAGGAAGCCAACATGGCCAAATCCAGCTTCCTCGCCACCATGAGTCACGAAATACGCACCCCCCTCAATGGCGTTCTCGGGCTGGCCCAGCTATTGGGTGCGTCACACCTCGATGACGATCAGCGCATGAAAGTGGACACCATCCTTTCCTCCGGACAAACCCTGCTGGCGATCATCAACGATGTGCTCGATATGAGTAAAATCGAGGCCGGCGGACTGGAATTTGAAGAAATGGTTTTCAGCCTGCAGGATCTGGTGGCAACCGTGGCGACACCGTTCCAAAGCCTGGCCGATGACAGAGGGCTGAAGTTGCGGGTAAGCAATTTGTTAAAAACCGATACGCTGCTTGTCGGCGATCCGGTTCGCCTGCGCCAGATTCTCTGGAATCTGCTGAGCAATGCGATCAAGTTCACATCGAAGGGCGGCGTGACTCTGACCATCAGCGAAGGCGACACCGGCGGCGACACGATTGTGCACGAAAAGGACTGTATTCTGAATTTCGCGGTCCAGGATTCCGGGACTGGAATTGATGCGGATCGTGTCGACTCCATATTTGACGCCTTCACCCAGGAAGACAACTCGATCACCCGAAAATTTGGCGGCACCGGTCTCGGCCTCTCCATTGTCAAACAACTGGCTGAACTGATGGGGGGATCGATCCACGTAAAAAGCGAACTTGATGTCGGGACCGTGTTTGTTGTCAATCTGCCCTTCTTCAGGGCGACGCCGACCCAGACAGGCAATTTCCTGACAGCGCAGCGAGACGATGATGTAAGCACCATGCCGGCCATGAACGTCATTGTCGCGGAAGACAATGCCGTCAATGCGCTGATCGCCAGGGAATTTCTCATAAAATTCGGCCATCGGGTCAAGCAGGCCGAGAATGGCAAAATCGCCGTTCAACTGGCCGCAGAAAACTGGGCCGACATTATTCTCATGGACATTCATATGCCGGAAATGGATGGAATTGAAGCAACGCAAATCATCCGTGCCACCGCGACCGGTGCCCTGTTGCCAATTATCGGTCTCACGGCGGAAGCCTTTTCCGAACGGCACGCCCTGTTTCGTCAGGCCGGAATGAACGATGTGCTGACCAAACCCTTCACCGAGAAGCAGCTGGCCCAGATGCTGAGCAAGTATACAGCGAAGGCAGGCCGTCCGGTACCCGCAGGCGAGGCATCGGCGCCAGCGCCGACCACCCTTTCCCCTGGCCTGGAGACGGAACCGGCCACCGGGGGCGGCACAGATGCCCGGTCTCTCGACGGCGATCTCAGCCCCATCGGCGATGATGACCAGTTGTCCCAGCTCGGCGAGCAGATGGGCCCGGAGCTGCTGGCCACCCTACTCGGTCAGGCAAAAACCTCCCTGCAAACCCGAATGCATGACCTGCGAACCGCGCTCCACGATGGCGATGCGGAACGCATCACAGAAGCCGCCCATTCCATAAAGGGATCATCTGGGTCACTCTTTGCAGTACGGGTATCGGAACTGGCTGCAGCGATCGAAGCCGATCCATCAGATTTCACCGTGATTAAAACCAGAATGCCAGAGCTTGAAGAGGCGGCCAGAGACACCATCTCCTGGTGGGCAGGCAAATAAGGCTGCCGTCCTGTTTACATCTGAGGGACGGTTTTGGGCTGGTCAGGGCAAAGGCACTAACCGCGCCAGCCGTCCGCCAGCCGGATCTCTCCGGCCACCAGGCCGGCGGCATTTTTGACCGGCGTCGCCAGGTGGGCGACGACCGTCACCTGCGCCGCCTCATCGAGGCCGCCCAACAGGTCGAGAATATTTGCCGTTGCCACATCCGTGGCCCGCTTTGTGCCATCTTCACATTTGACGGCAATCCCGTAACCGCTTTTCAGAAAAATCCCCACATGCACACCCTCTGCCCCGGTTTTTGTGACAAACCGGCCTTTTCCCACCGTCATCAGATGGGTATCAAACCGGTTCTGGCCTGCGACATTGTAGGGATGAGCGGCCATTGCCGCTGTCAGGCGTCGGCTCGCCTGTGCCCGCGCTATGGTCAGGCCGTCCGGCGCCGCCATACGGGCAGACGCCAGCGCCAGTGCCGACAGGGGCATGGCGATAACCGGGATTCCGCAGCCATCGATGCCGGTCGGGCTGTTTGATAGATCGCAGTCACCCATTTCGCCCAGCACCTGGATCAGGCGCTGCTGCACCGGATGCTCAGGGGCGATGTAGTTTTGCAGGGGCTCTGCGCAATGATGCGCCGTCGATAAAAACCCGCAATGTTTGCCGGAACAGTTGTTGTGCGCATTTGTGATCACCTGATGATCACGCAATTGCGCATAAAGCGACGTTTCCTCATGGGAATAATGGCCGACACATTCGAGGTCTTCATGGGTCAAGCCAAGGCGGGCGAGCCAGGTGTTGGCCAGTTGCGCATGATGGGTCTCGCCATTATGCGAGGCGCAGGCAAAGGCCAGTTCCTGGGTGCTGGCAGAGACCGCGTCGGCGGCGCCGGTCTCGATAAACGGCAGCGCCTGCAGCGGTTTTATGGCCGAGCGCGGATAGATCGACATATCCAGATCTCCCCAGCCATGGACAACCGATCCTCTGGCATCACAGACCAGGGCATGGACCCGGTGGCGGCTTTCGACCATACCACCACGGGTGACTTCGACAATTAACGGATTTTTATCTATCATTTGTTATCTCTGACATCACAACAATGCCTTGGCAAGGCCACATTCAGGATATAAAAACCCCCATGGTCACGATACGTCATTTCCCCCGGTTTTTCCTCCTGATCGCCGCCGTTTTCGGCTTCGGCGCAGCCGGCCACGCAGAGCAGCCTCTGGGCAGCTTCGGCGACTGGGACACGTTTACCGAACGGGAAGGCAAAAATCTGATTTGCTATATGGCATCAGAAGCCACCAAGGCGCGCGGCGACTATACCAAGCGCGGCCGCACCTATATCATGGTCACCCACCGTCCGGCGGAAAAAAGCAGCAATGTGGTCAGTGTCGAGGCCGGTTATGCCTACAAGACCGACAGTGAAGTTGAAATCGACATCGGCAAGGATAATTTCAAACTTTTCACCGCGGGTTCAACGGCTTTCGCCTACGATTCGAAAGCCGACGACACGTTGATCAAGGCCATGATTCGGGGCGCAGGCATGACCGTCAAGGGCCTGTCTCAGCGTGATACCCTGACCACGGACACCTATTCCCTGAAGGGATTTACGGCCGCATACAAAGCCATCAGCGCTGCCTGCAAGGTCTGAAGCTTCCCGGTTTCTGTCCGATTTTTCATTTTTTCCTTTTGCCGGACCACACGAAGTGCCATATGACGCGGTAGCATGACAGGTCTTTACAAAAATTTAGTCGGATTAAGTCGCCAGCAACTGGCGGACGAAATGCTGGTGATCGGCGAGCAGCCGTTTCGTGCCAAACAATTGTGGCACTGGATCTACCACCAAGGCGAAACCGACTTTGAGCTGATGACCAGCATCGGCAAGCCTTTGCGTGAAAAGCTTCAGGCCGCCTATGAAGTGCGCAAGCCCGCGGTCAGTCTGGAACAGACCTCGAGCGACCGGACCCGTAAATGGCTGGTCAAACTGGAAGACGGCAACGAGGTCGAAACGGTCTATATCCCGGAAGAGGACCGCGGCGCCATCTGCATGTCATCGCAGATCGGCTGCACCCTGACCTGCACCTTCTGCCATACCGGCACCCAGCGCCTGGTCCGCAACCTGACGCCGGCCGAGATTGTCGGCCAGTTCATGGTCGCCCGCGATTCCTACGGCGAATGGCCAACCCCGACCGATGGCGGGCGGATGATCTCGAACATCGTCATGATGGGTATGGGCGAGCCGCTGTTCAACTACGACAATGTGGCAACGGCCCTTAAAATCATCATGGACGGCGAGGGCATCGCGCTGTCGAAACGCCGGATTACCCTGTCAACGTCGGGCGTGGTTCCCGAGATCGAAAGATGCGGCCGGGATCTGGGCGTCAATCTGGCAATCAGCCTGCATGCCGTGCGCGACGAGTTGCGCGATGTGCTGGTGCCGATCAACAAAAAATATCCGTTGGTGGAACTGCTCAACGCATGCCGCACCTATCCGGGATCCAACAACGCCCGGCGCATTACCTTTGAATATGTCATGTTGGACGGCATCAACGACAGCGCCGCCGATGCCCGGGAACTGCTCCGGCTGATCAAGGGTATTCCGGCAAAGTTCAATCTGATCCCGTTTAATCCCTGGCCGGGATCCGCCTATGAATGCTCAAAACCCCATACCATCCGCAGGTTTTCCGAGATTCTGCTGGATGGTGGTTATTCGGCCCCCATACGGGTGCCAAGAGGGCGCGATATCATGGCCGCCTGCGGCCAGTTGAAGTCGGAAAGCCAGCGCCTGAAAAGGGCCGCGCGCACGGCAATGCCGGAACAGCCCGCAGGGCTTTAGCCGCAAATCCGCTGCGCCGTTAAAACTGGCTGGCGGCACCCTCCCTGCTGATAATCGAAAAACCAGAGAACTCCCCCTTCCATTTGCCCTGACTTCACAGACTGTCGGGACCCCCTACCAGCCGTTACAGCGCGGCCATATCTCAAGCGCTTGGCCGGGAGCCGTGGTCACATGGTATTCCGTGTAGGCGGCAGCCGTCATGCACACGTGATTGGGCAGGATCCGCAGTTGTGAGCCGATCGGGTAGCGGTCGAAATCAAGGGCGGTGGTGGCACTGATCTGGCCATGCTCCTGATGCACGGTACTGACTGTCAAGCCGGCGATCGGCTGGCCGCTATCGGCCTGGCAAACCAGACCGTAGGCGCAGTCGTTGGCCAGGGCCTGTGTCGAGCGGTCTTTCGACAGGGCCAGCCCGCCGGCATCGATAAACATTACATTCTCCTGCCTGCGATGGGCGATCACCGTGGCCAGTACGCTGACGGCAATATCGTCAACCGTGCAGGAGCCGATCCCGGCCTGGAACAGATCACCAAACATGTAGACACCCGGCCGGGCTTCGCTGACGCCGGTCAGATCACGGGCATGGGTGGCGGTCGGCGTTGAGCCGACGCTGACAATCGGGCAGGCCATGCCGGCATCGTGCAATTGCCGGGCAACACCAACCACCGCATCGCGTTCGGTTTCCGCCACCGCCGTCATTTCCGGGGCCTGCCGGGATTGATAGGAATGACCGGCATGGGTCAGCACACCGGCCAGGGTGGCGCGTGGCGCCGCGTCCAGGCATCGGGCAATGTCCATGATCTCCGGCGCCGCCGGCAGAAGTCCGGTGCGATGTTCACCACAGTCGATTTCGATCAGGACATGGTGTTCGCCGGCATGGGCGGCAACGGCTTGTGCCATGCGCGGATGATCAACCAGTATTTTCAGATCAATACCAGCCGCCCTGAGCGCCGCCGCCCGGTCC
The DNA here is from genome assembly GCA_013203595.1 of Rhodospirillales bacterium. Lineage (GTDB taxonomy): Bacteria > Pseudomonadota > Alphaproteobacteria > Rhodospirillales > Casp-alpha2 > JABMNT01. Next base: position 20,643 of record JABMNT010000194.1, read on the forward strand.
AGTTTGGCCGGCGCCAGACAGGCGGCGAGGGTTATGTCGGTGACCCCGAAGGCCGCGAAATAGTCGGCTTCGCGCAATGTGGAGACGGTGATTCCGCCAAAATTGCCGGCCATGGCCAGGCGCGCCACCTCCATTGATTTACCGGTTTTCATATGCGGCCGCAAATCCACACCCAGGGCTTTTATGTGGTTTGTCATGCGCGAAATGTTGGCGATCAATTTGGCTTTATCCAGAATCAACGCCGGCGTCGGGATATGGGAATAGGTCATGGCGCCAGTTTACGGAAGCCGGGCATCATCTGACAAGTCTGGTCCTTGCTCGATCCGCGCATTTTACTATACTGCGCCCGCCTTACTTCCACATGGACGCAGATAGGATTTTTGCCAAATGACTCACGACGTTAAAAAAGTTGTTCTCGCCTATTCAGGCGGCCTCGATACATCGGTTATTCTGCGCTGGTTACAGGATACCTACCACTGTGAGGTTGTGACTTTCACGGCTGATCTGGGGCAGGGCGAGGAGCTTGAACCGGCCCGCAGGAAAGCCGAGATGATGGGGATCAAGGATATTTACATTGAGGATCTGCGCGAAGAGTTCGTGCGCGACTATGTGTTTCCCATGTTTCGCGCCAACGCGCTCTATGAAGGCACCTATCTGCTGGGCACATCCATTGCCCGCCCGTTGATCGCCAAACGGCAAATCGAAATTGCCTATGAGACCGGCGCCGATGCGGTGTCGCACGGAGCCACCGGCAAAGGCAACGACCAGGTGCGTTTCGAACTTGGCTATTATGCCTGCAATTCAGCCATCAAAATCATCGCGCCCTGGCGGGAATGGGATTTGACCAGCCGCACCCGGCTCATTGAATATGCGGAAAAGCACCAGATTCCCGTACCCAAGGACAAACGCGGCGAAGCCCCCTATTCCCAGGACGCCAACCTGCTGCACATTTCATCAGAGGGCAAGGTCCTGGAGGACCCCTGGATCGGTGCCGAAGACAGCGTCTATACCCGGCTTGTGCCGCCCTGGGATGCGCCGGATGTTGTCACCGAGATCACCATGGATTTCGAGAAGGGTGACCCGACCGCCATCAACGGCGAAAAGCTGTCTCCGGCCGAGTTGCTGACCAAACTCAACAAGCTGGGTGGCGACAACGGGATCGGCATTCTCGATATCGTGGAAAACCGCTTTATCGGCATGAAATCCCGCGGCATCTACGAAACGCCCGGTGGAACGATCCTGTTCCACGCCCGTCGCGCTGTTGAAAGCCTGACCCTGGACCGGGGTGCCATGCACCAGAAAGATGAAATCATGCCGCGCTACGCGGAGATGATTTATAACGGATTCTGGTTTGCTCCGGAACGCCTGATGCTGCAGGCCCTGATCGACAAGGCCAGCGAGCGGGTGACCGGCACCGTCCGGCTCAAGCTCTACAAAGGCAACGTTATGGTCACCGGACGCAAATCTCCCAACAGTCTGTATGATGAGGACATCGTCACCTTTGAGGAGGACGATGTCTATGATCAGCGCGACGCCGAAGGATTTATAAAGCTGAATGCCCTGCGCCTGCGTCTGGGTCAGAAACCGGGGCAGCGCAAACCGTAAGGCCGGAGCGCTTCCTATTGCAAGGGAATCGCTCTAGAACAGAGACTTGGCCAACGGGCAGGCGCCGCTGACGATGGGCTCACCATTGTAGTGCAGTTGAATCCAGACGGTTTCGTTCTTTGGCAGCTGGCGGTAGACATCGGCTTCCAGTTCCGGACAGGCCAGTTTCATATAGGAATGGCGAATCCGGCCGGTCCGGGACATGATAAACTTGGCTTTGTCATAGTCAGCCACGTCAACATCCATTTCCAGTTTATCCTGGTCGGTTACCCGCGTTGCCGTCATCTGCCAGGTGCCGTTGGGCGGATTGCGACGCACATGCTCTTCGAGAACGGCGCGGGCCACTTCCATGACTTCCGCCTTCGGTAAATCGGTTGACAGCAGGCGGGCGATGGCCAGTAATAAAATTGGAAACCCGACAACCAGAACAAGAATGACCGCGATCCGTCGGCTGATGAAGGGGAATTTAATGGTTTCGGGCATGGTTCGCGCTAACATGGTCTTTTCCTTTCGATAATTCCGCTGCCTTAGCTCTGTTACAAGCCTTAGACCGGTTTTTTTGCGTCCCGCCGTTTCCGAGCGGGTTGCCGTTTCGTGGATCGGTGTCGCCTTTTGTTCCTGAATAGTATGTCAAAAACTATCGCATCCGCCAACCGGAGTCTGTGACTACAATCACAGGTATTGGGAATTTTTTTGATTTAATTGAAAAATTCAGCGACAACGGACGGTGGCGTCGTATTCAAATCCACGCTTATACCAGGAAGGATCAACAAACAGGCCGAGTTGTCCGGTTGGATTTTTTGTCGCATCAATGCGGAAGGTTGACGACTGTTCGCCCTTCAGACGCATCCGGCGGGAACTGATCACCTGCTTTGTCTGGTCGCCCATGCGGTAGATGGCAAAGATGCTGGATTTCGGCCATTCGCCGCCCCGGTTTGTCACCTTGAAGACGGAGCTTCCGTTTTCGCAGGAGGTTGTCACCTCAAGCCGCAGGGCGCCGCCGGCAACAGTCACGTTCTGGCGCAGGGGCTGTGGCTTGCGTATCTGCACTTCAACTTCCCCGGCTTCATCTGTCGCCTCGCCAGCCGCCGTTGCGAAGTCGGCAAGCTGCGCCGCCTGCTGATGCAAAGCCTGCTCGGCCAGACAGGTGACCACCTCCAGGCGCTTTTCCGAGGCCGCCAGATAGGCCGTCAGATTTTTTCCGGACAGCTCAATAAGCTCACCCCGGTAACGGATCTGTGCGGATTTTCCGGCGTCCTGGATGAGACGGACACTTTTCAGCTGGCTGGCCAGATGGTCAATATATGGCTGCCAGTCGCCATGCAGTTTGTTGTCAACATACTGCACCACCCGTGCATTGGTTACGCCGCCCCAGGCTTTCAGCGCAGGAATCTTGCCACAACTCGATTGCGCAAAGCCCGGCCCGGAAAACAGGACCGCCGCGACGAAGGCAAAGATTGCGAGAAATTTATGTGCGCTCAGGTTCATTTATTCAATTATTCAATCGACGTTGATTTATGACTCAAGGATGTTCCACCCGATCGGGCGCGAAACACAGAATAGCTGCGAATCGTGAAGATAAATTTAACCGATGAAGCTGACAGTAACCTTACAGGCGCGGCTGCGCCGCCGATGGAAATGGGCAATTCAGTGAACAAGGCCCGGTTATCAGGGTTTCACACTGTGTTTATCGCGTTCCAGCCAGTAGGCATAGAGCGCCATGGGAGCCAGCGTGATGTCGATCCCGCGCATCGAAGCCGGGCGTGCGATCCCGCCGGTCAGAATGTAGGTATCCGCCTTGCGGTTGGTGCCTTCAACAAAACTGACCAGTTCCTCCGGTCCCTTGCCGGGACGCCCATAGCGGTTGTTCCAGTCGATTTCATAGACATGGTCGGGCTTGCCGGTCTCGGGGTTCATAATCAGCAGGTCAATACTGCCGCCACGCCAACTGGCATAGGCCAGGTTTTTCATCTCCGGCGAGCCCAGCCACTGGCCGACCAGGGCAGTTTCCGCGAGCCGGTGAAAAAACTGGTCATCCCGGGCAACCGGGGCAAACAGGGCCGCATACAGGCAGGGTGCGGTTAAATAGACCTTAAATGATACGGCCCGCTGAAACCGTTTGGCATCCCGATCAACGCGCGGCAGCCGGCGGATCAGAAATGCCGATTCCAGATAATCCAGATACTTGCGCAGGGTGTTCTTGGCAATGCCCACGGATTTGGCGAGCTCGTCAATGGTCACTTCCCGGGCCGTATTGAAGGCCAGAACCCCGAACAGGCGGTTCAGTTCCTGGGCGTCATTGATGCCATGCAGACTGGCCAGATCCTTGTGCAGAACCCGGTCGGCGACGCCATCACGGATAAACGTAGGCGCGGGGGTGCCTTCCTTCGACATCACAATGCCTTCCAGAAAACCGCCGAAATTAATGTAGCGATAAAATTCCGTATTCAGGGCCGGAAGGGCATTGGCCCGCAACGCCATCTTGGAGTGACCACCATCGGCGACGTCACCGAACAGGGCCTGTTCCGAATCGCGAAACCGCAAGAATTCGAGAAACGACAACGGCGGCAGAACATGGGTGGTGATTTTCCCGTCATGGGTCTTTTCACCGCTGGTAATGGCCGGTGCACCCGACGAAACGGCGGCGACAATGCGTGCATTTGGCCGCATTTTCGACAGGGTGATCAGCGACTTTTCCCATTCCTTTACGTACTGAATTTCGTCATAGAGGATATAGAGTTCGGCCTCCGGGCCATGCCGGTAGCGGCGACAGAACATTTCAAACAGGGTTGCCAGATCCGTCGCTGTATAACTGGGCACGGTCATGTTGCAATAAAACACGTGGGTGGGTTTTACGCCCTTTTCGATCAGCGCCGATACGGCCTGGCGCAACATCACCGTTTTGCCGGCCCGCAGCGGCCCGGCCAGGGCCAGGATCTGACCACTGGCGGAACCGGTCAGGCGCGCAAAAAAGCTCTTGAAATAGATACGCCGGGGTGGATTCTTGAACTGGATCTTGGTGTCTTCCTTTAATTCCCACCAGGGATTATCGAAAGCCAGCCGATGAAACAGGTCGTTGTCTGCAATGGTATGCATACCTTTGACGACCCTTTCTGTCAGACTTGGACCAGTAATAAGATCATTAAAATGACCTTAAGCAAGAATTCGGGATAATTGCCTGCAATGCGTTGGGAAGTCAAGGCGTCTCATGAGGACCCGGATTCAGGCCATTTTTTTCTGACGCTGACGCTCGCGATAGAAGCTGTAAACCCCCGTACCCACGACAATAAAGCTACCGGTCAGGGTCCATTGATCAAGCGGGTCACCAAAAATCACAACACCGATAAGGATTGCCCAGATCAGATTGGTATAGCGAAAGGGTGAGGCAAAACTGACCTCACCGATTCGCATGGTCATGACACTGAACAAATAGCCGACAATCAAAAACAGGGCGGCGATGGCAAGGATCTGGACGTGCCGGGTTTCGACCGGATGCCACTCCATGGATGGTGACAACAGGGCGGCCGTTACGGTGATTCCGAGCGCCGTCGTAAAGGCAACAAACAGTGATGGCACCGCGGATGACAATTGCCGGGTCGCCAGATCGCGCAGCACGATGAAGACGACCGCGCCGAGGGCCCAGAAGGAATAGCTGTTAAAGCCGTCCGAGCCCGGCCGGATAACGATCAACACACCGACAAAGCCAACGGCAATCGCCGTATAGCGGCGCCAGCCGACCGGTTCTTTCAGAAACACCGCCGAGGCCAGGGTTACCGCCAGCGGCAGGGCCTGTAAAATCGCCGTCGCATTGGCGATGGGCATATGAAACAACGCAGTGAGAAAACAGATGGTTCCGCCAATTTCGCCGACCAGCCGCAACCCCAAGATCAGCCGGTCCGCCCTGCAGACGCTGACAAACAGGACATGTTTCCGCCATGCCATCAGCCCGATGATTGACGTTGCAAAAAGGCCGCGCACCAAAATCGCCTGAAACAAGCTCAGATCCTGCGAGGCAATTTTCATGAAGGTATCGTTGAGGACAAACCCGCCCATACTCAGGCTCATGAACAGCGCGGCGCGGATATTGTCGGAAAGCATTTTCATGCGCCATCCATTGGCTTTTCCGGGCAAAAAGGCAAGTGCATTTGACAGGCTTGCCCCCATTCGTGTGATTGCCGTTTGCAATTTCGGTTTTGTTGCCCACATTGAGGGGGAACTGATACGCAGGAGAGCTAAGAATGCCGGAACCGATTACCCTGGAAGTGTTTACCGATTACGTCTGCCCGTGGTGCTATCTGGGCGATAACCGGGTCAAGAAACTGAAGAAAAATTATGATATTGAGGTCAAGATTGTGCATTTCCCGCTGCATCCGGACACCCCGGCCGCGGGCCGCACCCTGGCCGAGATGTTCGGCACCGGACCGGAAGCCATTGCCGAGAAAAACCGCAACATGAAAGGTCTGATGGAAGCCGAAGGCCTGCCCTTCAACGACCGCAGCCACACCTACAACAGCCGGCTTGCCCAGGAAATTGGCAGCTGGGCAGAAACCCAGCCCGGTGGCAATGCCATCCACGACAAATTTTTTGAAGCCTATTTTGTCGATGGCCGCGATATTGGCGATCCTGAGGTCATTCTCGATGTTGTCAAATCCGTGGGTCTGGACGTGGCGGCGGCCCGGACCGTGCTTGAGGAGCGCAGCTTCAAGGACGCCGTCGATGCCGACTGGGCAAAATCCCACAGCTACGGGGTTACCGGCGTGCCCACCTTTGTCTGCAACCGCCAGGGACTGGTCGGCGCCCAACCCTACGAGGTGCTCGAGCAACTGATGACGGAAGTCGGCGCCGAACAACGCTAGCGCCCTGATGGTGCGGCAAAGCCCGGTGGTTTTGCACCCGCCATCACAGCAGGCCGCGCACCCGCCGCTGCAGGTCAGGTAACAGCTGCGCCTCAAACCAGGGGTTTTTCCGTTGCCATCCGACGGTTCGCCAGCTGGGATGTGGCGTTGACAGTACGGCTGGCCCGTAATCGGACCAGGCCCGCACCGTCTCGGTCATGGTTTTGCAGGCTTTTTCGCCCAGATAATACTTTTGCGCGTAACTGCCGACCAGTAATGTCAGTTCCACACCAACCAGCTGACGACGCAGCGCCTGGTGCCATTGCGGGGCGCATTCGGGGCGCGGCGGCAGGTCACCGCCCGCCGCCGCCCGGCCCGGATAACAAAACCCCATGGGCATGATGGCAATGCGCTCTTCATCGTAGAAGACATCTGCGGTGACATCGAGCCATTCGCGCAGGCGTTCGCCCGAGCGGTCGTCCCAGGGAATCCCTGATGCGTGCACCCGGGTACCCGGCGCCTGTCCGATGATCAGGATTCTGGCCCCGGGCCGCCCGCGCACAACCGGCCTCGGCCCAAGCGGCAAATCCGCAGCACATAGTGTGCACGAGCGGATGTCGGCCAGTAAATCGTCAAAAGCACCAGTCATGGCGACGCCAGCAGCTGGTCGACAAATTCCGGCACCAACTGGCTGGCCGGACCATAGCGGGCTTGATCAAACAGCCGGGCCCCTTCGGACGGCTCCAGATTGAGCTCGACGGTTTTCACCCCGGGCCGGTTTGCCGCCCGGGCGACAAAAGCCGCCGCCGGATAGACATGGCCCGAGGTGCCGATCGAAACGAACAGACCGCACTGGCCCAGGGCCCGGTAAACAGCGTCCATATGCCGGGGCATTTCGCCAAACCAGACCACATCCGGGCGCAGGCAGCGGTTGCCGGCGCAGGTGGGACAACAGCTTTCCACCGACAGATCCGTGCGCCACGGATAGCTGGCCGCACAGGTGCTGCAGCGCGCCTTCAGCAATTCACCATGCATGTGAAGCAGATTTTCCGACCCGGCCCGCTCGTGCAGATCATCGACATTCTGGGTCACGATCAAGACCTCCCCCGGCCAGTTCTTCTCAAGCCGGGCGAGAGCCAGATGCGCTCCGTTGGGTGCGATCTGGCGCTCGACCAGGGCGGCGCGGCGGGCATTGTAAAAGGCGTGCACGCGGCCCGCGTCGCGGCGGAAGGCATCCGGTGTTGCCACGTCCTCGATCCGTACGGTCGCCCAGATGCCGTCCGCATCGCGAAAGGTGGCAAGGCCGGATTCCCTGGAAATCCCGGCCCCGGTCAGGACCACAATGGTGTCAGTCATCAGCTCAGCAATTCCTTGTACTTCATCGCCCGGACCATGATAATTGCGAACGCGCTTTCGCCAAGGGGAAATCCATTGATCAAGGTTCTGTTTGTCTGTCTGGGGAATATCTGCCGCTCGCCGACGGCGGAAGGGGTGTTTCGCCAACTGCTCAAAGATCAGGGCCTGGCCAAGGCCATCGCCGTCGATTCGGCAGGCACCAGCAACTGGCACGTGGGCGGGCCGCCTGATGCGCGCAGCCAGGCCATCGCCAAAGCCCGTGGCATCGATTTGAGCGGCCTCGCCGCCCGCCAGGCCGTCGCCGCCGATTTCGATGAATTCGATTACGTCATTGCCATGGACCAGGCCAACTACACGGCGTTGGCGGCGATCTGTCCGCCCGGACGCGAGCAGCGCCTGCACATGTGTCTGGCTTTCGCCCCCGCCGTCGCCCTGACGGATGTTCCCGACCCCTATTATAACGATGGCTTTGACCGCGTCTTCGACATGCTCGCCGAGGCCGCCGGGGGTTTGCTGGCGGCTATTCAAAAAACCCACAACCTGTAGGCCCATGGACCGTTGCCATACCGATATAATTTCCGAAATCTGCCGGTCACCAGTCCGCTCAATACGCCCGCTGAGCGGTGGATGCATCGCTGCGGTTTTTCAGGTGACCCTGGAGAATGGTACGCGGATCGTCGCCAAAGCCGGCAACGGGGCCGGCGTCCTGACCATCGAAGGGCGGATGCTGGGCTATTTGGCGGCCCATACGGAACTGCCGGTGCCGGCGGTGCTTTATGCCAGCGCCCGGCTTTTACTGATCCAGCATTGTCGCCATGAACCGCCCCTGACCGCCTTGTCCGAGGCCGATGCGGCCCGCCACCTGGGCAAACTGCATGCCCTCAGTGCAGATCATTTCGGTTTCGAATGGAACACGCTGATCGGCCCTCTGGACCAGCCAAATCCGAAAACTGAGCGATGGATCCCGTTTTTTCGCGATCACCGGCTGTTGTATATGGCGGGTCTGGCAAACCAGGCCGGACGGCTGCCCAATCGCTTACTGGACCGCGTTTTGTTGCTGGCCGAAGATTTGCCCGACTTTCTGCTGGAGCCGGACCAGCCGAGCCTGATCCACGGCGATCTGTGGGCCGGAAACATGCTTTGTTACGGTAACAAAATATCCGCCTTTATTGATCCGGCCCTGTATTTTGCCGATGCCGAGATCGAACTTGCCTATGCGACGCTGTTTGCCTCGGTCGGCGATGCCTTCTTTGATGCCTACCAGCAACTGCGCCCCCTGAAACCGGGTTTCTTTGAGGCACGGCGTGATCTATACAATTTATATCCTCTGCTGGTGCATGTGCGGTTGTTCGGCGGCCATTACGTGGCTTCGGTAGAGGCAACACTTGAGCGATACGGATACTGAACATGGCCTTTCCTGAATTGATTATTTTCGACTGTGACGGGGTGCTGGTCGACAGCGAGCTGATTTCCAACCGCATTCTGGCCGGACACCTGAGCGCCCATGGCTTCGCCATTTCGCCGGCAGACTGCCAACGGCGGTTCATTGGCTATTCCATGCCGACACTGGTCGATGACGTACGCGCCGAGGGCTGCGTCCTGCCCGATGATTTTATTGCCACGCTCAGGCAAAAGGACACCGCCGCTTTTGCCGCCGAATTGCAGGCCATTGCCGGCATAGGCGAGGCCCTGACCCGCCTGCCCCAGAAAAAATGCGTCGCCTCTTCCGGGCCACCTGCAAAAATTCGCGCCAATCTGGAACACACCGGCCTGCTCGGATTTTTCGACCCCCATTTATACAGCGGCTCGCAGGTCGCCCGCTCAAAACCGGCGCCGGACCTGTTTTTCCATGCCGCAAAGCAGTTCAATGTGGCGCCGTCGGCGTGTCTGGTGATTGAGGATTCGAAACTGGGCATCAAAGCCGCCAAAGCCGCCGGCATGACCTGCTTCGGCTTTACCGGCGGGGGCCACTGCACCGGCAGCTATGCCGACGATTTGGCCCGCCTGGCACCCGATCTGATCTTCGACCACATGCGCCAGTTGCCGGATCTTGTTGCCAATCTGGCGGCAACCGGTTAATCGGTAAACCCTTTGATTGTCAAAAACCGAACAGGATCAACACTTATGCCAACCGCCCTCGTCCAGGGCCGCATTGCGGTCCAGTATACGGATTTACTGAAAACCTTTCTCAGTGATGACTGGCAGGTGCTGGTCTGGGATCCGGCGATCAACCAGGCGGATGAGTTTGCCGCCATGGCAGCGCAGGCTGACTGTATTGTCGGTGGCGGTATTCCCACCGCCCAGTGGCCGGCCATTCCCCGTCTCAAACTGTTTCAGATTCCCTGGACCGGCTATGATTTCTGTTCACCGGCAACCATGCCGGCCGAGGTTCCGGTGTGTAACTGTTTCGAACACGAAAGCGCGATAGCCGAATATGTGCTGGGCGGCATGCTGGAAATGAGCCTGGGTCTGCGCAGGCTCGACCGGGATTTCCGCAAAGGCGGCTGGAACGGCAAGGCGCCCGGCGAAAATACACCGCACGGCGAACTGCGCGATCAAACCGTCGGCATCATCGGTTACGGCCATATCGGTTTTGAAGTGGCAAAACGGGCAAAAGCCTTTGACATGCGCGTCATCGGCACCCGGCGCAGCCAGCAGGAAACACCTGAACTGCTCGACTGGCTGGGCACCCCGGACAAAATGCACCAGTTGCTCAGCGAAAGCGATTATGTGGTGGTCGCCTGCGATCTGAATGCCGAGACTGAGGGCATGATCGGCGCCGCCCAGTTGGCGCTGATGAAACCGGACGCGATCATCATCAACGTGGCCCGGGGCCGGGTGATCGCCGAACAGGCGCTGTTTGACGCCCTGCACTCAAAGCAAATTGGCGGTGCCGTGCTTGACGTCTGGTACCATTACAACACGCCGGGCAAACCAGAAGTCCGGCCCAGTGAGCTGGCTTTCGAGACCCTGGATAATACCCTGCTCAGCGCCCACGAAAGTGCCTCCAGCTACCACATGTGGGAACGCCGCTGGCGGTTTGTTGCGAAAAACTTCGAGCGCGCTGCGGCTGGTCAGAAACCGGAGAATTTTGTGTTTTTCGGCAGCCAGCAACCGACTGCCTGATGGAGTGCCACTAGGCGCGGCCGCTTGACTGGCCGTCGGCGAACAGACGGTCACCCTGTTCATCGATGATCTGTCTGCCCTTGCGAATGGTGAAATCGACCGCTTCCGCGTGGTCGGCAAAAACATCTGCGCGGACAAAATGGCGTTGCAAAGGACCCGTGTCCGTTTCTTTGATGATCAGTCCGGCGAGCCGGAACTGGCTGCCTTCAGGTTCCGGCGCGGCGCGGATGACCAGCCCGGCATGGACAACCGGATCACCCGGTTCGGGTGTTGCCCTGTCGGCGGCTGAACCGCCGCCAAAAAGTTTTGAGAAAAAAGACGCCATGGGCCTAATTTAACAGAGCCCGGCTAACTTGCAACAGAACCGTCCGTACGCGGGTGCAGGGAGCGGTCGAGCGGCAGGTACTGATCTTCCAGCATGTCTTTGAGCACCACGTCACGCACCTCTTCCAGATCCAGGCCATGGGCCTCGATCATGTCGGTGGTGTCGGCGATCACCGCATCCACATCCTGCATCAACTTCAGGCGTTTGAAGATATCGGTCCGGGCCAGGCCCATGGACTGGCCCAGCAGTTCCATATAATTGATGATTTCAAAGGGCCACTGGTTTTCATGGGCGACCAGTTCGCGATGATCGGCGTGGAAGATGCCAGCCAGCGTGGTGACACCGGCGGCTTCGGCGCGCTGCAGGCTTTCAGCAATATGCCGGTTTTGCCGCTGCGGCATTGCCGACAGGGAGGTCAGTTGATAACCCAGACTGGTTACCCCCAGATCAACCAGTTCGAGGCCGGGAATAGCCCCAGGCAGGGCCTTTACACTGTCGATAACCCCCGGCGATCCCGGGTATTCATGCAGGGCGACGCGTTTGCGCACCGGCTGGGTCATCAGCGGGCGCAACTGATCGAGCCGCCCGGCCAGATAGACCGGCAGCATTTTCATGGCCACGGCGTCGTCTGCCGCGGCGCCCGCCAGCATGGTTTCGCTGAACTGCATCTGGCAGGTCGGGCACCAGGAGACCAGGGCTGCCGGTTTTCGCGCCGCGACCCGTTGCAGGGTGCGTCCCGCCTGGCGCGTCGCATTGGCCGTGTCGCCGGGGCGAAGCTGCAAAATCCCGCAGCAATCAGAAGGCCCGCCGAAGACCTCGTAGCTGGCCCCCAACTGATCGAGCACATCCAGGCACAACAGACCGATATGCGGCGTTTTCAGCATATTGCAGCCGGTGTAAAAAACCAGGTCCGGCGGCGCTTCCCGGTCCGGGTGAGACGACGGGCTGAGGCGCTCCATCAGTTCAGGTGGCAGTTGCAGGCGGGCCAGCACCCGGACCCCGCGACTCATCGATTTGAAGGCCTGTTTGCCGGCCGCCCGGCGCACCGGCTGGGCTTCGCTTTCGGTAATCGCCCGACGCGCCATGGTCAGCATGAACCGGGGATTGATGCCTGCGTCGCAGACATCCAGGCATTGACCGCTGCCGCAGCATTCGGTGGCCCAGCGCCGGGCGTTTTCAGGCGCCGGCCGGCCGCTGAGAAGCGCGATGATTCCCGCAGCAACGGCTTTCGGATCCGTAACATCATTACCGGTGACAGCCGGTGTCGGACAGGCCCTTACACAGGCCCCGCAGGCCGTGCAGTCGGCGACCAGCGCCGCTGTCCGCGCATCAAGGTTTGCCAGTATTTCGTCGGGGTTTAACATATCAAGGGTTCTTTCTTGCGCCTGATGAGGATCAGATTATCATTCCCGCGCATCCCTGCAACAGGCCTTTTGCCGCTGAAACGGTATTTATTGTCCCCATACAATGTTCACGAGAATAAGGCATAGACATGAAAAACCGGGTCCTCGCATCCCTGGAAACACCGGACGGAGATCGCTGTGTGGATCTTTTCAGGCGCCCGGACGGCAGTTTTGGTTTTGAGATTTACCGGCGCGATACGGAGGATTTAACGGGCTGGTTTGCCATCGGCGGACATGTACACAAACCCTATGCCACGCAGGATCAGGCCCGCCAGGCGGCGGCCCGCCTTGCGCCATGGCTGGACACATAGGTGCACCACCACCATTGCGGCGCCAGCAAGGCCCGGTTACCATCGCTGAGATCAAGACCTGAAGCCGCAAAGGAACTTCCATGACGCCCCTGCAAATCCTGGCCACCTCCCTGGCCTATGCAATCATGGCTGATGATGACGCAGCAACCGAAGAAAAAGCCAAAATGGTTGGCCTGCTGGGCAAACACCTGGCCGACGGCGAAATCTCCGGGCGCGGCCTCAAGGACCTGTCTGCCACCGCCTTCAGTCACGCCCGGCGCGAGAACATGGCGATATTTCTCGAAACCCACAGCCCTTCCCTCAGCCGCGGTCAGAAATTGTGCATCCTGATCAACCTGTTCGACATGATCATGGCCGATGGCCACCTGAAACTGGGCGAAGCCGAAGTACTGGCCAGCTTTCGAACGGCCTTCGGCTTCAGCAAAAGCGAGATGCGGCCGATCCAGAAAGTCCTGCAGATGAAGAACGACACAGCCATGTTTTTCGAGCCCAATCACCCGGCCAACAGCCCCCAGTTTAAACTCGATCTATCCCCCGAATAGGCGCTCGTCAGCATCTGCCAGCGCCTCTTTGCCGTAATAGACTTTCTGATCCAAAGGATATTCCGACAACACGTCGTATATGGCGCTGCCATGGCCGAGGCGGCTCTGATAGAGATTGAACCGATCGAACACAAAGGCGCGGCTTGAGAAGGCGTTATGCATTTCCAGATAGGGCCCGATAACCGGCATGCTGTGCGGCCTGAACCGGGACAAGGTCACATGCGGTTTGAATTTTCGCGCCTCGCAGGGGAATCCGGCGCGCCGGGCGGCGGCTTCAATGCGGTCATGCAGCGCGATCACCGCCTGCGGGTGGTCCAGCCCCGCCCACAGCATGGTCACATGGCCGCGGCGCTCGAAGGTACCGATCCCGGACAGGCGGCATTCGATTTCGGGAAAGCGGATCGACGTCAGCTCGGTATGCAGATCATCGGCCTGGCCACGCCCGATCTCGCCGATGAAGCGCAGTGTCAGATGAAAATTTTCCGGCTCGATCCAGCGCGTGCCGGCAATACCACCGCAAATCCCCGCGAGGTCCTGGCGCACCTCTTTCGGCAATGGCAGGGCAACAAATATCCGCATATCCACCTCCGTGAAATCAGTCTACGCCCGAATTTAAACAGCGCAAACCGAAAGATCGAGAACGTCCACCGCAATCCGCTTTCGCCGCCCGAAAACAAACAAAATCCAGGCTCTTCAGTGGTTTGACGTCGGCCCTTCGGGGGTACGGATTTACCGCCCGGCCGGACCCGATGGTCACGGTTTTTGCGAATCCCTGCTTTTTAGGCCCGGCCCAGGCCTAGACGAACAGGCAAAGCACGCCGGTATATCCATACAGCCGGTTGTTGGAGATTTCGCCATTGCCGAAGAAGCCGACCAGCGGGAAATCGCCGAGCGCCCGCGCCAGAATCTCCATTTCCGCCCCTTCCCGGCCGAACAGGCCGGGGCCGCGGCCAACGCAGGAGAAATAAAGCCCGCCCTTGGGCACACCCGGCAACCGGCGCTTCAACCCGACCGCCATGCGCAGCAGATCCTCTTCCGCGGCTTTCGGGTCACGCCGCACAAACATCAACTGGTCGCCGGCCTGCGGATCGCCGGCAATCGCCAGCCAGCCATTTTCCGGATCAACCCCCAGCAGGCCGCGAACCACATAGTCACCGGTATCGGAACCGCTGACCGGCAGGGCCGCGTGGATATAGCCATCGACCCGCATCAGATCGCGGGCCAGCAATTCACCGATATCCTCCTTGAAAACCTCAAGCCCGCGCCGGCCATCGAGTTCCAGAATGACACCGCCGCGGGCATCGGTTATCCGGTGGCTGGGCCCAACCGGCGAGCAGCCCTGACTGAGAGCGGTCGCCACTTCCACATCGGGGCCGAACAGGACTCCCGAAAGCCCCCCCGCCGTAACCGTCTGTGCCACCTGGTAGGGCGCCTGCTGGGAGGCGCTCAGACCGCCGACCAGGAAACCGGGGACGTCCAGCGCCATATTCTCGATATCCATGGCAAGCATTTCGATCAGTTCCACGATATTACCGTTCGACGGATCGCCATGTACGACACCAAACGGCGCCATCGCCGCCCGTGACCACTGGCGCTTGGCGGCGGGGATTTCATCAATACCGGTGGTCAGGGTGGGGATCACCCGAAACGACGTGGCGGGCAGTTGCGCAACCATGACCGTCAGCCCGGCCCGGCCGAAAATTTCCTTGCGCCCCGCACAAATACCGGCACCCACACTGCCAACCCAATGGCTGATTCCGGATTTCTGTTTCAGATAGACGAGAATGCTCGACAATTGTTCGGCCAGCACGTCCGTCGCATAGATGAACGCCAGCCAGCTGTTGCCGGGCGCCAGGGCCGGCAGCGGCAGCAACTGGTCTTCGATTTCCCGGGCGCAAACCACCCAGTCGGAAGATTGCGAGAGCGCCTGCCTGAAATGTGAAATCCCTGTCATGACGTCGTCTGTTCCTCCGGCTGTACGGCACACCGGGCTATGGTAGCCGAAAACCGCAAAGCCCGTCCTGTCTATTTTTCAATGGCGCTGATCATGGCCTTTACCAGTGGCAGTAATTTTTTGACAATGACAGCGACGCCGTCCGGGTTCGGATGGATGCCATCGGCCTGGTTGAGGGCCGGGTCGGCGACCACACCATCGAGAAAAAACGGATACAGAGGTACCCGGTGGCGGGCGGCCAGGTCCGGGTAGATACGGTTGAACTCGTCACCGTATTCCGGCCCCAGATTGGGCGGAGCCCGCATTCCGGTCAGCAACACCGCCAGACCGGCGGCTTTCGCCTGGCTGATGATAGCGTCAAGATTGGCAAAGGTCTGCTGTGGATCGAGCCCGCGCAGACCGTCGTTGGCCCCCAGTTCAATGATCAGCCCCCGGGGTCCGTCGGCCAGCGCCCAGGCCAGCCGCGCGCGGCCGCCGGCCGAGGTGTCACCCGACACACCGGCATTGATAATCTGCACATCCACGCCACCCGCTTTCAGGGCCTGATCAAGCCGGGCCGGCACCGACTGACCCTTGACCAGCCCGTAGCCGGCGGTAAGACTGTCGCCCAGCATCAGGATTTTCAGGGGCTCGGCGGCACCGGCGGGCAGGGCGGACAAAAGCCAGCCCACAACCAGCGCCATATTGACAAGCCCGGCACGCGCCCTATATGGCAGGGAGGACCTGCCTCGCCCCTGTTTGCCGTTTACCTCTGGAACTTGCTTTCTCATGAACATGGTCATCCCCCATTCTTTAGAACCCGCCCTGAAACTTCAAGACGTGCATTTACAATTGGCCAGCGACGCCGGGCAGGTCCACATCCTGCGCGGCATCAATCTGGAAATTGCCCGTGGCGAAACCGTCGGCGTGGTCGGGCCATCGGGTTCCGGAAAAACCTCCCTGCTGATGATTGCCGCCGGACTGGAGAACACCACGTCGGGCTCCGTCAGTTCCTGCGGGACCCTGTTCAACGGCCTCGACGAAGATGGCCTTGCCGCCTTCCGGCGCGATCACATCGGCATTGTGTTTCAGAACTTCCATCTGGTGCCGTCGATGACGGCGCTCGAGAACGTCGCCCTGCCCCTGGAGTTTGCCGGCAAATCAAAGGCCTTTGAGCGGGCCCGCAGCGAGCTTGAGTCGGTCGGTCTGGGCCAGCGCGTCGACCACTACCCGGGGCAGCTTTCCGGCGGTGAACAGCAGCGCGTTGCCCTGGCCAGAGCCTTCGTTACAGAACCGGCTTTGCTGCTCGCCGACGAGCCGACCGGCAGCCTCGATCAGGCGACCGGCGAACAGGTCATGGAGATGCTGTTCGATCTGCGGGACCGCTACGGCACCACCCTGATTCTGGTCACCCATGCTCCCGAACTGGCCAATAAATGTGCGCGTCTGATCAAGCTGGCGGATGGCCAGGTGGTCAGCGATGCCGCCCCGACGGCAGCGAAACCGGCGCCACAGATCGATGAGTGAACTGGCCCTGAGCTGGCGTCTGGCGCGGCGCGAACTGCGCGCCGGGTTCGGGCGGTTTCGCATTTTACTGGCCTGCCTGATCCTCGGCGTCGCCGCGATCACGGCGGTTGGCAATCTCAGCGAATCGGTGCTGGGGGGGCTCCGGGCCGACGGCAAAAAACTGCTCGGCGGTGATATCGACCTGCGCCTGTACCACCGCCCCGTGGCACCTGAACAGCTTGAGTTTCTGAAAGCCCGCTCCCGCGCCTTCTCCGAGACCATCACCATGCGGGCCATGGTTCGCCCCGAGACAAGCCGCGACAAGCGGGCCATGGTCGAATTGAAAGCCGTTGATGCCGCCTATCCGCTGGTTGGCCAGCTGCAGACCGCGCCGGCCAGCCCGGCGGCGGCAACCTTTGCCCTGGTCGACGGGGCCTGGGGGGCGACCGCCGACGCCAACCTGCTGACCCGGCTTGATCTGAAACTGGGCGATCGGATCAAACTGGGCGGCATCAGCCTGCAACTGCGCAGCCGCATCGAAAGCGAGCCGGACCGTGTCGCCAGCGTCTTCAGTCTGGGGCCGCGCCTGATGATCGGCCTCGACGCGCTGCATCAGTCAGGGCTGGTACAGCCGGGCAGCCAGTTGCACTACCACTACAAACTGACACTGGATGAGCGGGTTAACACAGACGCCTGGCAGGAAGCCCTGGCCCGGCAGTTTCCCCAGGCCGGCTGGCGCCTGCGCACGCCCGAAGAGGCGGCACCCGGCATCAAACGCTTTCTCGAACGCATGACCCTGTTTCTGTCGTTCACCGGGCTCACCGTTCTGCTGGTCGGCGGGCTTGGTATCACCGGTGCCGTGCGCAGCTATCTGGACACCAAAACCGAAACCATCGCCACCTTCAAATGTCTGGGTGCACCGGGCAGTCTGGTGTTCAGCATTTATATGATGCAGGTGCTGGTGATCGGCGGCATCGGCATCATCGCCGGTCTGCTGATCGGCGGTGCCGGACCCGTGATTTTGCTGGAACTGGTCGGCGACCAGTTGCCGGTGCGCCCGGCAATCGGCGTTTATGCGGCGCCAACCGCCATCGCCGCAGTGTTTGGCCTGCTGGCGACGGTGACCTTTGCGCTGTGGCCGCTGGGCCGGGCCCGCGATGTCAGCGCCGCCCAATTGTTCCGCTTCAGCCTTGATACCGCCAGCCGCCGCCCACGCATGGGTTATGTGGTGGCCATGGCTGTGGGCAGCGCCCTGCTGGCCCTGTGCACCCTGCTGACCGCATCGAACCAGTATTTCGCCGCCTGGTTTATCGGCGGATCGGTCCTCACCCTGGTGTTGCTGCGTCTGGGTGCGCTGCTGATCATGACCGCTGCGCGCAGTTGGAAACCCGATGCCAGTGCGCTGTGGCGGCTGGTCCAGACCAATCTGTACCGGCCGGGTACACCGACACCCAATCTGGTCGTCTCGCTGGGCCTCGGACTGACCGTATTGGTCGCCATCGGCCTGATCGAGGGCAACCTCAGCCGGCAGATTTCCGAGCGCCTGCCGGAACGGGCGCCGGCCTTTTTCTTTCTCGATATCCAGCCTGATCAGGTCGCCCGTTTCGATCAGGCGGTGACCGCCATTGCCGGCACCGGCACCTACAAGCGGGTACCCAGTCTGCGTGGCCGCATCGTCAAGATCAACGGTACCCCGGTCGAAGAGGCTGATGTCGCCGCCGAAAGCCAGTGGGCGGTGCGCGGTGACCGGGCGCTGACCTATGCCGCCAGCAAGGACGATGTCGCCTCCGACGTCACCAAGGGTGAATGGTGGCCCGCCGGTTATGCGGGACCGCCGCTGATTTCCCTGGATGCGGGACTGGCCCGCGGCTTCCATGTGGATGTGGGCGATAGCCTGACCCTGAATGTACTGGGTCGTGAAATTACCGCCCGGATCGCCAGTCTGCGCGAGATTGACTGGCGCAGCCTGCAGTTCGATTTTGCCATCGTCTTCGCACCGGGGGTTCTGGAAGGGGCCCCGCACAGCCATATCGCCGCCATTGAGGCAACCGCCGCCGTCGAGGATGCGGTCGAGCGCGCCGCCACCGACGGATTCCCCAATATTTCAGCGATCCGGGTGCGCGATGCCCTGCAGGCGGCAGCGACAATCCTGGCTGGCATCGGTGCCGCGGTCAAAGGCACCGCCGCCCTGACCCTGGTCGCCGGACTGATCGTGCTGGCCGGGATCATGGCCTCGGAACACCGGCGCCGGGTTTATGAAGCGGTGATCTTCAAGGTGCTGGGGGCCGGGTCGCGGCGGGTCCTTTATATCTACCTGCTGGAATACGGAGTGCTCGGGCTGCTGACCGGGCTGGTTGCCGCAGCCATCGGCACCCTGACCGCCTGGGCGGTGATCACTTTTCTGATGCGCGCCGAATGGATTTTTCTGCCCCAGATCGTGGCCACGACGGTTTTCCTCTGTGTGGTCATGACCTCCTGTGTCGGCCTGATCGGGACCTGGCGGGTGCTCGGACAGAAGGCCAGCCCCCATCTCAGGAACGAGTAAACGGATAATTATGGCAATTTCGTGATTTTTGCAGTGAAAGCCCCGGTTGTCCTTGAATTGCTCCCATATCATGCCATATTCAGTCGCAGATTAGAATTTTTCTATTCAACTGTTTATGGGGAGTATTTAAATGGCTGATAACCGTTTCACATTGCGCACGGACCAGATGACGGGTGCCCGGGCTGCCACGTCACAAATCGATGAGGGCCTGCGCCTCTACATGCTCAAGGTCTACAACTACATGTGTATCGCGCTCGGCCTGACCGGTGCGGTTGCCTATGCGGCATCAACCTCACAATCCCTGATGGCGGCCATTTACGGCACGCCGTTGCAGTGGGTCGTGATGCTCGCTCCACTGGGTCTGGTGTTCTTTCTGAGTGCGCGGATCAACCAGATGAAGGCGCAGACCGCGCAGACCGTGTTCTGGATCTATTCGGCGCTGGTCGGCCTGTCGATCAGCTACATCTTTATGATCTATACGGGCGCCAGCATTACCCGGGTATTTTTCATCACCTCGGCGGCCTTTGCCGGCCTCAGCCTCTATGGCTACACCACCAAGCGTGACCTGTCGGGCATGGGTTCGTTCCTGGTCATGGGTCTGATCGGCATCATTATCGCCAGTGTGGTTAACATCTTCCTGGCAAGCTCGGCTTTGATGTTCGTAATTTCCGTGGTCGGGGTTCTGGTATTCGCCGGCCTCACCGCCTACGACACCCAGGCCATCAAGGCCATTTACCTGGAATCCGACGGCTCGGAAACCCACGAGAAGAAAGCCATTATGGGGGCCCTGCGCCTGTATCTGGACTTCCTCAACATGTTCCTGATGCTGTTGCATCTGTTCGGCAACCGCGAATAAGCGCCAGCCCACTTGTAATGAAAAGCCGTTCCGGGCAACCGGAGCGGCTTTTTTATTGTCTCAAACCAACGCCCACCGGGATCAGAAAACCATTTGTGAGCCGCCGCCAAC
The DNA here is from genome assembly GCA_013203595.1 of Rhodospirillales bacterium. Lineage (GTDB taxonomy): Bacteria > Pseudomonadota > Alphaproteobacteria > Rhodospirillales > Casp-alpha2 > JABMNT01. The sequence goes on from JABMNT010000194.1 coordinate 41,097, forward strand.
CGCGCCATTATAGAAGGGCACAAAAATCCAGCAGGAGCAGGGCTTATGGCTGAAAAGGCTTTAATCATCGGTGCCGGCGAGGGCCTGAGCGCCTCGATTGCCCGTCTGTTTGCCAGTGAAGGCATGCAGATCGGGCTGGCCGCGCGCAATGTGGAAAAACTGCATGGGCTGGCCGCGGAAACCCATGCCCGCACCTACGCCTGCGATGTAACCAATGAAGCCGAGGTGGTTGATCTGTTCGATGCCTTTGACCGCGAGATCGGCAGCCCGGATATCGTGGTCTACAACCCGAGTGCGCGGGCCCGCGGGCCGATCACCGAGGTCGATGCCACCGCGACAAAGAACGCCCTTCTGGTTACTGCTTACGGGGCTTTTCTGGCGTCCCAGCAGGCCGCCCGGCGGATGCTGAAAGCCGGGGCCGGAACGCTATTGTTTACTGGCGCTTCGGCAGGCATCAAGGGCTATCCACGCTCGGCACCCTTTGCCATGGGCAAATTTGCACTGCGCGGTCTGTGCCAGAGCCTGGCCCGCGAACTGGCTCCGCAAAACATTCACGTCGCGCATTTTGTCATCGACGGGCAAATCTTCAACAGCCGGCGCGGTGCCCCCTATAATGATCCGGCGACAACCCTGGATCCCGACGCCATTGCCCGGACTTATCTGCATATTGCCCGCCAGGATTCGAGTGCGTGGACCTGGGAGATTGAATTGAGGCCATCGGTTGAGACGTTTTGAGGTTGAATTTGCATTTTGCCACGGCGTTCATAGCCAGCCATAGCGATATTGAAGGAGTAAATGAACATGACACCCCCTAAAACCGTCTGTGTCGCCGGCGCCAGCGGGCTTGTCGGATCACACATCATCCAGGCCGCCCTGGGGCGCGGTTACCGGGTCCATGGCACGCTCCGCGACAGCACCGCCGCCGATAAGGTGCCCTATCTGGCCGGCCTCGACGGGGCCGCTGACGGGCTTGCCCTGTTCGATGCGGAAATGGCCCGCGAGCGGTCCTTCGATGCGGCCGTTGACGGTGCCGATGGTGTCTTTATCGCCAGCCTGATCCCCACCTATTTCGGGCCCGACGGCAAGCCGGCCAAAGACATGGACGACGAGCAGGGTTACCGCGACATCATCATGCCGACAGTCAATGGCTGTCTGAATATCATGGGTTCAGCGGCCCGCCACGGGATCAGAACCGTGGTTATCTGCAGCTCCACCAGTTCCACCAATCCGCTGCCGGCGGTGGCGGTCAAAAACGAGGTCGAACACTGGTCCGATGAAGACCAGCAGTGCCGGGCCAAAAAATACACCTCGGCGGCGAAAACCGTCATGGAAAAGGCCGCCATGGCGTTCGCAAAAGATAACGGCATCCGCCTGTCGATCCTGCTGCCGACCGGCCTCTACGGGCCGGTAATTCTGCCCGAACAGATGACCACCAACCCCCATGTCTGGCTCAGGCGCCTGATCAATGGCGAGAAGGGATTGCATGACCAAATCCCCAACAATTCAAGCTCGATGATCCATCTGCATGATCTGGCGGAGCTGTTTCTGGCGGCCTATGAAAACCCCGCCGCCGCAGGCCGCTACTTCGGCGTCTACGACAGCTGGCACTGGCAGGATCTCTACGGGGAACTGCACAAAATATTGCCTGATATGGTCATGCCAGCGCCATTGACGGAACCGCCCGTCGCCGCCACCGGCTTCGATTTCACCCGCCGTGACAGCCTCGGCGTCGCGATCCGCGATATCCCGACCCTGCTGCGCGAAACCATCGACTGGATCAAAACAGATCCGTTCGGATAACCTGCGGCTAAGCCAGCCGGTCGCCCGGTTCGCGGCCGGCGAAATAGGCATCCAGGTTATCCAGCGCGCGAAAGCCCATGGCGTTGCGGGTATCGAGCGTGGCCGAGCCGATGTGCGGCAGCAGAAAGGCGGTGGGGGCCTTCAGGTAACCCGGATGCAGCTTGGGCTCACCGTCAAACACGTCAAGCCCGGCGGCGGCCACCCGGCCTGACTTAAGGGCGGCAAGCAGCGCTTCGTCGTCAACAATGCCGCCGCGCGCCGTATTGACGATCACCGGAGCGTCCGGCATCAGGGCGATGGTGCGCGCATTTACCAGCTTGGTGGTGGCCGGCGTCATTTCGCAATGGATGGACAGGAAATCAGCAACCCGGAACAGCTCATCCGCCGTTGCATGATAGGTCGCATCGCCTTCCAGATCGGCGGCCAGGCGACTGCGGTTGTGGTAATGGATATCCATGCCGAGTGCGCGGCAGCGCTCAGCCATGGCCCGGCCGATCCGGCCCATGCCGATAATGCCTAAGCGTTTGCCGGTCGGCTGCTTGCCCAGCAGATGGGTCGGGCTCCAGCCCACCCAGTCGCCGTTGAGAACCATCTGCAGGCATTCGCGCGCGCGCCGCGAGGCGGCCAGCAGCAACAGCAGGGCGGTATCAGCGGTGGCGTCGTTGAGCACATCGGGGGAATTGGTAATCACCACCCCCTTAGCCTTTGCCGCATCCAGATCCACATGTTCATATCCCACCGAATAACTGGCGATTATCTTCACCTCGGCCGGCAGCCGGGCAAAGATGGTGGCGGTAAACCTGTTGGAGGCGGAGATCAGGGCACCGTCAACGCCCTGCAACTGCTCGATCAGGGCATCGCCATTGGCCGAGGCGTCGTGCTCAGGCAGCACCACCTGGTAGTCACGCCGGGCCCGGGCAATAACCGCTTCGGGATAATGGCGCGACAGTAAAAGTCTGGGCAGCGGCATTCAGTGGCTCCTCATACGCAGCGACCGCCGTCGACTTCGAGGCAGACTCCGGTAATAAATTCGGCCTCATCGGAGGCCAGAAACAGCGCCGCATTGGCCACATCCAGAGGTGTCGACAAGCGGCCCAGCGGGATCGTGTTGATAAACTTCTGACGAATCTCCGGGGTATCCTCGCCACCCATAAATTCCGCCAGCAGGCCGGTTTCACCGGCCACCGGGTTGAGGGCGTTGACGCGGATTTTATCCTTTGCCAGCTCGACCGCCATGGATTTGGTCAGGGTAACCACAGCCCCTTTTGAGCCGTTGTACCAGGTCAGGCCGGGGCGCGGGCTGACGGCGGCGGTTGACGCCGTATTGATAATGACGCCGCCCTTCTCACGCATCACCGGCACCGCATGCAGGGCCGACAGATAAATGCTTTTCACGTTGACCGCATAAATCCGGTCAAAGACCTCTTCGGGGACATCCAGCATCGGCATGTTGCGCTGAGCGACGCCGGCGTTGTTGACCAGAATATCAATACCGCCAAACTCCTCGACGGCGGTTTGCACCATAGAACGGACCTGCAGGTTATCGGTGACGTCGACCTTGTAAAAGATCGCCCCGTCGATGGCCGCCGCCACCCGCCTGCCGTTTTCCTCGTTGATATCGGCCACCATGACCCTGCAGCCTTCCTGGGCAAAGCGTTCCGCCATGCCTTCACCAAAGCCGGAACCGGCGCCTGTGATGATTGCTGATTTTCCTGCAAGGCGCATGATAGAATCTCCTTTGCCGCTTGTGTCTGGCTCTCTCCGGTTCCAGTGCGATCCGGTGCCAGGGCTGAGTCCTACGCCGGACATGGGCGGGGTGCAAGATACAAAACAGCCGGGTTATCCACACCCCGGAAATCTGTTGGTCAGCCGAGCGGGGCTGGATCTGAACAACCTGTTGAGACTCCACAGCTAGTGATCGCGCAACAGATCCATGGCCGTGTTCAGCTGGCTCATATGGGCGTGGCTGCCATAGCCGGAATCCGGATGAAGGATCGATGCCAGCATGCGAAAGCGGGTCCGCAGGGCCGCCCTGTCCGGTACCCGGCCCGGCGGAAAGCCGAGCACGTAGATCGCTTCATCAACCCGCTGGATACCGCCCGCAAGGGGGGCAAAGGCGAGGGCGGAGACGATGGTCTTCAGTTTTTCAGTTTCCTGTTCGGCCTGCTGGCGACGGGATTTTTCATGGATGGCCTCGGGTGCGATGCCATGACGCGGGGCTTCCAGATGCAAATGCGCGGCACCGGCATCCAGTTCCAGGGCGACCGCCAGAACCTTGCGCAGGAAAACGACGGTTGAGCCGGCGGCCATGCGGATTTGTAAACGCGGTTTGCGCTGCCACGGCCGGCCCTTTGATTTTCCGGATTTCAGAATCACCGTCTCCCGGTCCGCCAAATCCGGCTCGCCCGGGTCCGGAAAGGCATTGATGGCCTCCAGCGGCACCATCAGGGCCACGGAGCGCGCCAGATCTGCCGCGTTAACACCCCGGTTTTCCGCCATTTTCAGGACCGCGTCGCGAAAACGGCTGGAACAGGTGACGGTATAGGACTGTTTGTTCTGTGTTTCACCCATGCCGGCACGGTCCTTTACAAACTGGCGCAATTTCACTGGTTTTGATTCGATCAGGCAATTTTAAAAAGGGTTAACGGAGAAAAATCAACTGCATATGTTGTTTTTATTGATTATTTTCCCTGAATGTCCCCCTGATTTCATGGCTTCGCAGTGCAGTGGCATGGCAGTGGCGGAAACCGGGGCCTGCATCTGTTAACTTGCTGTTAACCTTAACGGTAAAAGCCCCCGGCAAACTTAATCAAGTCCCAAAAAATGATATTCTCACCCATTCACAATAGTTAACAAAGCGCCGGCGGCGGCCGGTCCGGCCCGCGCCTCGCAAACCCGCTCATCGCGGACAGGACCGGCAAATTAGCTTTGTTTCCCTGTTAAAACGGAATCAGTGGTAGAACCGGATGGGGTGGTTAGGACAATCATTTTTTTGCTCCCTGAAATACTGGCCCAGGGATTCGATTGCCAAATCAGAACAATCGCCGGGCGCAACCGCAAAGGGGATCCGCCGCGACAATCGATAACTCGCGGTCGCTGCATTGACCGGCAAATAAAAGATCCTGCAGCAAGGGTTTTATTGCGCCCGGTCATTTTTTCAAAGCGACAACCGACGCCACCCGTCAACAGGATGGAACCGGCAAAACAGCCTTTTCGGTTTTTGTTGTGATCCCGTAATAAACAAATTAACCATTATAAATCAATAAGTTATATGGAAGTTGTTGGGTTATATTAAATCGAGAGCCGACAACGGTTAATGGCGCACACAGCAATGGGTTATGGCATGCGGTTTAAAATACAACCGATTTCTGGCGTCGGCCTGGCTTTGCTGACAGCCTGCGTCGGCGCTATTTCGACGGCTCGAGAGGGATGTCCGGCAGAATCTCCATTTGCTCGCCGCCGGACGCGGTCCCGAATGAATTCATCTCCGCCCCGGACATGAAGTCATCGGGGCTGGCGAGATGGAAGTTCACCATTCCGGTTGTGAACAGCCAGCCGAACAGGACAACAATACAGGCCATGGCCAGGCCCGCCGGGAACAACGGCAGCGGTGGCAGTATAATCTTTTTGGAAACGGCTTCGGCAACGGTGCGTGAAAGGCTGCTTGCCTGTCCACGATTCACGCCCAAACCGCGACCCTGATCCTGCATGGTCCCGGTTGCCGACACGGCAGCGGTATCACCAAACAAGCGGTAGCCGCGACGACCGTTTCGCTTGACCTCATACATGGCCGCATCGGCATTGGCAAAAAGGGTTTCCGCACTCACGCCATGCAGCGGATAAATGGCAATGCCAATGCTCGCTGACAGATAATTGGCGACGCCATCACATAAAAAGGGCCGCTCCAGAGCACCGGCAATTTTCGCCGCAACCTTTTCCGCGGCCCGGTCTTCGCTGACGTCGGTGACGATGACCGCAAACTCGTCGCCACCAATGCGCGCCACGGTATCCGATTCCCGGACACAGGCCTGCATGCGGTTCGCCGTTTCAATCAATATGGCGTCACCCCTGGCATGGCCCCAGGTATCATTGACGTATTTGAAATGATCAAGATCGACAAACATGGCCGCCACCCGGGTCCTGTTGCGCTTGGCATTGGCCAGCACCTGCGCCATACGATCCTGCAACAGATCCCGGTTCGGCAGTTGGGTCAGGGAATCGAAACTGGCCAGGCGTTTAAATTCCGCCTCCTGTTCCTTGCGCGCAGTGATATCACTGACGAGCACCGCATAGCCGTCAAAGTCGCGACTTCCCGCGGACGGCACCGGCGATACCACAACCCAGGCCGGAAATTTCGAGCCGTCCTTGCGGCGAAGTGTGACCTCGCCTCTGCAACCGGCCAGTTGTTGTTTACAGATCTCCAGCTGTCGTTTTAATCCGCCACCGTCAAGATTGAGCGCCGGTGCTCCTGACAGCTCCTCCGCTGTATATCCGGTCAGAGTCTCGAAGGCCGGGTTAGGTGACTGAAAGCGCAAGTCCCGGTCAATGACGGCGACCCCCTCGCCAAGGGCCCTGAGCACCTGTTCCTGGCTTGGCGTCAGGGGTGCTGTTTTCGGAACCAGACGCAAATGCCGATAGGGCCCGATCGCATTGCGGATAACATCAGCAAGGCTGCGCTGGTCATTGACAGCCAGACAATCGATGGCCCCTGCCTTGATCAGATCGACAGCCTGGGCGGCCGTCAGGTTTTCACCAACGGCCACATAGGGAACCTCACGACATAACCGAAAAACCGCTTTCATGGCCTCGGCGGGCGGAATCGCCGTTTTGTGGCTGCTGCACACATGCACGACAAGCAGAAATTGCGACTGGCGGAGAAATTGTTCGAGGGCGGCGCGGGTTCGCACAACGGCGGCATCAGCCAGATGCTCGGCGTTCCGTTGCAGATCAGCGAGGTCTGCCGCTGAAAAACCTGCATCGCCGATAATCAGTGATCTGGTCACTGCCCGCATGCCACCCCCCCCTCAAACAAGATTCGCAAAGTGTACGTCTTTCCTTATTTTGGGTCCATTGGAAAAACGGAAGTTTGGCCTTATAAGCGAATTCAGCTCACAAAACTAGCCATTAAGTATCTATAAGGACCCAGAACACTGTAAATCCCGGGGGCTTGGCACGGCTTGTTCCGCTGCAACCGGCGCTTTTCGGTTCTCAGGTTTTCGGTGCCGGCGGATTTCCCGGTATCGGCAGCCCGCGCAGCGAACTATGGGTGCGCATATATTGCGGCGCATAGGCAGCCTCTGCATTCAGGGCTTCTGCCGCATGCCAGGCCCAGCGGGGGTTGTAAAGCATGCCACGGGCGAGGGCGACCATATCGGCCTGACCGCTGCGAATGATCGATTCTGCCTGCTGCGGCGATGTGATCTGGCCGACCGCCATGGTGGCGATACCGCTGGTCCGGCGGATGTCGGCAGCGAAGCCCGATTGATAACCGGGTCCGGCGGCGATTTCCTGTGCCGGCGAATTACCGCCACTGGAGACATCGACAAAGTCACAGCCGTGGGCTTTCAGGACTGTTGCGAATTCCGACGATTCGCTGACATCCCAGGACGAGCCGGCGACCCAGTCGGTGGCGGAAAACCGCACACCCAGGGGCAGGCCCTTGGGCCAGACGGCGCGCGCCGCATCAAACACTTCGAGCGGAAAGCGCATGCGGTTTTCCAGGCTGCCGCCATAGGCGTCGGTACGCTGGTTGCTGATCGGTGACAGAAACTGGTGAAACAGATAGCCATGCGCCATATGCAGCTCGAGAACATCAAAGCCAATGCGCACACAGCGCTCGGTGGCCTGAACGAAGGCCTGTTTGATGCGCTCCATGGCCTGATCATCCATAGCCGCCGGGGTTTGCCAGCCATCGGCATAGGGCGTTGCCGAGGCGCTTTCGGTATGCCAGCCCCGGGCATCATCGGCCGGTATCGGTTTTCCACCGACCCAGGGGAAATCGGTCGAGGCCTTGCGGCCGGCATGGGCCAGCTGCATGCCGATTTTTGTATTGCCATAGGTTTTGCAGAAATCGACAACCCGCTTCAGTGCCGCCTCATTGGCATCAGAATAGAGCCCGACACAGCCCGGCGTGATCCGGCCTTCCGGCTCAACACCGGTGGCCTCAACAAACAGCAGGCCGACGCCGGATACGGCAAATTGCCCGAGATGCATCAAATGCCAGTCCGTGGCAGATCCTCCGTCAGCGCTATACTGGCACATGGGGGCAACGATAATCCGGTTCGGAAGTTCAACATCACGGAGCGTGATCGGGGTAAAAAGCTGACTGGCCATGGAGGTCCTCAAGTTTGGGTGAATGGATATGTGGGCGCACCCTGCCACGTTATTTGGAAAAGTGCAAAACCCTTTGATATTAAGTCTTTTTTGTCAACAGACCCTGCTCTTTTCGGCACAAATCGGGAAGCCCTTGAAAGGCAACTAGATACCGCCTAACAGTTTGCCCGGATGATCGGTAAAAATGCTTTCCACGCCCCAGCCCAGCAACCGCTTGGCCGTACGTACATCGTTGACCGTGTAACAGCGGACCGGATAGCCGGCCGCCAGAAAGCCATTGAGCTGGACCCGGGTCAGGTTTTGCTGCCGACAATGGATGGCGTCGGCCCCCACCCGTTCTGCCCGCGCCCGCCAGTCCACCGGCGTTTTACCGAACAGCAGCGCCAGAGAAACCCCCGGCATCGCCTCACCGAAGCAGCTCAGGCAGGGTTCGCTGAATGACGAGACAACGATATCACCGGCAAAGTCCGCCAGTTCCTCTTTGACGACCTGAGACACGGCAAGGGCGGTCGCCGCCTCAAATCCCGGGCAGGGTTTCAGCTCGATATTGGCGCTCAGTCCATACTGGCTGAGCAGGGCGAAGGCCTGGCCAAGGGTCGGCACCCGTTCGCCGGCAAACCGCGGCGAAAAGGAGCGGCCTGCATCGGCCTTCAGAATCTCCCCGTAGGTCATTTCAGAGACATTGCCGCGACCGTCGGTGGTCCGCTCCAGGCGGTCGTCATGCAGCAGGATGACGGTGCCGTCGGCAGTTAATTTAACATCAAACTCGACCCAGCGGGCACCCTGTTCGGCCGCCGTCTTCAGCGACACCAACGTGTTTTCTGGGGCCGAGGCGGCGGCACCGCGATGGCCGACGACGGGCGTTACAAAGGGGCTCATGGACCTCATGCACAAAAATCCGGGAAAATGTTTCGGCCTTTTCGCGGCGCTGTATTGTCAATAATCGACACCGGTAAACCGAAATACAGATAGCCCTGCCGATTCACAAGCATTTCAAGTCGATCCGGTTTGAAATTGATCGGGACTTCGGAGGCCGGCGGTCGCTTTGAGGCCCTGCGCTTGTCCGCTGAAGACATCTGTGCACATATACCGATACGTTTACTGTGGCATTTCGCGCAATCGTTGCTTAACTTCAATTTCATGCTCGAAATGAGACTTTTCAGGGGGAGGCGAACAATTATACGATTGGCATACGTCGCTTTTGTTGGGTGTATACTTGCAACCTCAACATGGAATCCGGCGGTTTCGCAATCGCTCGCCGAAAACGACATTCAAACCGCAGTAAAGAAGGTTTTCGAAAGAGACAATTTTCAAACCGAACTGCCTCTTCCCACAACATACAAAAAGCCCGAGGTGCCGGCTGTTCCGGAACCGCCGGCTGCACCGGAATTGTTTCCGGAACCGGAGGCGGAAGCCGAAGTCGAATTGGCGCCGGCCACACACGCAGAGAACGAGCGTATTTCGAAGCCGGCACAGTTTGTGCTTTGGAGCATCCTGATCATTGCCTGTATCCTGATTGCTTTCAATGTGGCGCGCGAGCTTAAAATGAATCCCGCCCCCAGACTCCGTAAGGTTCCTGAAGGCGGATCGAATCAGAAGCGCGCGGCCCCCGTCCACCTCCCAAAACCAAACGAGAGGACGTTGCGGGAAGTCGACAGAAATGCCGCTCAGGGAAATTACAAAGAAGCCATTCATCTTTTGCTGGGCCTGTGTATTGAGCAGGTCCAGGGGCAATTTAACCGGGAAACCCTGCTGTCGATGACCAACCGGGAAATTCTCGGTAAAGCGGACCTCCCTGAAAACGCCCTGTCGTCGTTTTCAACAATTGTTTCAGCTGAAGAACTGAGTCAATTCGGACACCGCCACGCCAACCAAAGCGTTTTTAAATTGTGCCGGGACCAGTTCACTGTCCTGCAAAACCTGCGGCGTGAATCCAATGCTGGCTAACGAACAGATCATAAAAACCCCAACTCTGGTCTGGCTTATCGTCATCGGCATGCTTTCGTTCGTCGGTGCCGTGTATTTTAGCGCCATCGAAAAGGCCGATGAAGACCTGCAGCGGGCAGGGCCCAACTCTTATTCGCTGGCAGCCACAGGCCATAAGGCATTTGTGGACTTGCTTGGAGAGCTCAAAATTCCTGTCACCGCCAGCCGCTACAATTCAAAAAACAAGCTCAACCCGGGCGACGCTCTGATTGTTGCGGAACCCAATCTGGCAGCAAATTTCAAACCTCTCGTCGATGCGCTTCTCGGCACCAATAATGTCCTGCTCGTGCTACCCAAATGGCACGCACAACCCGCTTCCACAACAACCGGATGGGTCCGTGATGCCAAGCTTTATAAACCCGAAAAGCTCAATCGTTTTATTCGGGACATCATCCCTGGCGCATCCCTGACAAGGCCTGACCGTATGGATCGTGTACAGGCCGGAGGCAGGAATTATGTCGCGGCAATCACATTTCCGCAGTTAATCCCCAGAGGAGTGATTGAACCCATTATCCAGACGCAACAGGGGCAGGTCCTGTTTGGCAGATGGCAAAGCAAGAGCGGATGGTTATGGGTTTTGTCTGATCCTGACATCCTGGCCAATCATGGATTGAAAAAGGGCGACAACGCGGCTCTTGCCGTTTTTATAGCCAACACATTGCATCGTTCCGGAGGTGAACTGATTATCGATGAGACCGCCCATGGGTTCCGGATTGAACCTAATTTCTGGAAACTGCTGATAAGCCGGAACTATCTGGCGACAACGGTTTTGGTGCTTGTCGCCATTGTCTTTGTATTGCTCATCGCTTCCCGGCGATTTGGTAAAGCCCTGCCGGGCCGGCAGGGCCTGTCCCCGGGAAAACAGGTCCTTATCGAGAATACGGCGGCCTTGCTCGAGTACGGCGGGCACGGACAGGAAATACTGGAGAAATATCTGGAAACGGCAATTCGCGAAGTTGCACAAGCCCTGCGCGCGCCCCCGGGTTTGGACCAGACAGAACTGGTCGACTGGCTCGACCAGGTTGCCCGAAGCCGGCAGCTGGACATGCATCTGGATGACATGGCAAACCAGGTGCACAGGGCTAAAAAAGCCGGGCATTCGAGCCGGGATGCACAGATTACAACCGGCACTTTAATACATAGATGGAAGACGGAGATGATCCATGGATCTGGATACAGTACGCGACATTAGTAACCGGCTCAGAGCTCAGGTCGGGAAGGTTATCATCGGTCAGAATACGGCCGTCGATCTGATGCTTATCAGCCTGTTGACAGAAGGACATATCCTGCTTGAAGGACCACCCGGCACGGCAAAAACACTGCTTGCGCAGACTTTTGCAAGGACTTTGTCTCTGAATTTTGGCCGCATTCAGTTTACCCCGGATTTAATGCCCGGCGATGTGATCGGTACAAATTTATTTGATTTTCAAACCAACCAGTTCAAACTGACAAAGGGCCCCATCTTCACCGATTTCCTTTTAGCTGATGAAATCAACCGTACACCCCCAAAAACACAAGCCGCATTGCTGCAGGCGATGGGTGAACGCAGCGTAACGATTGACGGAAAAACCCACGATCTCGGACACGGGTTCATGGTTATCGCCACTCAAAATCCAATTGAACAACAGGGCACCTATCCCCTGCCGGAAGCGCAACTGGACCGATTTTTGTTCAAACACCTGATTGGCTACCCGAGCAAAGAGGAAGAAGTTCGAATTGTTTCCCTGCATGGGCATCGGACAACCATGCCGGAATTAAATGACCACGCGGTTTCGGTTGTATCAAATTTGCAGGAGATTGAGCACATCCGCTCTTTTATCAGCCGGATTACGCTGGCTGAAGACATCATAAAATATATCGTCGATATTGTCGGGGAAACCCGTAAAAATGCATCCCTTCAATACGGCGCATCACCGCGGGCGGCAATCGTATTGGCAGCCACCGCGCGCGCCTATGCCGCCCTTAACGCCAGGGACTATGTGATTCCCGATGATGTGAAATATCTGGCAAAACCAATCCTCCGGCATCGGCTGGTTCTCTCTCCGGGCGCAGAAATAGAAGGCCTGAAAAGTGATCAAATCGTCGATCAGATCCTTGAACTCGTGGAAGCGCCGCGCTAATGCAGCCGACACACCGGGCTATTGGTTTGCTGGCGATCGGTGTTCCACTGAGCCTTGCGGCTGTCCTTTTCGATGAACGCCTGTGGTTTTTCGGGTTTGTGTATTTGGCAGCTGTCCTGGTTCTCATAGGCCTGGATTGTCTTTTAACACCGGCCTGGCAGGATTTTTCACACCGGTTCAATGCACCGAAAATCGGCTTTATCGGAGACAGTGAAACCTTTGAACTGACGATAATGTCGCCGCACCCGCAGCGGACCACCCAGTTGACGATTCTGTTTGATTTGAACGGTGATATTGCACCGATTGCCGAATTGACGGTCGTGCTTCCGCCCCGCCTGGAAAAAACCGTCAGAATAGATCTAACCGCTGAAAGACGCGGCAACATCGAGATAGAGCGACTGTGGTTTCGCTGGGAAGGTCCCGTCAAGCTTGCCAGATCAACAAAAACGATTGACGTTTTCCATACCTTTGCCGTGGTTCCAAATGTCCGCTCTGTGCGCAAACAGGCGCTTCGTTTTTTCTCACATGATGCTTTCTTTGGGATGAAGTCCCAGAATCAGCAGGGCGATGGTTCTGAATTCAGTGCGTTGCGGGAGTATGTCCCGGGACTGGACCATCGCTCCATCGACTGGAAACAGTCGGCCCGCCACAGAGCCCTGGTCTGCAAGGAGTTTGAAGCAGAACGCAACCATCAGATCATCATTGCGTTCGACACCGGACATCTGATGAGTGAACCCTTTGATGGAATTCCAAAACTGGATCATGCGATAAATGCGGGCTTGCTGATGGCCTATCTATCACTGCGGTTTGGTGACAGGGTTGGCCTCTTTGGGTTCGATGCAAACGTCAATCACTATGCCGAACCGGTAAGCGGCACCCATGGTTTCCAGCTGTTGCAACGGGTTTCCGCGGATTTCGACTACCACTACGAAGAAACCAATTTCACGCTCGGTCTCGCCGATCTCATGGGCCGTCTGAACCGCCGGTCACTGATCATTATCTTCACTGATTTTGTCGACACGACAACCGCAGAGCTGATGATTGACAGTATTGGACGGCTCTCCAAACGCCATTTAATTTTATTTGTTTCCCTAAAAGATCCGGCCCTGCATGCGCTGTCAAATAACCAACCCGAATCGACCCGGGACATCGCCAGGGCTGTCGTTGCCGATGGCATACTGAAAGAGCGGCAGATGGTCTTCGAACGGCTGCGCCGGCTGGGAGCACACTGCCTGGAAGCGCCGGGAAGACTGATCAGTATTGATCTGGTTAATCACTATCTTGCGATCAAACGTCAGGAACTTATATAGGAATCGATGTAATGGCGGAGACTTTTTTAAAAAGCAGCCTGTTTCGAAAGGAGCGCGAACAGAAATGGCGGGCCCTTGAAAAACTGGTCGATCGCACGGAAAAATCAGGTGTGCAGTCGCTCACCTCGCAGGAAACCCTGGAGCTTCAGTCCCTCTATCAGGTCGCCATATCGTCGCTGTCTGTCGCGCGCAGCATATCCCTTGATCGAAGTGTGCTGACTTATCTGGAAGCGCTCGCGGCAAGGGCCTATTTTTGTGTCTATGGCCCACGCTCCAGGCTGCTCATCGCGCTTTGGGGGTTTTTTCGCCACGACTTCCCGTCGGCGGTCCGCGCCATGAAAATGCCGATTTTTTTCTCCGCCCTTTTCGTCCTGTTTGGTTACGCGGCAGGGTATGCCCTGACCTATAATGACCTCGATTGGTTTCACGCCTTTGTATCTCAGCAAATGGCTTCCGGCCGCTTACCGAATACCTCGACGGCCGATTTACGGGACGGTCTTTTTACACTTCCGCAGTCGGCTCGGGAGCAACTATCATTGTTCGCTTCCTTTCTGTTTATTCATAATGCCAAAATCGGTTTCCTCGCCTTTGCTCTCGGTTTTGCGTTTGGTATACCGACGGCTTTGCTTCTGTTTGGCAATGGCCTTTCACTGGGCGCATTCGCAGGGTTGTTCGTCAGCAAAGGGCTGGGGCTTGAGTTTTACGGGTGGATTTCCATTCATGGGACGACCGAACTTTTTGCTGTGATCTTATGTGGAGGTGCCGGACTGGCCATTGGCGGCGCTGTGATCTCCCCAGGCAGAAAAACCAGACTTGCAAGCCTGGCACAACAGGGGCGCAGATCCGGCGTCATGGTGCTGGGTGCCGCCACCATGTTTCTGGTCGCCGGCTTACTGGAAGGGTTCGGGCGTCAGTTGATTGTTGTAACGATGGATCGATATCTGATCGGCGGGGCTGCGTTCGCACTTTGGCTAGCCTATTTTATCACCTGCGGAAAAAGAGCCAGCCATGCCTCAGCTGACTGAAAAAGGAAACCGCCCTGGGCGGTCCGCCCCTAATCTTCGCGATACCCTAACGCCGGAAGGTGTTGTTCTTAAAATACAGCTTGCCGACCCGTGGGAACGCGCCGCAGCCGTCATCCTGGATCTGGCCTTCATCTTGATCATGCTGCTGGTGCTGATCTGTGTTTTCTATTTTTCCGGGTTTTTCACGGCGGCACCTTTTACGGCGTTCGCGATCCTGATCCTGGTGGTTTTTATCGTCAGAAGTTTTTATTTTATTTTCTTCGAGCTGCGCTGGCGCGGGGTTACGCCGGGTAAACGGTTGCTGGGCCTGCGGGTCATGAATCGAACCGGCGGACCGCTGAGGAGCGATGCTATTTTTGCCCGTAATCTGCTCCGCGAAATTGAACTGTTTATCCCCATCTCCATCCTGGTTTATATGCAGGGGTCGCACGATGAAGGCCTTTCGAGCCTTTTTTCAATGATCTGGTTGTGCATTTTTATATTTTTTCCTTTTTTCAACAAGGACCGAATGCGTGCCGGCGATATGGTTGCCGGCACCTGGGTTATCAGAACACCGAAAAGCGCTTTACTGGAGGATATTGCGACAACCAGCCAACATCAGCTCATCAGACAGTCCGGCAGCTCACCTCAATCGGCAAGCAACCCGGTTCCTCAGGTTTCATTTTCCGATGCCCAGCTGGACGTCTATGGCATCTTTGAGCTTCAGACCCTTGAAACAGTTCTGCGCGTGAAAGGCCCCGATCTGGTCAAGACCCAGAACGAAGTTGCCATGCGCATTCAAAGGAAAATAGGCTGGCCGGAGAACGCGCCCGGGGTTTCGGACCGGGCCTTTCTGACTTCTTTTTACGCGGCACTCAGGGCACGGCTGGAAGCGAAAATGCTGTTAGGCAAACGGCGGGAAAATAAATATGACGCGAGCTGAGATGGCGGTATGTATCGTGACATATCACTTGTCAGTCAAAAACAGCGGCGATCTGTTCTGCATCACCCCCCTCTTTGGCAATGCGTAACTCATGATAAATGACGGTTATAAGCACACCGTAAAATGCCCAGATCGCTGCTTTTATAAAATAGCCGACGAGCATTCCAACACCTGAAATTTCTGTGAGCAGGCCAGCCCCCCCTGCCATATCAATGAAAACTCCCCCGATGGCGACGCTGCCATTCGAGATTATTCCGTCAATGACCGAGAATAAAAAAATTGCTCCAAACACAGGCCATCGGAAGCCCCGGGTCAGATATGAACTGCGGGCAAGACTTTTCAGAATACCCTGCCGCTCAACAGTGGCGGCCGGCACGGCTACCATATAAATAGTCGTTATTATCAATCCGGGAACGACTAACAAAACGAAACCAATCATCGCCAGGATATAGGTGATCAAAGAAATTCCAATAACCGGAAAAACCATCGGTAATCCCCGCCGGACAATCGTGCCAAAGGAAACAGTGCGCCCGCACAGGTACTGATAGGTGCCAAAAGCCAGCGCCGCCGCAATCAGATCACCCAGTATTAATTCGGCGTATTCAATTCCCAGGACCATGATGTTGACGCTGTTTTCGGCGAACCCGGATAAAATCTTCTCTTTCAGAAGCACTGCAAAAATCAGTGTCGGCATGAGAATCACAGCCGAAATAAACACGAAGGGCAAAAAATTCTGCGTATAGACAATGAACGATTTCGAAAAGACTTTGCCGATCCGGAACTCTGCGTGGCGGGCCGTTGTATCGGGTATACGCACACCGCCTGCCGGCATGATCGGGGGGGCCGGATCTGCCGTCAATCCACTGACGGCAGTCTCCGGCTCGCCGGTCATTGCCCGGTCATATCGTTTTCCTGGCTCTTCCACCAAATCATTGGCCGCCATCAAATCAATCGAAGACGGCGGCGATTTGTGCCGCATCGCCACCCTCTTTGGCTATCCGCAGTTCATTGTAAACAACGGCATAAAGGACCGCATATAAGGCGGCGGAAATTGCCTGAATAACAAAGACAGCAATCGCAACATAGGTTTGCAGTTCTGCAATTAAAGCGATGTCCCCGGTGGCGGAAAACTTATTCCGAGCACCGTCGTGAAGGCCAGCAACACCAGCACATTGATAAGGAACATGACGACAAAAGCGCCGAAAACGCGCCACCGCGACCCCTTTGTCAGCGCGGCGCTGCGCGACAGACTTGCCAACACGCCCTTTCGCTCGACAACCGCAGCGGGGACCGCAACCATGTACATGGTCATGACAATAAAGCCCGGGATAATTAAGAGAATGAATCCCAAAATACCAGCAAGCATTTGAACGATCGCAACACCGATAACCGGCAGGACCATTGGCAATCCACGCCGCAGGATCTCTCCTATTGATGCGGGCCGTCCGCGCAAATCCTGATAAGTCCCGAAAACCAGGGCCGCCGACAGAAGCAGGCCCAGGAAAAAGCCGAGAACCTCAATGCCTCCCGACATGATAGACAGGTCTTGCTCAGAATAACCGGAAAAGGCTCCGGACCCCTGCAGCAGGGCATAAATAAGTTTTGGCGATATAATAATTAAAGCGAGGGTGATGAACGGAATAAAATTACGAAACAAGACAGAAAAGGATTGCGAAATAACCCGGCCAATCCGAAATTCCCCCATTGGCGGGCTCGCATCCGGCTGGGTCGGATTTGCAACCGGTGCCGCCGCTGTGCCAGCGGCGTTACCCGCGCCCGGATTTAATGACATATTTTCCACAGATTCACTCATGACGATCCCCCTCAGTCTGTTTTGATTTTGCAGTGACCCACCCCAATTGTATTTTGTGCGCCGCCTTTAAGGCTTTGAGTCACAGTATCCATTTCATACGACCATGGGAAGAGTATTCGAAGGTTAAGTTCGAAAAGAGAGAATTCCCGACGTCTCCTGCGGAGGCGGCTTGGGTAAAAAGAACCCCCTCTCGGCACCCGGTGTTAACAGCTGCCGACACCCCTAGAGATACGGGTTGACCACCGGTAGCGGAGCCGCGTCATGAACCAGACCGGCGGTCTGCAGGTCCTGCCAGAAGGCGGCGGGGATGGTCTCGCGGGCCCAGTTCAGGATCCCCGCAAACTCGTCGGCCGAACGCGAACCGGGAATCACGCTGGAGACCAGGGGATGGGCCAGGGGAAACTGCAGGGCGGCGGCCGGCAGGGAAACCCCGTGCCGGGCGGCCACGGCCTTCAGCTTGCCGACCCGCGAGACGATATCCACAGGCGCCTTTGCATAGTTCCACATTTCCCGGCCGACCAGCACACCGGAATTAAACGGACCACCGCAGATGATGCTGGTGCCGGCCGCCTGGCAGGCGGGAAACAGGTCGTCCAGCGGCGTCTGCTCAAGCAATGTGTAGCGGCCCGCCAGCAGGAACACATCCCATTGACCGATCTCCAGAGCGCGCAGGCAGATTTCATTTTCGTTGACGCCGAGACCAATGGCACGGACCTGGCCGGAGTCCTTAAGCGCCGCGAGGGCCCGGTAGCCGCTGGCCCGCAGGTCTTCAAAATGCCGGGCATTTTCCGCCGCGCCATGCTGGAACGCGCCAATATCATGGACCAGCAGGATATCAATGCGATCCAGGCCGAGGCGCTGCTGGCTGTCGGCAAAAGATTTCATGACCCCGTCATAGGTATAGTCATAAACCGGATGAAACGGCAGCGGGTCGATCATGCCGTGAGCCATGGGATCGTCCACCGCGCCCGGCGCCAGCAACCGGCCGACCTTGGTTGAAATCACGTAATCGGTGCCACGCACCGCGTCGCCGATGACCCGTTCGGACCGGCCGAAACCATAAAACGGCGCGGTATCCACATAGCGGATGCCGGCCCCGAAGGCGGTTCGCAGGGCGGCCAGGGCGTCAGCGGCCCCCAGCTCGGCGAAATTACCGCCAAACGGGGCCCCGCCGACACCCAGCACATCGACCGCAACCTGTGTCTGACCTATTTTCCGCTTTTGCATTTTTCCCCCGCTCTGCAGCCCTGTGCCCGTCCGCGCCGCGCACCATCTGCCGCCGCTGTCGCTAGTAAGTGATTTAAACCATAACCACGGCGCAATTGCGCAACCGTGTCCCGGAGCCCGTATTGAACAGATAACCGTGTTCGGCGGCGAACCGGACACCGACCTGACTGCCGATATCCGTCTCAAAATCCTTCGGCATTTTGATCACGAAATAGGTCTCATCCAGCTCGATGGTGACCAGGGTCTGCTCGCCGGTCATCTCGGCGGCGTAGACGATGGCATCAAACAGGCCCTGCCCGGCGTCAACAACTTCCGCGTCTTCCGGGCGAAAGCCCAGGGTGGTTTTGCCATTGTCAGCAACACCGGTGACCGCAAGATCAATGCCGGCACCCTGAAACCGGCTGTTCTCAATTTCCCCCTGGATGAAATTCATGGGCGGTGAGCCCATGAAACCGGCGACAAACAGGTTGGCCGGATCATTATAGACTTCGCGCGGCGTTCCCAGCTGCTGCAAAGCACCGTCATTGATGATGGCGACCCGATGGGCCAGGGTCATCGCCTCGATCTGGTCGTGGGTCACGTACAGGGTTGTCACCCCCAGCGCGTGCTGCATATGTTTGAGCTCGGCCCGCATGAAACCGCGCAGCTGGGCGTCAAGATTGGACAGCGGCTCATCCATCAGAAAGACCGCCGGCCGGCGAATGATCGCCCTGGCCAGGGCGACCCGCTGGCGCTGGCCGCCCGACAACTGGCGCGGATAGCGCTCAAGCAGGGTCTCGAGATGGACCTGCTGGGCGGCTTCGCGCACCGCCTGTTCACGCTCAGTGACGCCGATACCGCGCATCTTCAGGGGAAACCCGATATTCTCGGCAACAGTCTTGTGCGGATACAGGGCATAGGACTGAAACACCATGGCCACGTCGCGGTATTTCGGCGGCATCGTCGTCACGTCCGTATCGCCGAGCGTGATGGAGCCCGACTGCACCTCTTCGAGACCGGCAACCATGCGCAGGGCCGTGGTTTTGCCGCAGCCGGACGGGCCAAGCAGAACCAGAAACTCGCCCGGAAGCACATCCAGATTGAGGTCCTTGACCACGTGTACGGAGCCGTAGGATTTATTGAGATCCTTGATGACAAGACCCTTGGCCGTTGATACCGTTTTCGTATTGCTCACCCTTTTACCGCCCCCAGCAGAACACCTTTAGAAATAAAACGTTGAAGAACAATGGCCATGGCGACCACCGGAATAATCATGACAATGATGACGACCGACATGCTCCACCATAAAATACCGCGCTCGCCGGCGTTCATGGCGGCCACCAGAATGGGCATGGTCTGCGCATTCGACGTTGATATGAACAGCGCCAGCAAATATTCGTTCCAGGCCAGAATCATGACCAGCAGGGTGGTCGCCGCCAGTCCCGGCCTGGCCATGGGCAGCACGATCTCCCAGAACGTGGTGAACCGGGTGGCTCCGTCCAACTGCGCGCTCTCCTCCAGATCCTTGGGGATCGAGACAAAAAAATCATACATCAGCCAGACCACGATCGGCAGGTTGACCACCGTATAGGTCAGGATCAGCGCGATATGGGTATCGAGCAGATGCAGTTGCTGGAACATCATATAGATGGGCACCACAACCACCACCGGCGGCAGGATCCGCTGGGAAATCATCCAGAACAGAATATCCCCATTGCCCACCGAGCGGGTAAACCGCCGCGACAATCCACGCGCCATCAGAGCAAAAATCGCCAGCGCCACGGCCACCGCGATCTTCCAGTCAATGCCATAGCTGCCGACGGCAATGCTGGCAAGAATCATGCTCACCACGAACAGCGCGATGGTCCCGAACTTCGGCTTGTATTCGATCCGGGCCAGGGCATAGGCGGCCATTGAGCCGATCATGCTGCACAGCAGGGTCGACGCCAGGGCGATGATGATGGAATTCATATAGGCCGTTAAGGTGTCTTCATAATCAACAACGAAGAGCTCCTTCCAGGCATGCAGACTCGGCGTGAAATCGATCCACGGCAGGAAATAGGGCCCGCCGTTGACATCGGCAATGTCCTTGAACGATGTGATCAATACCCAGTAGATGGGAAACAGCACAAACAAGGTCCAGATGACCAGGGCTGAATAGACCAGAATTTGCGTGCCGACGGGCATTTTGCCAATGACCTGGGGTTCGAACAGACGCGCATAGAGGCTCTGGTTGGCCTGATAGTCGGGCGATGATTTGGTCATGTCTGCCTCACCCGCTGCAATACGATGATGTTAAAGAAGGAAACGCAAACCACCACCGTCACGAACAGCAGCAGATAGGAAATGGCGGCCGACTGGCCAAGGTCCAGGGAGCGCCAGGCAAACAGCGAATGCAGGGACATGGACTCGGTGGCAATGCCGGGCCCGCCCGAAGTCATGATATTGGGCAGATCGACGATCTTGAAGGCCTCGATCATGCGGATCAGCATCACCGTAACGGCGACCGGCAGAATTTGCGGCCAGGTGATTTCAAGGAATATTTGCCGTTGGCTGGCGCCATCGACTTCCGCCGCCTCGACAAAGTCGCGCGGTATGTTTTCGCAGGCCGCCAGCAGAATGACAAAGATGAACGGGATCCACTGCCAGCTGTCGCCGATGATAATGAAGGACCGGGCCGCCCAGGCACTGGTCGACCAGGCGAAATCGCCCAGCCCGACCCATTGCCAGACGATGGAAAAAGGCCCCTTCGTGGTATCGGCCAGCATACGGAAGGCATAGCCAATGCCAATGGGCGTGACCATCAGCGGAATAAAGAACACCACCCGGAAAAAATTGCGGCCACGGATTTGCTGTGAACAGAGCAGGGCCAGACCCAGGCCGATGATAAACTGAATGCTGCAACCGACGAATACATAGAATAATGTGGTGCCAAGGGTGCCAAAATTATTGCCGCTCAACAGCGTGGTCGCGGCCAGGGCGACAATGGCAAAGGCCAGATTGGCGGTAATCAAGCGGCCGATAAATCCGAGCCACCAGAACTGGCTGCGCACATAGCGGTATAACCACCAGACCAGGACCAGGGCAGCCAGCACCATAACCACCCAGCCGAGCAGGCTGATCTCTCTGAAGGTGCCGAGAAAATGAAACTGTTCGGAACCGAAAAGCTGTTTTTCAAAATTTTTCGTACCCACAAAGCTCACCTTGTAACCACCGGCGCGCAGGCGGATCCGCGATACGGACATGACCAGAGAGGCGACCAGCGGAAAGATCGAGAAGATCAGGATCATGACCACAGCAGGCATGATAAAGAAGGTGCCGGCGCGGCGATCTATCCATTCGCTCAGTCTCGCCCGGTGGCTTGTCGGGGCCGCGAGGCCGGCCGGAGCATCTGGCTCCGGCCGGGTTACGGGTGCCCCACTGTTTTGTGGAGTCATTGTTTTCGATCTTAGTTGGTGATGCCCAAAGACAGCTTGTACAGCGTGCTTTGGCGTTTACGATCGAACTCCTCGGTGATTTCTTCCCACCCGGCTTCGATGTTGGCAGCGGCTTCTTCAGCGCTGATTTCACCGGCCAGGAAGCGGGCCAGTTCCCGGTCAAGAACCACACCCGTGTACTGCTGGGCACCCGGAATGCGGATGTCAGAAGCCATGTTCGGGTTGTTCAGGCTGGCCTTGATGGCGCCCAGATAGTTCTCGGCGGCATCTTTCGTGAAGCCGGCCTTGATCCAGGGCTCGACGTTATCCAACTGCGAGTTGCGGTAGGGGTTGTAGCCGGTCCAGCCCATGGTGACGTCGACGTTCGACTGCGCCGCCTGGTTCATGTAGGACAGGAACTCATAGGCCGCCTGTTTGGTTTTCGCATCGGCCTTGGCATTGATCGCACCGGACCATCCACCAAAGGCGGCAAACGGTGCGTAGTTGATGCCGTCGACGGCATGGGGACAGGTGGTGGCGTCACATTGCACCAGTTCGCCCGTCGCCGGGTCAAGAACTTCGCTGGAGCCCGGCATGATGATCGCGCCCATTTTGTTCTTGATCGCTTCGCCACCCTTGTCCAGGGACAAAGGACCGATATCACCCCAGTCGAGGGCCAGCGCACAACGACCCGTTGTCACCAGGGCACGGGTATCACCAATGTCCTGGTTAAGCTCGTCCTTGGGACCATAGATGCCGGTCGCCTTGTAAACTTTCAGGGCCTTGATGAAGGCTGCGTTATTTACCTTCGGCTTCATGGTTTGCGGATCAAAGAAAATCCCTTCGCCGGTACCCTTGGACTGAATAAAGGCCGAGGCGACGGACAGAATGGCGAAGTAGGATTGCGCGTTGCGCTTTTTGAACATGCAGGAGCCATAATCGGGGGTTCCGTCACCGTTCAGATCCTTGCCATCGGTGGCCCGGGCGATGGCCATGTACTCATCCCAGTTGCGCGGTGGCTTGAGCCCCATTTTACTCAAAATGTCGCTGCGGTAATACATCATCTGGAAATCACCATCGATGGTGATCAGATGGGTATGCCCGGCGATTTTCTGGTTATACTCGCGAAAATACGGCGCGATATCGGGCAGATCGATTTTTGTGTCCTTGGCAATATAGGGATCGAGGTTTTCCAGCAATCCGCCATCAACCATCTCAACACCCCAGCCCGAGGCAAAAACGCCAACATCAATGGAGTTGGTGCCGGTAGACCAGTCGGTTAACAATTTCTGGAAAAGCTCGGCAAAGGGTACCTCGGCAACCTTGATCTTGGCTCCGGTCATCTTGGTGAACTCTTCACCACGTTCGACCATGCGTTGCGCAATAACCGGCCCCGGACGGGTCAGGATATTGATGGTAACATCGTTATACTGGGCCTGGGCCGTGGCACTCAACGCCAGCAGGCCGGCAACACCGGT
The DNA here is from genome assembly GCA_013203595.1 of Rhodospirillales bacterium. Lineage (GTDB taxonomy): Bacteria > Pseudomonadota > Alphaproteobacteria > Rhodospirillales > Casp-alpha2 > JABMNT01. The sequence continues at coordinate 64,506 of JABMNT010000194.1, forward strand.
CGCCGCAGCAACCACCGTATGCCTTAGTTTCTGATATGTATCTTGCATAATTATCTCCCATTTCATGTGTCTGATTATACCTAATTCCGGCCCGCTTATTGACATGCTTTAATTACTGTCGTGCTTTGGCCGGCACCTGTTTATGCGTTTTGTTTTGATAGTAGCCTTCTGGTAACCGCGGCAAATTTCTGTTTCTCCCCGTGGTTTCCTGTTGGCGGGCCCCTCAATCCGGATTTGATTTCAGGATCTGCAATCTGCTTCCTGCGTCCTCCTTTCCTGATTAATAATCGATATGGTTGTGTAAAGACAGCCCGTCATCATGCGCTCTGCCTTTTATACAGATTATACAAAAACCGATCATACAGTCGTTTGTGAGCGGCGGCCCATGAGGATGTAAGTGCATTCAGGCCCCAAACAGTTCCGGTTGTTGGCGGATCAGGTCTTCAAGGCGGCCAGGTATATTATCCAGATGATCCTTGGTTGCCTGGGCCGCCGCATCCGCATCACCGGCGGCGATGGCATCCAGAATGGCCCGGTGTTCAACCACCGTCTCGGCCGGCCGGTCGGGATCGGGCAACAGCAATTTGCGCACCCGGTCAAGCTGCCCCAGCGAACCTTCAACCAGCCTTGGCAGGCGCGGATAGCCGGTAAACAGGCAGATCAGGCTGTGAAACTCCACGTCACGGGCATGGAAGTCATCCAGATCACCGGCGCTCAAAGCGCTTTCCTGATAGCGCATGTTCTTGCGCAACTGCTCGATCTGATCCGCCGTTACCCGCTCGGTCACTTCGCGAACAGCGGCCACTTCCAGGGCTTTTCGCAAAAACGCCCCCTGGCGCACGTCGGATTCCCGAATTTTCGGAACGAACGTCCCATGCTGTGGAAACACCTCCAGCAGGCCGTTCTCTTCGAGCCGGCTGACGGCCTCTGAAACCGGTGTTTTCGAGACCTTCAGCAAGCTGCCGATCACTTCCTTGTTGATCGGCGCGCCGGGCGGCAGTTTCATATCGATGATGGCTGCACGCAGGATTTCATAAACCTGGGCGGCCTTCGGCAAGGCCCGCGACAGCACGGTGCCGTCCAGAAAGCCGTAGGGGTCGGCGATGACATCCAGCTCATTCATGCTAAAATGTTAGCATATCAAGTGAAGGAGTCAACGGCGCAATCCCATGGCCCGCCGGAGCCACAGATCAGCCGGCCGCTGAGGGGACACAAACGCCGGACCAGGCCATTGTAAAAAAATGGTGGGCCTTCATGGCGGATATCATGGAGGTCGATGCGGATAACGTGCCTGTGCAGGTCGCCCTGCAACGGGTTTTTCACATGCCCTGAGGGCAGATGGCGGCAGAGGGTATCTTAGAAACTCCGGGCAAGGCGCTTTTCAGCTATAGGTCTGCGGCCGCATATGGCGCTTTTGTGCGGAAATCCGGAACTGGGCATTGGGCGCCCCATAACCCCGGTAGCCGCCCCGCCGCTCGACGATTTCAAAGAAAAACCCTTCGCCGTAGCTTTCGCTGTAGAACTGAAAATATTCACCCTTGTCGTCACGGTCATACAGGATGTTGCAGTGGCGCAAATCGTCGAGAAAGGCTTCGTCCAGACCGAAGCGTGCATCCAGGTCATCGTAGTAGTTGGGTGAGATCGCCAGCACCCGAAAGCCGTTTGCCTTGAGCGCCTGCGCCGAGGCGAAGATGTCGGTCGAGGCAAACGCCAGGTGCTGCACGGCGGAGCCCAGCCGGTCGGAAATAAAATGTCCGGCAAATGTCCGGTTGTTCTCGGTCCCGTTCAGGGTCAGACGAAAGGAGCCGGAATCATTTTCAATAACCTGGCTGCGAATCAGACCCGCCGGGTCAACCACATCCACCATCGGCAGTTTGTGGGTGGCAAAGATCGACGTGTAAAACAGCACCCAGGTCAGTATTTCCTCGTGGTTCATGGTCTGGGCAATATGGTCAATGGCCGCAAGACCGCCATCCTGGATCGTCGGGTCGGGGGTTTCGGCCGTGTACTCAATCTCCCATACATCCTTCAGGGATGATTTCTGATCAATGAAATGCAGGATGCTGCCGTTGACGCCGCGAATGGCCGGTATCTCCAGCTCACCCGGCCCCACCGGTTGTGCAAACGGCGCCGCTCCCAGCAAGCGGGCCCGTTCAACCGTTGCCCGCGCATCCTCGACCGCAAGTCCGATATCGCAAACCCCCGTGCCGTGCACAATATAGGCGGAATGGGCAAAGCCATCGCGGTCGGTATTGAGAACGATATTGATCCCGCCCTGTCGCCACAGGGCCACATCCTTGGCAATATGGGTGCCGACCCGTTGAAACCCGAGGGTTCTGAGAATCGCCGCCAGTTGCTCGGCTTCGCTTTCATTGGCAGAAAACTCGACAAACTCAAAGCCCCGGATCGGGACCGGATCGGGCAGCACGGGGGTGTCGATCTTGATGCCCGGCTCCTCGCGCTTGACCTGATCCATCAGATTGACGAGAGAACGGTGGCCGTCTATGGAAATCAGGCGCGGCGAGCCGCCGCGGAACTGGTCGTTGAATATTTCAAGGGACACAATGCCGTCGTATCCGGTTGCCGCAACCGCGCGCATGAAGCCTTTGACATCCAGATCACCCTCACCCGGCATGTTGCGGAAATGGCGGCTCCAGTATAGCAGTTCCATGTCAATCAACGGGGCGTCGGCAAGCTGCACAAAAAAGATCTTGTCGCCGGGAATGGAGCGAATGGTATTGGGATCAATCTTCCTGGCCAGGGTGTGAAAGGAATCAACAATCAGGCCGATATGGGGATGATCGGCGCGCCGCACCACCTCCCAGGCATCGCGGTGATCATTGATATGCCGGCCCCAGGCCAGGGCCTCGAAGCCGACCCGAAGCCCGCGCTTTGCCGCCCGCTCGCCAAGCTCCCTGAAATCATCGGCCGCCCTGTCAATGCCACCAAGCGCCAGCGGCGAGGTATTGGAACAGACCAGCACCAGATCGGTACCCAGTTCCTCCATCAGATCGAACTTGCGTTCAGCCCGCTCAAAGGTACGCCCCCGTTGCGGTTCCGGCATCCCTTCAAAATCACGAAATGGCTGGAACAGGGAAATCTCCAGGCCATGGTCGCGGACCATATGGGCAACGTCCCGGGGAGAGCCGTCAAAGGCCAGAAAATCGTTTTCAAAGATTTCGATCCCGTCGAAGCCGGCGGCGGCGATGGCGGTCAGTTTTTCCCGTAAATCACCACTGATTGAAACGGTCGCGATGGCGGTCTTCATACCAGGGACTCCTTTTCCTGAACGGGCGTGGGCTCCAATGACCCCGAGCCGGTGGCGGTCATAGGCGAGGTTGACGCGGGCAGACATGCGCCGCCGGCCGGTCCGGTCGCCAACCCATTTTTAGCTGAATTCATCTGTCCATTTCCATTTATTGTCCGTCATCCAATACCGACAGCCTGGCCGGTCTGTGCTGCTTGCTTGATCGCGGTAATCACCCGGAGCGTTTCCAGGCCCTCGCGTCCCGACATCAGCGGCTCAGCGCGGCCACAGATCACGTCGGCGAAATGCCGGATCTGCAGCACTAGCGGATCAGCGGCTGCGGGCAGAATCGACTGACGCTGCAGGGGCTGCCACCAGCTGGGCGCGCCGTCATAGGACCACAGCCCGAGGTCGGGGATCGACAGCGAACCCAGGGTGCCGCCGATCATGGTGCTGGCGACGGAAGTCGGTGGATAGGCGGGGTTTTCGCCAGCGCTCAGCTCCCAGCTCCAGGGTGCGGCGATGGTATCGGAAACGCTGACGGTGCCCAGCACGCCGGTTTTGAACTTCAGCAGGATAACCGCCGTATCCTCAACCGCGTTGCCGCGCACAGCGTTTGATTCCACCGCCTGCACGCTGGCCACGTCGCCGCAGAAATAGCGCAGCAGATCGACATCATGGATCAGATTGATAAAAACCGGGCCGGCGCCGGGTTGGCGGCGCCAGGCCACATCAAAATAATCGGCCGGCTTGTGCACCCAGAAGGTGGTATGGGCGGCCACAACACGGCCCAGCCGGCCCGCATCAATGGCTTTTTTTGCTTCGTCCACAAGCGGGTTATGACGGCGGTGGTGGCCCACCAAAACCGGCACATCAGCCGCATCGGCGGCCTGCACCAGACGTTCGGCGGCATCAACGCTGTCGGCAATGGGCTTTTCAATAAGCACCGGGATGCCCGCCTCAATGGCTTGCAGACCATGCGGCAAATGAAATTGATTGGGAGTCGCGATGATCAGGCCGTCCGGTTTGTCAACGGCCAGCAGGGCCTCGAGACTGGCGAACAGGGGGACCGCAAGGTCCCGGGCGACGGTCGTTGCCGCTTCTGCCGGATCGACGATCGCCGCCAGCGTGGCTTCCCCGGCGACATGTTCCGCATGGCGCCGGCCGATAAGACCGGCCCCCAGAACCGCGATCCGGACCTTGTTTGTGGTGTGGATCAATGGCCTGTCCTCCTGTGCCCTGGTTTCCGCTACGGGTTTTCACCAAGCTGAAAACAGCGCTTGCCACAACAACAGAAATGCAAGGCCTGCACCGTCTTCAGGTAATTTCCCGGCCTTTCGATGACGCCCGTTCACCCCGGCCAGAACTGGTTCACCATAGGCAGGGCCACAAATTAACTCAAATACCTTTAATTAGGATATATATAACTTAATGGTATAGAGGCTGGGGGATCATTTCGGTACTGTCTCCTGCATTTCCCGGCGGATAAGGGTGATGAAGGTCTTGGCGAAACTGCTGAGTTCCCGGTCTCGGCGAACGGCAACATAGGTCTGGAAATGGATCGGTTGGGCAAACGGGATCACCACCAGGTTCGGGTCATCGGCGGTAATCCCGGCCACGGAAAAACTGTCCAGTACGGCAATCCCCAGGTTTTCCCTGACCAGCGCCATGACCGTGGTTCCGAAACGGGCCCGGATGACAATGTCGTAATCGATGTTTTTGGCCCGGAAAATATCCGCAAGGATGGAGCCGTAGGGGTCCTTCGGATCGATCCCGATGAGCGGATAGCGGGCAATCTGTTCGGCGCTGACGGCCGGGTATTTTGCCAGCGCATGGGAGCGTTCCGCCAGGCAGATCAGATGGCCCTGGGCGAGGGGGCGGAACTCGATCGAGCGATGCGCGAAGGTATGGCTCATGCAGACCGCTTCACCGCGGCCAAGCAGCAGGTAATCCAGTGTCTCTTCAATTTTCAGCAGCTCGATATTCATGCGGATATCGGGATAACGCTGTTTCAGGCGGGCGGCGGCGCGCGGCACCATGACATTGGCAATGCTGGGCACCGAACCGATCGTCAGTTCCACGTCCTGGCCACGCCCCAGCTGGCTGACCGACAATTGCAGGTTTTCCAGCTTCTGGTGCACTTCCTGCAATTGCACGAACACGTCACGGGCCTCGGGTGCGGGCACGTAGCGGCCGCCCTCGCGGGCAAAAAGGGTAATATCGAGCAGGGATTCCAGATGCTTCATGGTCCGGCTGACGCCCGGTTGCGAGACATTCAGCAAGCGCGCCGCGCCGGCGATCGAGCCGGCGATCATGACTGCCCGAATAACCTCGATCTGGCGCAGGGTCAGCGACTTGTCCACGCATCCCCACTGTTCAGAAACCAGGCGACCGGTCCGGACCGCAGCCCTGGCTGGTTTGCAAACATCGAAAATTCAGCGGTCGGTCCCATTGCCGAATCATCGCACTCGCCGGTAATCCTGTCCATGGCCGATTGCCGCCCGGGGCAGGCCCCGGGCCCTAGCTGCGCGCCCGGTTATAGCGAAGCGACGACCGCAGGGCGAGGCCGATCAGACCGGCACCAATCAGGCCGGTGACCAGTTCGGGGATAGGGAACAGGGTTTGCGCGAACATGATCACGGAAAGCGCCAGAATCGAATAGAAAGCCCCATGTTCCAGGTAACGCAATTCCGCCAGGGTGCCGCGTTCCACCAGCAATACGGTCATGGCGCGGACGTACATGGCGCCAATGCCGAGACCGATGGCAATCAGGAACAGGTTGGTTGTCAGGGCGAAAGCGCCGATCACCCCGTCAAAGGAAAAGCTGGCATCAAGGACTTCAAGATACAGAAAGGCGCCCAGACCGCCGCGCGCCGCCGTCCCCTGAACCGCATCCGGGGCATCCAGAATACGACCGACAAGTTCGACCCCTAAAAACGTCAGCAACCCGAACATGCCGGCAAACATAAACGTTGCCGCCTCCGTTTCCGGCAGGATCGAGGCAAATATCATAATCACCAGAAGAACCACGGCAATCTCAAGCCCGCGGATCGATGACCATTTGCGCAGGCGCATTTCCAGAACCTGAACCCAGTCAACATCCTTGTCTTCATCGATAAAATAGGTCAGCGCCACCATCATCAGAAAGGTCCCGCCAAAGGCGGATATGGAGAGGTGTGCGTCACCGATGATCCGGGCATATTCGTCGGGGCGCTGGACCGCCAGCTGGATCGCTTCAAAGGGGCTGATCTTTGCCGCCACCGCAACAATAACCAGCGGAAACAGGATTCGCATCCCGAACACGGCAACCAGGATGCCCCAGGTCAGAAACCTGCGTTGCCAGAGAGCCGACATTTTTTTCAGTGTGTTGGCGTTTACAATCGCATTGTCGAAGGACAGCGATATTTCCAGAATCGAAAGCACCACACCGATCAGCAGATAGGGCATGGCACCGGCGATGGTGCCGCTGGCTATGAACCCCAGGTAAAAGGCCAGGGCCAGCCCGGCCACGGTAATCGCGAACGGCCAACGGAAATATTTGATGGAAGACATATTTACTCTTATCTAAAAAATCGTCTGTTAATCCGTACCTACACACCAATGCCACGTCGTTGCCTGCGTTTTCCCATGCGCACCGGATCAGGGATCGGGTTGGCAGCGAGCAGATCGATGGTGTATTTAGCCTGTGGATTTTCAAAAATCTGCTCGACCGTGCCCTGCTCGACAATGTGTCCGGACTTCATGACGATCACGCGATCCGCCAGGTCCCGGATCACCGGCAAATCATGAGCGATGAACAGATAGGACAAACCGAAATCATCGCGCAGATCGGCAAGCAGATCGATGATTTGTGCCTGGATCGATACATCAAGGGCGGAAACAGCTTCGTCGCAGATGATGATTTCAGGTTCCAGAGCGAGGGCCCGGGCAATGGCGATACGCTGGCGCTGGCCACCTGAAA